>CAVBQX010000001.1:0-120854 GCA_963597755.1 Segatella copri
CCTTTATCCTTACTTAAACTTTACTTATTTTTTTACTTACTTTCAAAATTATTTTTGTGCTCTCTGCAACAATTTCCGACCATTTCCTGTTTATAATAATAATTGCAAAGCAACTTTCCAACCCTCTCAATTTTCAATTTGCGAAAACCTTTGGCAGCAGCTATTGCGAACCTGGGCTGTTACCAAAGCAAAAAGACCGCCGGCAGGCGGTCTTTTTGCTTTACACAATGAAAAATGCCGCCGCTCATCAAAGAGCGGCGGCATTTTTGCCAGCCTTACAGCTGTTCAGTTACATTATCTGTGGGATCATTATCTTTCTTTTTGCGGCTGAAGAAGCGTTCAACAACTACAAAGAGAACAGGAATCAAAAAGATACCAAACAAAGTAGCGATTGTCATACCACCAACTACGGCATTACCCATTGACACACGGGCACCGGCGCCCGGGCCAGTAGCAATTGCCAGCGGCAGGCAACCCAAAATAAATGCGAAGCTCGTCATCAGGATAGGACGCAGGCGGACATGAGCAGCCTGTACAGCCGCAGTCACAACATCCATGCCCTGCTCCATATTCATCTTAGCATATTCGACAATCAAAATAGCGTTCTTCGCAGCCAGGCCGATAAGCGTGATCAGACCAATCTGCATATAAACGTCATTTTGCAGGCCACGTGCATATTGCACCAGGAAGCAGCCAAAGACTGCAGACGGTACAGACAGCAGTACTGCCAGAGGAATAGTCCAGCTTTCGTAGAGTGCTGCCAGACACAGGAATACGAAGATCAGAGAGATAATAAAGATCTGGGTAGAACGGTTGCCGGCTTCCTTTTCATCCAGGCTCTGACCCGTCCACTCGTAGGTGTAGGTATTAGGCAGGGTTTCCTTAGCTACCTCCTCCAGGGCTGTCATTGCCTGACCGGTAGAATACCCATCTGCCGGGTCACCGGAAATCTTGATAGCGCTGGCACTATTGAAGCGTGTCATAACAACAGAGCTGTTCTTGGAATTAGCCTTAACCAACGTATTCAGCGGTACCGACTGGCCATCATTACTGCGGACAAAGAAGTAACGCATATCCTCTACACCGCTGCGGTATTTAGCATCAGCCTGCATAACAACCTTCCAGGTACGACCAAAGCTGTTAATATCGTTGATTTCGTAACCACCTAAAAAGGCCTGCAGCGCGGTATAAACAGTGGATACGGGAACGTTCAGTGATTGTGCCTTTTCACGGTCAACATCAAACTGATACATAGGCGTGCTGGTATTAAGCGTGGTGTACAGCATACCGATTTCCGGACGCTTACGGGCAGCAGCCAAAAATTCATTAGCACGCTCACCCATAACGGTAACATCCTCGCCTGCCAGGTTCATCAGATACAGGCTAAGCGTACCGGTGCTGGAGGCACCAGGCAGAGAAGGCGGCTGGAAGGCCATAACCGTAGCATCGGGGAACTGCGCGCCCATGCCCCAAAGCATAGGAATGATATCCTGTACGCTGTTGCTGCGCTGGCTGTAATCCTCCATAGCAACTACAGCAAGACCTGCATTAGCCTTTTGGCCCATGGACAGAATATCAACACCGCTTACTGCCATAACGTTCCTAACGCCGGGCAGCTTGCGTGCCTTTTCCGAAAGCTGTGACATAATCTGGTTAGTGCGGTTAGAAGAAGCACCCTCAGGCAGGGAAATAGACACAGCGGTCATGCCCTGATCCTCGTTAGGCACGAAGCCCGTAGGCGTAACCTTAGCCAGGAAGCCGATGCAGATCACTACAATAACCAGGCAGGTCAAAATCAGCTTAGACTTGCGGATGCAGCCTTCAACGTTTTTAACATATTTTTCCAGGGTTCTTGCGAACCACTCATCAAAGCGTTTAACAATCTTGCCGATAAAGCCCTTAGGAGCAGCTTCCTTTTTAACCAAAATCAAGGAGCACAGCGCCGGGGTCAGTGACAAAGCGATGATTGCAGAAAGCATCATGGATACGGAAATCGTGATAGCAAACTGCTTATACAATTCACCAACAGTGCCGCCGGTAAAAGCTACAGGAATAAATACTGCGGACAAAACGAAGGCGATAGCCACAACAGGGCCGGAAACCTCGTTCATCGCACGGTAGGTTGCCTCCTTAGGAGACATACCGTTTTCCTGGATATGATGCTCTACTGCCTCTACTACAACGATGGCATCATCGACAACCAGGCCGATTGCCAAAATCATAGCAAATGCGGTCAACGTGTTGATAGTAAAGCCCAGTAGCACGAAGGAGGCAAAGGTACCAATCAAGGATACAGGTACTGCCAAAATAGGAATGAGGGTTGCGCGCCAGCTTCCCAAAAACAGGAACACAACCAGGATAACCAGCACCAAGGCCTCGAAGAAGGTATGTGCTACCTTTTCCAGAGATTCAGTGATGAACTGGGTATTATCCTGAACAATAACCAGCTTCATGTCATCCGGGAAACGGCTTTCCGCATCCTTTAATACCTCGCGGATATTTCTAACGGTCTCGATAGAGTTGGCATCAGAGGTCAACGAAATCGGGAATACAACAGCATCACCGCCGTTTAAGCGGCTGGTTACAAGGTCACTACGCGGACCTTCCTTAATAGTGGCAATATCCTTCAGCTTCAGGTTATCACCATTATTAGAGCGGACAATTACGTTACCAAACTCCTCTGGTGTATTCAAACGTCCTTGGGCGCTGGCAGAATAGGTACGCTCCTGCTCTGCAGTTGTGGGTCGGTCGCCGATAGAACCAACGGCTGCCTGTATGTTCTGGGTCTGAATAGCATTAGACACATCCGTAACGGTTACGCCCAGCTGCGCCATTTTTTCCGGGTTCAGCCAGATACGCACTGCATATTCCGGACCATATTCGCTAACGGTAGATACACCCTTAACACGCTTGATAGCATCCAGGAAGTTGGCATCAGCATAGGTTCTCAAAAACATAGAGTCATAGGTATTATTAGGAGAGGTCAGACCAAAATACATAATGGTCTCAGCCGATTCCTTGGCAGTGGTGACACCGTAGCTGGAAACCTCACTCGGCAAGGAGCTGGTTGCCTGGGACACACGGTTTTGCACCTCTACGGAAGCAATATCGGCGTTCTTTTCCAGGTTAAACTCTACATTCAGTTTGTACTCACCACTGGAGGTGCTGACGGAGGACATGTTCAGCATGTTCTCTACACCGCTGACCTTTTGTTCAATGGTCTGGGCTACAGCCTTTTCTACGATATCAGCACTCGCACCTACATAGTTAGTGGTTACGCTGATACGCGGCTTAGTAATGTTTGGATATTGGGCAATTGGCAGGCTGAAGCCGGCAATAGTGCCCAGCAAGGTAATGATAACCGCCAAAACTATCGCAAAGACAGGGCGGTCAATAAAGAAACGAGCCATCTAGCCTACCTCCTTATTGCTTGCTGCTTGCGGTAGCACTGCTGTCTGTAGTTGTATCAAGCTCGGCCTCTGTCATCGGCTGTGCCTTAACCTCCGCACCCTGCTTAATCTTGCCGGTGCCTTCAACTACGATGGTTTCGTCACCGCTTAGGCCACTTTCAAGCATGTAGAAGCGGCCGACAGAAGGTCCAAGCTTAACCTCCTTCATGATAACCTTGTTATCGTTGCCTACAACATATACAAACTTCTTATACATCAGCTCTACAATAGCACGCTTGGGTACAAGCAATGCATTTTCGCGGGTGCCTGCAGTTGCCTGTACATGGGCAAACATACCAGGCAACAGACGGCGTGCCGGGTTGCTGAACAATGCCTTGATAGTCAAGGTGCCTGTGTTATCATTAATGCCACGGTTAACCTCAGCCACAGAGCCCTTTAAGTCGTAGGTGCTGCCATCGCTCAAAACGATGGTCAAGTTATCCAGTGCAGGAGCGCCGTTGTTATCATGTGCATCAGAAAGCTTCAGGTATTCAGGCTCAGCCACGCTGAACTGTACAAATACGGGATCGGTGTTGCTGATTTTAGCCAAGGTTGTCTGACCTGCGGTTACGTAGTTGCCAACCTCCAGGGCAGTAGTATCAATGCGGCCGCTAAAGGGAGCAACAACACTGGTATCAGTCATGCTGATCTGAGCATTTTCTACCAATGCCTCCTGAGCATTTACAGAAGCCTGCGCCTGGTCGCGCTGCATGATAGCGTTATCAAGCACCTGCTTGGAAATAGCGTTCTGCTCGTACAGCTTGGTGTAACGCTCAGCATCCATGGCCGCATTTGCCAGGGCCGCACGTGCGTTGGCAAGACCTGCCTGAGCGTTCAAAAGACCTGCCTGGTACGTGCGCTGGTCAATTGAATACAATGCCTGGCCTGCGCTGACGCTGTCGCCGCCTTTAAAATATTTACCGGTGATCTGACCGCTGACCTGAGCCTTAAGCTCCATTTCCTGTTGGGCCTGCACAAAGCCGGTGTAATCATATACCAACGGAGTATCACGCTTAACAACCTTCATGGTTTTAACCAAGGTTGCCTGGCCGGCGCCCTGCTGCTTGTTGCCACAGCCTGCAACTGCAAGCACAAAGGTTGCCGCCAAAGCCGCTGCCATTGCCTTTTTTGCACGGCTGGAGCGGATAAAACTTAACATAGAAAAACCTCCTTCACCTTCTAAACCTTCTAGATCTGAAACCAACTCAGTGTCCAAGCCATACTTGTGCATCAACACCTACATTGCAAGATATAAACTAAACTATAAGAGCGAAAAGCTTCTGCAATACGATATTTACAGAGCTTTTACCTAAAATAAAGCTATTCCAGTTTCAGAATACTACCATTATAATGGACATCATCTAGAAAAGCAAACTGCATGTAAGCAGATTTTAGCGCTTTTTCTCTGTTAATCGTTATTTTTCTTTTGTTTTCAAAAATTACTGACTGGTCAGTCAGCTTTTTGTGGCAAAAAATCCTTATTCAGTAAAAATTTATGCAGGTTGCCAATAGCAAAGCCGGATACCTGATCTGCTCCATCTATATGCTGCATTAAAAATAAATTATCGCCTTCCATATACCATTCAGCTGGCAGCTTATCCTTATAAACGACGTTTTTATTCGTATTCAGCACGTTCAGAAGCGGCAGCAAATCCTTATCCTTAGTGTTCAGCACCTCGTCCAGGCGGATAGGCTCACCTGTTTTGGGATTAATATTAACATGATGATGAATAAAGCTGCTTTTTCCGCTTATCAGCTGCAGGCTAAGCAGTACACTGTCTGCACGCATAACCTTAAAGGCCATATCTGCACTTCCTTGGTAGAATGCCTGTAAATATTCCCTGCTTTCCTTATTTAACAGCTCATTAACCTTATTCTGCAGCTTAACATCCTTCGAAGCAAAAATCGGGAAGGTAGCCTCGCCACCCGGCACCACCATTTTACGCACCAGCACAGTGCCGCCGGCAAAATCAACACCATCATTTATGGTATTTCCCTTGGGCACAGGTGCTAATGTCATAATGGTCTGCGAAAATTGCTGCCATTTTTTTGTTTTTTTATCAAACTGCCAGACGGCACCCACATCGGCCAAAAGGCTTTTTTTCTGTGTCACCTGCTGACTGCTCAAAAGCTCGTCACGCCCATCGCCATCCACATCGTGCGCCACCAGCGTATGCAGCGGCCCGAATTCCAGCTTTCCGTCTGTCACCTCACTGCCTGCTGCAGGTGCCAGCTCTGACCTATTACCATCCAGCATGGTAACGTGCAGCTTTCCTTCCTTCACATAGCCTTCGGTAACAAGACCCATGCTTTCAGCAGCGCCAAAAACCTCATGCACCTTCTTTTTGTTGGCAAAGGAGAGTATGCGATATTCGCTGGCAGCACGCCAATCGCCCTGACCTGCGCTTATCAGCAGCTGCTGCGCCTTACTTTTGCCGTTCAGTACGCGCACAGGCTGCAGCTGGCAGTTATAACCACCCTTTATCGACGGAGTATAGGCTGTTAGCAGCTTGCCATCCGCATCCTTTAGCATAAGCAGCAGGTCACTGGCGTAACCGCCAGGCAGGCAGTCGCCCCACAGCTCGGCTGTAGCCGTCTGCCCTGCCGCCAGCTCCAAATCCGTCTGCGCCAGCAGCGTATCTGCAGCACCCACGCTAGTACTACAAATCAACGTTAGACCCAAAACCGCAGTACCTAGACATTTTTTTATCTTCACGTTGTCACGTCCTTTCTTAAAAAGCATACTTTTATAATTATAACATTATTTCTCTGCTATAACCATCAGAACACAGATTTTTTACAGAGTACAAGCCTGTTTGACCACAGTTATTGTAGCATTTTATACATAATTATGCTGTCAATCTAGGAAAAAGCAAAATTTACTAACTCTATACTGCATTTTTAAGTTAAATAGTGTACAATAATAGCGTTAATTTCTTAGTTAAGTTTAGGGAGAAGGGAAAGATTATTATGAAGAAAATTTTTGCACTGCTGCTCAGCCTATGCCTTTTGCTGCTGGCCGCAGGCTGTGGCAGTAGCGACACCAAAAAAGAAGCACCCAAGGAAAAGACTAAGGTGAGCCTGGGCATGCTGCGCCTGACAAGCAGTGCTCCTCTGTTTATCGCTATGGACAAGGGCTTTTTTGCAGATGAGGGCATTGAAATAGAACCACAATGGTTTGATGCCGCACACCCCATCGCCGTTTCTACAGCCTCCTCCAAGGTAGACGTGGGAGCCACAGGTATTACCGCCAGCCTTTATAACATGGCCGCCAATGGTCAGAAGCTGGGTATTGTTGCCGACAAAGGCCGTGAGCAGAAGGGTTATTCCTCATCCGCACTTTTGGTCACCACTGATAATTACAACAGTGGTGTAAAAACGCTCAAGGATATCAAAGGTAAGCGCATCGGTATCACCCAAAAGGGCTCCACCTTCCATTACATGCTCGGCAGAATGCTGGAGGAGCAGGGAATGAGCCTTAGCGATGTGGAAATCGTACCGCTGAATAAAATCAGCGCTGTTATGGCCGCTCTTGAAAGCAAGCAGATTGACGGCTGCATCCTGAACGAACCCAATATCACCAAGGTGCAAAAGGCCGGTTACGGCAAGCTTGTAGTGCAGGTTGGTGACGTCATCCCCTATCAGACATCTGCTATCTTCTATTCGCCGGACTTCATGGGCAAAAAGGACGCTGCGGTCCGCTTTATGCGTGCCTATAACAAAGCCTGCAACTATTATTACGAGGCTGCCGTAGAAAAGAAGGATGCCAAAAAGCTGGATGAGGTTGTCAATATCGTTGCCAAATACGTCAAAGCACCGGCCGAGGATATCAAGGCAGGCCTGCCCTATATCGATAAGGATGGCAAGCTGCTTGTCAGCGATATCGAAACGCAGATTAATTGGTACACCGCCAACAAAATGATCTCCGGCAAGCTGCAGGCCAAGGACGTTGCTGATACCAGCTTTTTGGAAGCAGCATTAAAATAAAGCATTAGTACCCCAAGTGTATCGTTTTAAAGGATGGTAGGAAATGAAGCTAGTAATTGATAAGATCTGTAAAAGCTTTGCCTCTGCCCAGGGAAAGAGCCTCGATGTTTTGCAGGATATTGACCTATGCATAAACGAAGAGGAATTTGTAGCATTGGTAGGTCCCTCAGGCTGCGGCAAATCAACCTTGCTCAATATAGCGTCAGGACTTTTGGAGCCAACAAGCGGCAGCGTAAAGTTTACGCAGGCTGCCGCCGGCTACGAGCCGCGCATGAGCATTGTATTTCAGGAAACAGGGCTTTTCCCCTGGCGCAACGTACGCGATAACATTGCCTTTGGGTTGGAAACCGCCAAGCTTCCGGCCGCAGAGCGTGAGGCACGCATTGCCCACTACATCGAGCTGGTGGGCCTCAAGGGCTTTGAGATGGCCTTTCCGCACCAGCTGAGCGGCGGCATGCGTCAGCGCGTAGGCATCGCCAGAGCCTTGGCTATCGAGCCGGACCTGCTTTTAATGGACGAGCCCTTTAGCGCTCTGGATGCGCAGACGCGTACCATTATGCAGGAGGAGCTGGTAACGCTGTGGGAAAAGACAAGGCTGACAACGCTGTACGTCACCCATAACATCCAGGAGGCTGTAATGCTGGCAGATAGGGTAGTGCTGCTTTCGCGCCGTCCCGGCAAGGTTAGTAAAATATTAAGCATCGATATACCGCGCTCCGAGCGTGATAAAACGCAAAACGCTGATAAGATAGCAAACTTTGTGCGTATTATCTGGGAGCACATCAGCAAGGATGCACGCGCAGCACTCATGGAGGTGGAAGCAAATGCCTGAAAATAAAAGCGAATACAAAGTCCGTAGTCGCATGACACACTGGCAAAAAAGCTATCCCCATTGGGTCAGTGCTGTTTCTATCGTCTGCGTGCTGCTTCTTTGGGAAGCAATCTGTCGTTGCGGCTTAGTTTCCGCCCTGTTTTTACCTGCACCGACGCAAATCCTGCTCGCTCTTGCAGACATGATTGCTGACGGTGAAATCGGCATGAGCCTGGCCGCCAGTATTTATCGTATCCTGTTTGGCTTTATCATCGGCAGCGTCATCGGCCTGGCCGTCGGCCTTGTTACAGGCACATCAGCCTTGGCCGATAAAATTGCTAGTCCCATCGTCAACGCCCTGTACCCCATCCCCAAAATCGCCCTGCTGCCACTTTTTATCCTGTGGCTTGGCATTGGCGAGCTTTCGAAGGTGACAATCATCGCCATGGGCGTTTTCTTCCCGGTGGCCATGAATACCTATAGCGGCGTAAAGAACGTAGACACACTGCTCATTAAGGTAGCGGTCAGCTTTAACGCCAGCTGGGGCAAAACCATGCGCAGCGTTGTACTCCCCAGCGCCCTGCCCATGATTTTTGCCGGACTGCGGCTGGCAGCAGGTACTTCGCTGCTGCTCTTGGTTGCAGCTGAAATGATTGCGGCGCAGGTGGGTATCGGCGCCCTCATCCTTCACTATGGTGATTTGATGATCACCGACCGCTTAATGGCTGGCGTTATCGTCCTTTCACTTTTGGGACTTCTGTTCAACCTACTGCTGCAATGGCTAGAACGCAAAGCCGTACCATGGAAAAATTAAAAAAACAAACATGCTAAAAACGGCGTACAACCGCAGGCTCAACTGCCTGTTGTACGCCGTTTAATTTTTTGCGTATAAATGACAATATCACCGCATATAACACTGCATTAGTTCACGGCAATAGTCAGCGTGTTAAAGGTGCTTTCCTCCAATTGTAAATTGTAGTCCATATTCTGCTGCAGGCGGGCAAAAAGCGTTTGCGGTGCGCCGCTATATTGCAGGCTGATAACACCGCGGCCGTTGTTGTAATTATTAAAGGTTACGTTCTTTACTCCATGCAGGCTGGCAAGCGCCTGCTTGACAGCGTTTATTTCCTGCAGGCTGTTAGCAAGTACGGTAAGCTCCAGCTGCTGCCTGTTGCCACTATAGCGCTCAAGCAGCTGCTGCACCATATATTCACCCATAGCATTACCTGCGGCAGTAAGCGCCTTGCCTGCTGCCGCAGCTTCGGTAATATCAGCTCCGGCACCCTCCGCACTATGTGCCGCCAGCATCTGCCCGGTACGGGCAATATACATCTTTGCAACTATGCGCGCCTGACAGGAAAGAATACCTGTATGCCTGCCGCCGATAAACTGTCCCACGTCACCCGAACAATCACTATACGCCTGTCCCACAAGCAAAATATCTGCACGCAGGGACTGCGCCAGGCTCTGCAGCTGCGAAGCATCCATATAATATGGCTGGTTATAAAGCCTGCGTGCATTGCTTATATCGACGATATTCTGGAAGCCTGCCTGCAAAAAGCTGTCCACAACCGCGCTTTCGCCACTGCCGGAAGCATTACTTGCATCCAGAATGACCGCTATTTTAGCATTACGCATATTCACCGCAATCAATCTTTCGCGTGTCAACGCATCCATCAGCTTGGAATCAGGCTCGCTGTCAACGTCTGCCGCAACAGTAACGCTCCACGCACCTGCCGCCGTCTGCTGCGTGCGTAAGATGTCATAATGACGGATAAAACCGCGCGAGCTGGTGTAAATTTCGTCCTGCAGAACAGTATTTTTATCAACTATGGTCTGTGCGTCTAAAAGCGTTCCAACTACATTTTCTACAGCAGCGCGCAGGGCATCGTTTTCTGCCTCCGCCGCCGTACTGCCATAACCTGTAGCCGTTATCTGCTGGGCACTGGCCATAGGCAGTGCGGTAAGCAGTCCCAAAATCATGCCAAGTAAGATTTTTTTCATAATTATCTTCCCCGCCTTACCATGTCGCCCTTTTCAATGTCATCCCAACGCTTTAAGATATCACAAATAGCATAATTGCTGCCTACATCCCGCACCCGTAAAAGGCCTACTTCCTCTTCCTCTACGGTTAATATTTCTCCTGTACGTGGGTGTCGGATAACTCTGCCTTCTCTATATACCAAATATTTATCACCTATTTCCACACCATCGTCCAAGCCTAAATCAATATAGACCTCGTCCTTGTTGGCATCTGCCACCATACCGGTAACAGGATCAGCGCTGCGGATAAGGCCAATTATCTTATCACAGGCATCATTCACCGCTCCACTAATAAGCAAGGCCTCGTTAGGTGACTGCGTTTCAAATTCCGTAATTGTATCCGTACCCTTGACTACCTGGGCAAATTTAATTGTACCAGTCCTGTTATCAATAAATTTGACATTGACCTTAACTATTCCCTTCATACCGGCGTAGAGCAAAACATCAAACGGCTGTACCTCGGCGCTCAATACCTTGCCGACCACGGTATAATCCGCACCCGTCAGCTGTCCCAGCTGTACCGCCGTACTGGCAGCAATCAACCCGCTGCGCTGCAGCCCCAGCTCATTCAACACGTAGTTAAGCTGGCTGCGCTCCACCACATCATAACGTCCGTTCTGCACCAGTGCGGTTTCAAGCTGGCTTTGAAGCGTAGAAGCAGCACTTTTTCCGTAATAACTACCACTTACGTTATCCACACCCATAACCGCTACCACCTTGTTGGCTGCAAAGGCAGGAATGCAAAGCAACAGTAAGCACGCTGTTAATATATACATCAATTTTTTCATGACGCTTCTTCCCATAACCTTCCATAATGCCATTGCGGCCATGTTCATCCCTGTCCACAATAAGCAATAAATCCGTGACTTACTTTACAAATACGACTGCTCTTTTATCCAGAATACCTGCCTTTTCATTCACATAAAGCAGCTTATCCGCATCGTCTACACTGATTACAACATTGACCGGGTTAGCGGAATTACGACCGCTGCGCACAGCCTTTGCCTTCAACACCAAGGGACGCACCCCGGCACGCTCGGTAGCACTATCTGAATTCACACTTCTGGCATAACCAACCATACCATACTTAATTGCATAATCCTTATCAATATTGCGCATGCCATAAACAGCACGTCCGTTAGTATCAAACACTACCGGCGAAAACGTGCTTTCTAATCCCAGCCCACGTGCATCAATAATTACACCTGTATAACCGGCAGCGTTATTACGCAAATCCTTGCCAGGTGTATAATCATAGCTCACGCTAGGAGCAGCGGCAGGCAGCGTGCTCTTGATTTCGGGCAATGCAGTACCTGCAACGCCATCCACGCCATACAAGGGCACAGCAATTCTTACGCTGTAGCTGCCATCATTATTAGCGTGCTCGCTGACAATACGCGCACCCTTAATCAGGGCGCTCACCTTTGTCCGTACAACATCACTGGTAATAGCTAAGTCCTCCATAGTAGTTTCTGCGTCCAGCTGCACCGTGTTCACCGTTTCTGCCAGCATACGGTAAGCATCTACAATAGCAGCACGACGCGCTAAAAGTGAAGCACGTGTACCGCTGGTGCCTGCAGGAGGCAAGCCTATACCCTCTGCCTCCACACTAGCATCCCTGCCTTTTTCCCAGCTGATACTGCTTGTTACCTGTTTTTGCACGCTTACGTAGGCGCCACTATTAGCAGGTGCCGCATAAGCAAAGCTGGTAACCACCACGGCCGTCCCTAAAACAACAGCTGTCAACAGCTGTCTGCCAAATATTGTACGCATAATGCTTCACTCCTTTGTTGCGCTTCTACCGCAAAATATATCATCTGCTTTACAGCATTTCCTTATTATATTATGAGCAAAATATATGACAAAATTATGTTTTTTCGCACTTTGCATGGCTCACGGCTGCAACACATATCGAGATCACTTTTTACATATTGCGATATACGCCAAATACAATCAAAGCCGTCAAATACAACGGAAAGCATACTTCATCCAAAACCCTGTGACATGCTTTCATGGCTGTGCTATAACGCATACAAACTGCTACTGATAGCGGCAGCAGTGTATAATACAAAAAAATATTTTCTGCCCTGGCAGCAGCAAAATTACCATCAGCTATAAATAACAGCATGGTGGTAATACCGCAACCAGGGCACTTATATCCTGTAATGCTTCTAAACACACAGGGAATAGATAAATCCGTATACCTAAGCAAAAAATAGTACACAAGCCCCATTATCAATAGTAGGAGCAGCTTTTTTCTTGCTACGCTCATTTTTATTTACCAGATACAGCAGCTTATTAATATCTACCATCCAACCTGTCGTTGATAGTATCCTGGATCAATGCTTGATTGACAATCATCAGACAGAAGAAGGTGAGTACCATATATAAAATACCGGTATAACTGTTGGGCATGCCCTTCATCCTGTCAATCTTTTCGCCCATCTTATAGGACCAATAAAAGGCATAAATGCCGCAGGTCACAATACAGAGGACTAATTCCAATAAGCCAGAGGTAGCATTGGTGTATCCCTCAATTTCATTCACTTCATCCGTCAATTTAACAAACCAATAAGCGGCATAAATACCGCAGGTTACAATAGATAATATCAGAGCCAGAGGAATACTCCTTTTAGAAATCATATTTTATAGCCTCCCAATAAAAAATTATACATTAACAACCTTGGTTAGGTATAGTCTCTTTGTTTTGTACTACACAAACGATCTACTTTGATTATAGCACTAGTATACGATAAAATGAAAGAATTACGACATACGAACGTGAAAATTTTTGAAACTGTTGTACAGGAAACACTTTTTGATTTACGTTGACAAATTATTTTCTTGAAAGCCTCACATTTTTATGCATTTCATTTGAACATCCTCCTTATCTCATATTATAATTCAGAAGTCCTAAAAATACCCCCTCACTGTCTACTTTTAGTATAGCACTTCACAAAAAACGTACAACTCCAAGCTAAATAGCTCAGAAGTTGTACGTTTTCTTGTATTTATTCCATTATAAATTTATCAGCTGTCAAGCTACTGCCATCAAGCCTGCAGCTTAACGATGTGGCCCTCCAGGTCTTTGGTTACCACCTGGCATAGGTCTCTTGTTATCAGGATGTGGTTGAGGTCTGCGGTCTCCGTCAGGAGCCGGGCGGCGGTCGTCCGGGCGCGGTTGATACCTGTGATCTCCACCAGGAACCGGACGGCGGTCATCCGGGCGCGGTTGGTACCTGTGATCTCCACCAGGAACCGGGCGGCGGTCATCCGGGCGCGGTTGATACCTGTGATCTCCACCAGGAACCGGGCGGCGGTCATCCGGACGCGGTTGATACCTGTGATCATCGCGGTGAGGCACAGGTGCACCACCATGCCCCGGCGGCGGTGCAGGACGATAGTCTTGACGCGGTGGCGGAGCTGGCTGATACCCCGGACGAGGAGGTGCCGGCGGCGGCGCCGGTCTTCTGTGCGGTGGCGGCGGTGGTGGTGGATCAGGCTTTTTTTCCCTGCCAAGTATGCTGTCTCTTATACGGCTCCAGGCAGATAATTGCTCTACCTGCGGCGCAGAGCTGTTGAGAAACGTACCTGGCTGTGCAGCCTGCGCAGTGTTTACGGCTGCGTTCCAGCTGATAGCCATGCAGGCAACTGCAGCGGCAACAGCGGCAAATTTCTTCATAACAAATACCCTCCTTTAACAAAATCTTACTCTCTCATTTACTACATTTTTGCACAAACATATGGCGGAATTATGTTTTTCACAACACCCATTTTATTATTTTAGCACATCTACACTAAAGGCAAAAGAAGCTGCTGCAACACAATCCGTATAAGATCAAAGCTAGAAACAACAAGGATAGTGCAAAATGCAGCAGCTATAATTTTTACTTATTATTTAGGATAGTTACTATTGGAGTTTTCCTTAAGCAAAACGTCATGGGCACCACCCTCAACAAGGCTGGTAGCAGATACCAAGGTCAGCTTAGCCTTTTGCTGCAGCTCGCGGATATTGAGCGCGCCACAGTTGCACATGGTAGAACGAACCTTAGCCAAGGTCAAGGTTACGTTATCCTTCAGGCTGCCTGCATACGGAACATAGGAATCAACGCCTTCTTCAAAGGACAGCTTAGCTGCGCCGCCCATATCATAGCGCTGCCAGTTACGTGCACGGCTGGAACCCTCGCCCCAATACTCTTTCATATAGGTACCATTGATGTTAACCTTATTGGTCGGGCTTTCATCGAAGCGGGCAAAATAACGACCCAGCATCATAAAGTCTGCGCCCATTGCCAGTGCCAAGGTCATATGGTAATCATAAACGATACCGCCGTCGGAGCAAACAGGAATGTATACGCCAGTTTCCTCGTAATATTTATCACGCTCTTTGCAAACGTCAATCAAAGCAGTTGCCTGACCACGGCCAATACCCTTTTGCTCACGGGTAATACAGATAGAACCGCCGCCAATACCAACCTTGATAAAGTCGGCACCAGCCTCAGCCAGGAAGCGGAAGCCTTCAGCATCAACTACGTTGCCTGCACCAACCTTAACACTGTCGCCATAGTGCTCGCGGATCCAGTCCAGGGTGAGCTTTTGCCAAGCACTGTAGCCCTCGGAGGAATCGATGCACAGCACATCTACACCTGCGTCAATCAAGGCAGGCACGCGCTCTGCGTAGTCACGGGTATTGATGCCGGCGCCTACGATATGACGCTTTTTGCTGTCGAGCAGCTCCAGCGGATATTCCTTATGAGTTGCATAGTCCTTGCGGAATACCATGTACAGCATACGGCCTTCGTCGTCAACGATAGGCAGAGTATTGAGCTTCTTTTCCCAGATAATATCGTTGGCCTGCTGCAGGGTGGTTTCCTTGGGAGCGTAAACCATCTTGTCGATAGGGGTCATAAAATCGCGTACCTTGGTATCCAAGGACATGCGGCTGGGACGGTAGTCACGGCTGGTAACAATACCTTCAAGCTTGCCGTTAGCGGTACCATCACTGGTAACAGCCACAGTAGAATGACCAGTGCGCTCCTTCAATGCCAGGATATCAGCCAAGGTGCTGTCGGGGCGGATATTGGAATCACTGCTGACAAAGCCTGCACGATAGCCTTTAACGCGTGCAACCATAGCAGCCTCATCCTCTACGGATTGAGAACCATAGATGAAAGAAATGCCGCCTTCCTTAGACAGTGCGACAGCCAGCTTTTCGCCGGAAACAGCCTGCATGATGGCAGAAACCATCGGAATGTTCATTGTAATTGCCGGTTCTTCGCCTTTTTTGTACTTAACCAGCGGCGTACGCAGGTCAACGTTTGCCGGAATGCATTTTTCAGAGGAATAACCAGGAACTAACAGATACTCACTAAATGTGTGAGCGGGTTCATCATAATAAAAAGCCATTCTTTCATCATCCTTTTCTCTAAAATTTTGTCTAAAATAATCGCCGCGTATGCGTCGTGCATATAGAAGTCACTGCAAGCAGCTATCCCTTATCCGCAGCTTTAAATGTATTTGTACTATTTTACCTCTTAAGCGCGCGCCATGCAATATCTTTTCTGCAAAAAGCTCCTTCAAAATTAATTTTTTCTACAGCGGCATAGGCTTTATCGCGGGCAGCCTTGATATTAGCATCTACAGCAGTCACGCCCAAAACGCGCCCGCCGTTTGTCAAAATCTTGCCGTCAGCAGCCTTCGTCCCTGCATGGAACACAACAACGTCCTTGTCAGCCTCCGCAGCAGCAAGGCCGGTAATTTCCTTGCCCTTGGCATAGCTTTCAGGATAACCGCCGGAAGCCAAAACAACGCACACCGCAGCCTTGTTATACCAGCCAAAATCCACCTTATCCAAGGTACCTGTTGCGCAGGCCAGCATAATCTCGGCCAGATCGCCGTCCAAAAGCGGCAGCACTACCTGAGTTTCAGGATCACCAAAGCGACAGTTAAATTCTACAACCTTCACGCTGTCACCCTTAATCATCAATCCAGCGTACAGACAGCCCTGATAAGGCATGCCCTCCTTGGCCATTGCTGCGATAACAGGCTTCAAAATACATTCAGTTGCCTTTAGGCGCAGCACGTCCGTCATTACCGGCGCAGGCGCATACGTTCCCATGCCGCCGGTGTTTGGGCCCTCATCGCCATCAAAGACACGCTTATGATCCTGGGAGGCAATCATCGGTACAATTGTTTTGCCATCAGTAAAGGCCAAAAGCGAAGCCTCTTCGCCTTCCATATATTCTTCCAAAACCAGACGGGCACCGGCATTGCCAAATTTGTGGTCTGCCATCATCTCGTCAATAGCAGCCAAGGCCTCTTCCTTGGTCATAGCAACGACGACTCCCTTACCGGCAGCCAGGCCATCGGCCTTAACCACGATGGGCGCGCCCTTTTCTTCTACGTAAGCCTTAGCAGTGGCAATATCCTCGCAAATTTTGAAAAAGGCTGTCGGAATATCATATTTGGCCATAATCTCTTTAGAAAAGGCCTTGGAGCCTTCCAGCTGCGCCGCTGCCTTGGACGGACCGAATACAGGCAGGCCACGACGCTTGCATACGTCAGCCAAGCCTGCAACCAACGGAGCCTCCGGCCCTACAACCACCAGGTCAATGCTCTTTTCCTCGGCGTAATCTGCTACGCCCTCCAAATCATCCACGTTCAGCGAAATACATTCGCATTTGGGCAAAAGTGCCATGCCCGGATTGCCAGGTGCAGCAAAAAGCTGTTCTACCTTAGGACTTTGCACCAGCTTCCACGCCAAGGCGTGCTCACGGCCACCGCCACCGATTAAAAGTATATTCATAAGATGTACCTCATCAATCTATCGCTAATTACTCTGCCAATTGCTTTTTCAGATATTCACTGATCATAGCGTCATATTCTGCCGTATGGGTAAATGCCTCCAGCGCCAGTTCCTTGCGGGTGCGTGCGTCAACATCGCCATCCTTAGCCAGCATCTCCATCAGACCTGCATAGCGGCTGGGGTAGGTAACAATAACAACATCCTTAAAATTCTTTGCGCTGGCACGCACCATTGCAGGGCCGCCGATATCAATATTTTCAATAGCTTCAGCCTCGGTAACGCCAGGCTTAGCCACGGTCTCACGGAAGGGATACAGGTTAACAACAACCAGGTCGATAGGAGTAATGTCGTGCTCCTTTAAGGCCTGCATATGCTCCGGGTTGCTGCGTACTGCCAAAATTGCACCATGAATTTTGGGATTCAAGGTTTTTACGCGACCATCCATAATTTCCGGAAAGCCGGTAACATCGCTCACGTAGGTTACAGGAATACCTGCTTCCTTAATTGCCTTCATCGTGCCGCCAGTGGAAATAATTTCTACACCGTTGTCACTCAAAAATTTTGCCAGCTCCACAATGCCGGTTTTATCGCTAACGCTTAATAATGCTCTCTTTATCTTCATTAGTTTACCTCTTTCCTACTATCACCGTCAGTCGCGGTTAACCTTTACCTTGCGGCCAGCTATTTCCAGCCTGCCCTCAGCCCACAGCTTCAATGCCTCCGGCATTGCTATGTGCTCCTGCACCAGAATGCGCTCTGCCAACGTGTCCTCAGTATCATCATCCAGCACCGGCACAACCTTCTGCAAAATAATAGGGCCGCTGTCTGTGCCTGCATCTACAAAATGCACCGTACAGCCGCTAAACTTAACACCGTAGTCGACAGCCTGCTTTTGTCCGTGCAAGCCGGGAAAGCTTGGTAAAAGCGCAGGGTGAATATTAATAATCTTATGCTGCCATTTATTGACAAAGTCAGCACTCAAGATACGCATAAAGCCTGCCAGGACTACCAGCTCACAGCCTGCGGCAGCTAACTGTGCATCAATTTTTGCTTCAAATTCTTCCTTAGAGGCGCACGCCTTGCGCTCTATGGCAACTGCGGTAATGCCGGCCTTACGTGCACGCTCCAGGGCCATGGCATCGCTCTTATCGCTAATTACTACTGCGATTTCCAGCGGCAGATAGCCATCAGCAATGCGGTCCATGACAGCCTGCAGATTGCTGCCTCTGCCGCTAACCAATACGCCAATCTTATGCACCGAAAACGCCGCCTTTCATTACCGTCTGCTTGCTGCCGGGCACGATTTTGCCCAGATCGTAAAACTCCTCGCCGCAGGCTGCCAAATGCGCACGTACTGCGTCAGCCTCTTCAGGTGCAACAACCAATACCATGCCTACGCCCATATTAAAGGTGCGGTACATTTCCTTCCAAGGTACGTTGCCCCATTCCTGCAGCTTTTTGAAGACAACAGGCACTTCCCAGGCCTCAGCATTAACCTCTGCATCGCAATCAGCAGGCAGAATGCGGGGGATATTGTCATAAAAACCGCCGCCGGTAATGTGCACCATACCATGCAGATTAAATTTTTCGATCAACGGCAGACAGGTTTTGGGATACAAACGGGTGGGAGTCAAAAGCTTTTCGCCCAGGCTGCAGCCAAATTCAGGGATCAGGGTATCCATATCATAGCCCATGGCCTCAAAGCAGATTTTGCGCACCAAAGAGAAGCCGTTGGAATGTACACCACTAGACGGCAGGCCCAACAGCACGTCCCCGGCTGCAACCTTGTCACCGGTAATCATCTTGCTTTTATCAACTACGCCAACGCAGAAGCCTGCAATATCGTATTCACCCTTAGCATAAAAGCCTGCCATTTCAGCAGTTTCACCACCGATGAGCGCGCAACCGCTTTCCTTGCAGGCATTGGCCACGCCCTTAACGATGTTGGCCACCTTTTGCGAATCCACCTTATCTACTGCGATGTAATCAAGGAAGAACAAAGGCTCCGCACCCTGAACCAGGATATCGTTGACGCACATCGCTACAGCGTCCTGGCCGATAGTATCATGCTTATCTGCCATAAAGGCCAGCTTCAGCTTCGTTCCGACGCCATCAGTGCCGCTTACCAAAACAGGCTCCTTATACTTGGCAGTGTTCAATGCGAATAAGCCGCCAAAGCCGCCCAAATCGCCGATAACCTCGGGGCGATAGCTGGCACGGACACTGTCCTTCATTAATTCTACAGCCTTATTGCCGGCATCAATATCCACACCGGCATCAGCATAGGTAAGTTGTTTCTTTTCTTCGCTCATGTGCCTTCCTCCTATTATTCAATAATGCTTTCAGGTTCTTCTTTTATTACGGCGTCAGCCTTGTCCGGGTAGTCTGCACTAAAGCAGGCACAGCACAGGCCGTCCGGGTCAATCTTATTAATAGCGCGCTTCATGCCTTCCATAGAAATGTAATGCAGGCTGTCCGCACCGATATAACGGCAGATCTCATCCTCCGTGCAACGTGCGGCAATCAGCTCCTTACGCTCGGAGGTATCAATGCCATAATAGCAGCTGTCGGTTACCGGAGGCGAGGAAATGCATACATGCACCTCACGTGCGCCAGCCTCCTTCAGCAGCTTAACGATTTTGCCGCTCGTAGTACCACGTACAATGGAATCATCCACCATAACCACAGATTTACCTGCAACAACGCTGCGCACAGGATTCAGCTTAAGGCGCACGGCATTAGCGCGCTGCTTTTGCGTAGGCTGGATAAAGGTGCGTCCTACATAACGATTTTTGGTGAGACCTTCCATAAAGGGAATGCCTGCCTCCAGCGCATAGCCGACTGCGGCAGGAGTACCGCTGTCAGGAACAGAGATTACGATATCAGGATGAATATCCATCGTTTCCTTGGCCAGCTCGCGGCCCATCTGGATGCGTGCGTCATATACAGACTGCTTATCAATCACGCTGTCATTGCGTGCAAAATAAACATATTCAAAAATGCAGTGAGCAGTTTTTTCGGGCAGATTTTCGGCCCACATAATGCTGCGTGGTTCGGCGTTATCACTGTCGATAACAATCATTTCGCCTGGTTTGATATCACGCACCAGCTCCGCACCTACAAGGTCGAAGGCACAGGATTCAGAGGCTACGCACCAGCCGTTTTCCATCTTACCTAATACCAACGGACGGAAGCCGTAGGGATCACGGACAGCGATAATCTTATTATCGGTCATAATCAAAAGACCATAGGCACCCTTAATCTGCTTAACAGCCTCGGCGACACGTTCTTCAATAGTTTTGCGGGCGCTGTAAGCAATCAGCGTCAGCACCACCTCAGTGTCAATGGTTGTGTTAAAAACCGCGCCCTCCTTAGCAAGGTTGGCACGCAGCTGACCTGCGTTGGTCAAATTACCGTTATGGCTCAGCGCCAGGTTGCCGCCATCAAAATAAACCTTCAGCGGCTGGATATTATACGGCATGCTTGCGCCGGTCGTAGAGTAGCGCACATGGCCGATAGCAGCATAGCCCTGCAAATCGCTGACGCCATCCTTATACACATCGGCAACCAGGCCCATGCCTTTTTTTATCTTCATACGCTGGCCATCAGTAACCACAATACCTGTGCTTTCCTGGCCACGGTGCTGCAACGCATATAAGCCCCAATAGGTGTTAAGCGCTACGTCCTCCGTATGGCTGAAGATACCGAACACGCCACATTCCTCGTGCAGCTTATCTTCACTAAAATTTTGCTCCTCAAAAACTTGCTCCACTGTGTTTCTCCTTCAACAAATTGTTATCAATGAATAGTTAGCAGCAAATAGCTTTTAAAATTTCTGCGCCGGTACGCCTCTGGTAGCGGCCAGTTTTTCACCCTTGGCCTTTACCTCTTCACGCATGGTTGCGCGATGCTCGGCGAGCTTTGTCACCAGCTCCGGATATTTTACCGAAAGAATCTCGATAGCAAAAAGAGCTGCATTTTTTGCACCATTGATAGCCATGGTGGCAACAGGTACGCCGGAAGGCATCTGCACAAAGCTGAGCAAAGCATCCAAGCCTGCCAGCGGTGTGGCATTGATAGGAATACCAATTACAGGCACCGTAGTAAAGGCAGCAATAAAGCCACCTAAATGCGCTGCTGCACCGGCTGCGGCGATAATAACCTCCACACCGCGGTCACGCGCACCCTGAGCGAAGCTTTGCACAACATCCGGAGTGCGGTGCGCCGAAGCAACAACAACCTCTGTTTCCACGCCAAACTCCTTAAGAGTTTTTTCAGCAGCCTCCAGCACCGGCCAATCAGAATTACTGCCCATAATAATTGCAACCTTCATGTTAAATACCTCCCTAAAAGTCTTATAGACAATAAAAACCGAGTAAAAGCATTCTTCAACATACATTGCAACAAACTCTTTTCCCGGTATACATGCATACATTAATATAACTTAATTATACCAATGACGCGCCATTGCGTCAAATAAAATTGTGAACTTTTTAACAGTTTTCTCAGAAATCGTTCGGAAGTTATGTGTAGACATCCGACAAAATAATTACTTTTACTTTATTGTTTCTGACGGATATAAAAAATCATTTCAGCAACAATGTGTTAGTACTCATAAGCAAAGCGCACCCGCTGTCACAGAGTATTCCCAGACAGTGGATGCGCTTATATGGCAGCTGTTGTGTCTATTTTTGCCGCTCGAAATGCTCCAGGCGCACAGCTACGTTCTTTTGCAAGTTGCGGTAGAAAAATTGATAATCATATAAGTGGAAAACTCCCGGTGAAAAAATATCCAGAACATAAGGGAATTTATCATCCGTCACCGCAGCATCCACCTTTAGGGCACCACGCACAGGATCCAAATAAGCGCCTGTGAGAGCCTTTTCCTCACGGGTAATTTTGCCGCTGTAATCGGTAAAGCAGGCTCCCAGGTTCAGGCTTTTGTCCGCATAGGTGTTATCTGTGCGCCAGTTGAGCGGGTTTATCGCCAAGGCATGCAGCCTTGCAGGTAAAATCAGTGAGCTTTGCACAAAGGGTGCCTCGCTGTTAAACGAAACGATTACGCCTGTATCTGTTTCGCCCTGCGCACTACGTAGCCAAGGATATTGCGCCGCTCTGCCTGCCTCCAAAGGCCAGCCAAGAGCGTAGCAGGCTACCAGCTTGTCCTTCACCTCGGCTTTATCGCCGAATTCCTCCAATAAATCCAGGCACAGCTGCGCTCCCTGCGAAAACCCTGCCAGCACCAACGGCCGTGAGCTGTCACGCTGCGCCAGAAAATACTTAAACGCGCGGCGCACGTCCAAATACGCCAACGCCCTGTACTGCGCCGCCACAGAATCCGGTACAGTGTAGGCTGCCAGCGACTGCTGACGATAGAACGGCGCATAAAGCGTACAGCTTTCCTCGTAAATCCCCCGCTCCATATTTAGCGCACCGATAAAATTCTGCTGCAAGACTTCCGGTAGCGGATAATCAGCATTATACTTACCCGCCTCACCCAGATATACCGTCGGACAGATCAAAAAGCAATCCGCCCTTTTATCTGCACCAACCTGCCAATAGGCCCATGCCTCCTGCTTGCTGTAATCCGGCGAAGCTGCCATCGCCAGCAGTCCCCACAGCAGACATATTGCAAAAATCAATCCTCTTATTGCTTTCTTAAGCACCGTCAACACCTCCACAAAATGACTAATACACTATTAACTACGTTTTATTCGCCGCAGGCAGCACTCTTCCCTGCCTCAGGCAAAAGAAAAAGGCTGCAAAGTCATTGCTCTGCAGCCTCTAGACGCAAAATACTATTTTACCACGACGTCGATAGCATCATTAGCTAAAACTACCTCTACCTTATCGCCATTTTTAATAGCGCCTGCGACAATCTTCTTGCCCAGGATATTTTCTACAGTGTGTACAATCAAACGCTTTAACGGTCTTGCACCAAAGGCAGGGTCAAAGCCGGCCTTAGCCAGGTAAGCCACTGCCTCGTCCGTAGCAGTAAGCGTCAGCTCCAGCTGCCTGTTCAGGCGGTCACCCAGCTCATGCAGCACCAGCTTAACGATATCCTTAATCTGTTCGGCCTGCAAAGGCTTAAATACCACGATATCATCCACACGGTTCAAGAATTCCGGACGGAAGAAGTTCATCAGCATCTGCTGAATCTGCTCGCGTCCCAGGCTGCCCTGTGCCTTCATAATTTCACTGCTGCCAAGGTTACTGGTCATAATAATCAACGTATTTTTGAAGTCCACAATGCGCCCCTTGCCATCCGTCAGGCGGCCATCGTCCAAAACCTGCAGCAATACATTGAAGACATCAGCATGCGCCTTTTCAATCTCATCCAGCAAAATAACGCTGTAGGGATGACGGCGTACCGCCTCAGTCAGCTGGCCGCCCTCGTCATAGCCTACATATCCCGGAGGCGCGCCAATCAAACGCGATACGGTGTGCTTTTCCATATATTCGCTCATATCGATGCGCACCATGTTACGCTCATCATCAAAGAGCACCTCAGCAAGCGTTTTGGCAAGCTCGGTCTTGCCCACACCGGTAGGGCCAAGGAAGATAAAGGAGCCAATCGGGCGGTTGGGATCCTTAATGCCGGCGCGTGCGCGCACAACGGCCTCACTTACTGCCTTTACTGCTTCGTCCTGACCGATAACGTGCTCATGCAAAATCTCTTCCAAATGCACCAGCTTAGCACGCTCGCCAGTTCCCAAGCGGGCAACAGGAATACCAGTCCAGGTGCTGACAACCTTAGCGATATCCTCCTCGTCAACTTCTTCCTTAAGCATTACGTTGTCATTGCCGTTTTCATCCTTTTTAGACAGTGCTGCCAGCTCCTTTTGCAGCTCTGGCAGACGGCCGTATTTCAGCTCGGCCATCTTGTTCAGGTCGTAGTCGCGCTCCGCCTGCTCCATCTGGTTTTTAACAGAGTCAATCTCCTTTTTAACCTCACGCACACGGGCAATAGAAGCTTTTTCGGCATCCCAGCGTTTAACAAGCTCATCGTTTTGCTTACGCAGCTCTGCCAGCTCCTCGTTGAGCTTTGCCAGGCGGTCCTTAGACTGCTCGTCCTCCTCCTTGCCCAAGGCCTGCGCTTCAATTTCCAGCTGCAAAATGCGGCGCTTGCTTTCGTCCAGCTCCACCGGCAGAGAATCTATCTCCGTACGCAGACGGGCCGCAGCCTCATCTACCAGGTCAATAGCCTTATCAGGTAAGAAACGGTCATTGATATAACGGTTAGAAAGCACAGCAGCAGCCACCAGGGCAGCATCCTTAATACGCACGCCATGATGTACCTCATAACGCTCACGCAGGCCGCGCAAAATAGAAATCGTGTCTTCAACGCCCGGCTCCTTAACCATCACAGGCTGGAAACGACGCTCCAGCGCACTGTCCTTTTCGATATATTTGCGGTATTCGTTAAGCGTGGTCGCACCAATGCAGCGCAGCTCTCCACGCGCCAGCATAGGCTTCAAAATGTTGCCTGCATCCATCGCGCCCTCGGCGGCACCTGCACCCACAACAGTATGCAGCTCGTCGATAAACATAATAATCTGACCTGCACTCTCGCTCACTGCCTTCAATACCTTTTTCAAACGCTCCTCAAATTCACCGCGGTACTTGGCACCAGCCACCAGCGCTGCCAAATCCAAGGCATATAGCGTTTTGTTTTTCAAGCTTTCAGGCACATCACCAGCGATAATGCGGCGTGCCAAGCCCTCCACAATGGCTGTTTTGCCAACGCCGGGCTCACCAATCAGCACAGGATTGTTCTTTTTGCGGCGCGACAGGATTTCTATCGTGCGGCGGATTTCCTCATCACGGCCGATAACAGGATCAAGCTTGCCCTCTTTAGCCTTGGCCGTCAGATCCTGGCCATATTTTTCCAATGTCTTTTTAGTTTCGTCATTAGCTTCACTATTTTGATATTGCATATAGGCCGCCTCAACCTTTTTCTTATCTATACCATATTTGCGCATAAGCGCAACTACATCACTGTCGCCATCGCCTGCCATAGCTGCAACCAGCTTGCCTGCGGTAACCTCATCCTTGCCCTGCGATGCCAGCGCAAGAACGCGCGCCAGGCCCGTGCCCATCATCAGCTGACGGTCCTGACCCTTAACTCCGGGGATTTTACTTACCAAGGCCTTAGCATCCTTTGTAAAAGCTGCTTCATCAATATGCAGGCTCTGCAGCAAATATTTAAAGAAGCCGTCACTGCCGCACAAGGCAGCCAAAACATGAGCCGTTGTCAGCTCCTGATGGTAGTTCATAACTGCCTGCTGCTGGGCAGCCTCCAATATTGCCTTTACCTCTTCACTGTAGCGTTCATTCATAGCGCTACACCTCCTTTATCAATAGCTGTCTGTGCTGTGCAGCTACTATTACTGCACCAAGCACTAAGTAGAATTCTTAATCATCATTGCCTTGCCTTTCCAGCACCTTCTATTGACTATTATAGCAACAAAAGTCAAAAAGTCAAAGAGTTTTTTATGTAAAATCAGTGAAATATTCCCGTCATTTCATTGACAAATTGTTAGCTTTGTGGCAATATATTACACATGTCATTCCACAAACAAAGTACACTATATGACAAAAGCTATCAGACAAACCCCGGCCAGATAACAAATTTGCCGTACTTTTCTCATGAATGTCTAATAAAATGTTTTGTATGATATTTGAGGAGGAAACGAAATGTCACCCACTAGTTTATTACGTGGTATAGCCTTTTTATTGCTCTTGCAATGGGTATCCACGCTTATTATCAACGCCCTTGGCGTCCCCTTTCCGCCGGCTCTCTTAGGAATGCTCATCTTGACTGCGCTTTTGTGCTTTAATGTTATTCCTGCAAGCTCCATAGAAGGCATCTGCAATATTTTGATTTCCAAAATGGGCATGCTCTTTTTGCCGGCAGGCGTCAGCGTGATTTTATACGTTGATGTTATCAAGGCTGAGCTAGTACCCATTGCCGTAACCATTATCGTGTGCAGCATTGTAGTTTTGGCTGTCACCGCCTTCTTTATTGAAGCTATGCTCAAGGGAAAGGAGAATGCCTGATGCTGTTTCCGGATACGCTTTTAAATTCGCCGCTTTTTGGCATTGGCCTGACAGTGATATTATACGCAATTAGCGAAATCATCGTTGACCGCTTCAACTTAAACATTATTCCACCCTTTGTTATTGCCTGCCCTTTGGTTATCGCTACCATCGTACTGGCACCAAACGTAGAGTACAAGCACTATGCAGCAGGTGCGGATTTTATTAACTTTCTTTTAGGACCCGCAACCATCGCTTTGGCACTTCCCCTGTACAAGAACCGTGAAATCATCATGGCCAAGGCCGCTCCCATTGCCGGCGGCGTGACATTGGCTACGCTTTCGGCTATCATTGTTGTTTACTTTTGCGCTAAAGGCCTGGGCGCCAGTGAGCAGGTGCTGCTCTCTCTCATTCCCAAGTCCATTACCACGCCTATTGCTATCGATGTTTCCAAAACCATCGGCGGCATACCGGCACTGACCACGGCTGCTGTCATCTTCACAGGCATGCTGGGTGCTACTTTTAATCATAAGCTACTGCACCTTTTGGGCATCAAAAACGACCTGGCAGCCGGTCTTGCAATCGGTGCCTCCAGTCACGGCCTCGGCACCAGCGTCTGCGCCAGCGTCAGCCCCATTCAGCTTGCTATCGGCGGTGTGGCTATTGCCCTCACCGGCATCAGCACATCTATATTGGCACCGATTTTACTGCCACTGCTGCAAAGCATTTGGTAATTGCAAGCAGTTGAAACCTGTAACTACAGATGTAATATACATAAACGGCATGACCAGCCAGGTCATGCCGTTTACTATTTCAGAACTGCCTTATTCATGGTGCTTACCAAGTACCTTGCATCACTACAAATGTGGTATTGACCCTCTAAGCTCGGAAAACAGCACTACAGCCTTGTCTGCAGGATATATAGTGCATTGCAGCATCCGCAAATCCTCTATGCGCCAACCCGCATTCTGCTTTGCCAGCTGCGCCAACGCCGCATCCATATTTTCCGCTAACACAATGGCTATAGCATCCAGATAAAACCCATTGTTTACACAAGGTTCGTCAATCATGCTATGACTATGAAAGGTTTTGTTATGACGCCATACGTAAATATTCATGGAAAGGCCTCCCTCCGTGCGGATATTATATACTACCCATTTCGTTACAAACACCGATTTTCCTGCCTAAAAAGCCCGCCAGAGCTTCGTCTGACGGGCTTTTGCTTACTCTTTATTTATTTGCCAAAGATTTCGTTTACATAGTTGACTGCGCTTACAGCATTGGCTGCATAATGCTCGGCACCAATAGTATCAGCATACTCCTGAGTCAATACAGCGCCACCAACCACAATCTGACAATCACACTCCTTATGCAAGGCGTTAATAGTTTCCTCCATAGCACCCACAGTTGTGGTCATCAAAGCACTAAGTCCCACAACCTTGGCATTGCTGTCCTTAGCTGCGTCAACAACAGCCTCTACAGGCACATCCTTGCCCAGGTCCAGCACACGGTAGCCGTAATTTTCCAGCAGCACCTTAACGATATTCTTACCAATATCATGGATATCGCCATGAACAGTAGCAATAACTACGGTTTCACCCTGGGTTTCACCCACGCCCACAGCCTCACGGATAACCTCAAAGGCTGCCTTGGCAGCATCGGCACTCATAAGCAGCTGCGGTAAAAACAGCGTTTTCTTTTCAAAACCATTACCTACAAAATCCAGCGCCGGTATCATATACTTATTGATGATGTCCAAAGGCTTATTGCCTGCCTCCAGCTCACTGGCAGCTGCCTTGCGCGCAGGTCCCTGCAGACCCTTGACTATCGCATCATACAAGCCCATTTCACTGACAGTGGTCGCAGCGGCCTTGGGTGCATCGGCAAAATGCTGCACGTATTCCTTGCAGCCTTCGTCGAAGCCTGCCAGCGCGCGGTAGCCATAAAAAGCATCCATCATCGGCTTGCTTTGCGGATTAATGATGCCGCAGGACAGTCCCGCCGCCATAGCCATACTAAAGAATGTACTGTTGACTGCATCACGACCGGGCAGACCAAAGGAAATGTTGGATACACCCATAACGGTGTTAATTCCCCGAGCCTTCATAGCAGCAATAACCTCGCAGGCAATAGCTGCGTTTTCGGCACCGGTAGAAATTGTCATAGCCAGCGGATCCACCACGATATTACGGCTTTCGATGCCATATTCCGCAGCACGGGCGATAATTTTATCAGCAATGGCAATGCGTCCTGCTGCCGTTGTCGGAATCCCGTCATCATCAAGGCACAGAGCTACGCATACCGCGCCGTATTTTTTCGCCAGTGGCAGCACATGTACAAGGCTGTCCTCCTTACCATTGACAGAATTCAGCATAGGCTTGCCATTGTACAGGCGCAGCGCACGCTCCATGGCGTCGTAATTAGACGTATCAATCTGCAGCGGCGTATCTGTAATGGCCTGCAGCGCCGGTACTGCCTTAGCCGCCATAGCAGGCTCATCAATACCAGGAGTGCCGACATTGACATCCAAAATATGCGCGCCCGCGCTTATCTGCTCCAATCCCAAACGGCAGATGTAATCCAAATCGCCATTAACCAGCGCTTCCTTCAGACGCTTTTTGCCCGTAGGATTAATGCGTTCGCCAATAATCACAGGCCCCTCGCCGATATGCACTGCCCTGCCATAGGACGAAACCGCCGTAAGCTGACACCGGCGCGTACCACCTGGCTGCATACCCTTGCACTTGGCAATCATTTTAGCAATATGCTCCGGGGTAGTGCCACAGCAGCCGCCAACAACACTTGCTCCCTCACCTGCCAGCTTATACATCAGCTCAGCATATTCCTCAGGCCCAACATCAAAGCAGGTTTTGCCGTCACGCTGTACAGGCAGACCCGCATTAGGATTGATGATAACAGGCAGACTCACAGCCTTCAGCATCTGCGGCAGCAATCGTCCCACCTGGACTGGTCCCAGGCCGCAGTTGAAGCCGATAGCATCAACGCCTAAGCCCTCGCACATCAACGCTGCCGCCTCCACCGTCGCACCGGTTAAAAGTTTACCATCCTCATCAAAGGTCATGGTAACGCAGATTGGCAGATCACAGTTCTCTTTGGCTGCCAAAATTGCCGCCTTGATCTCATAGGTGTCACTCATGGTTTCGATCAATATCAGATCTGCACCGGCTGCAGCACCATAGCGTACCATTTCGCCGTAAGCCTCAACAGCCTTTTCAAAGGGAAGATCACCATAGGGAGCCAAAAGCTTGCCCGTAGGGCCCAAATTGAGCGCTACAAATTTCTTGTCACGTCCGCCGCAGGCCTTTTTGGCAATAGCCACAGCGGCTTCGATGGTTTCTTTGCAATCCAGACCGCTGCCTGCCAGCTTCAACGGATTAGCGCCAAAAGTATTGGATTTTACGATATTGGAGCCGACATCCAGATAACCACGGTGTACAGCCTCAACAATATCAGGGTGTGTAAAATTCCAGCTTTCGGGCAGCTCGCCAGGCTGCAAGCCGCGCGCCTGCAGCTGAGTACCGGTTGCGCCGTCAAAAAACAGCATTTCCTTACCAAGTAGTTCCTTAAAGTTCATGGGTTTCCTGTTCTCCTCATTTGTTGTAAATATATTATTTATTATAATGCCTTATCCGGCATCTCTACATGCTAGATGCTGATACCTTCAACAGACACCATAGAAGGTATTAGATGCGAAGTAACCGCGACGACGGCGTATTATTTATACTCCTAGGAGCAGTTATAAAGCAGATAATGCCTTATCCGGCGTCTCTACATGCCAGATGCTGATACCTTCAACAGGCGCCGTAGAAGGTATTAGATGCGAAGTAACCGCGACGACGGCGTATTATTTATACTCCTAGGAGCGGTTACAAAGCAGATAATGCCTTATCCGGCGTCTCTATATGGACAGTTGACGTTACTACACACCATACACTTATTCCGCACACAAGCAGTATCATGCGACAGGCCGATGACCGCTGTTACGGATTTTGACGGAGCCATCATAAGCCCGTCTGTGAGAGTAAGACCAATACGCTTAGCGCAATCAAGCACGCCAAACAGCAGCCGCTGCTCCTCCAATGGCCAATCGCCGTAGCCTGGCGAAAAACGCGGACGCTGCACCAAATCACCTGTACTGATGCCAGCTTGCACCTCGTCACAATAGCTTTCGATAAGCGAGGCCGCCACAGCCTGCGCCGCTGCGCCCTCAGCCACGCTGCCAAGCACCAGGCGGTGAATAGCAACATCCACCCTGCTGCCCAAGGTTGCCCCCAAAAGCAGTGCCTCCTTGCAGCCTTTCAGATGTAGCGCCAAAGCCCGCGAATTAAAACGCGTGCCACAGCCAAGAGTTACACCCTCTGCATCTACGCTGACATCCTGTCTTTGCAGGACATAACGCGCCTGCACCTCGTTGCGCAGCTTCAGGTATACTGTATCCACTAAAATTTCTGCAGCCTTATCACCAGGCCTGGCCCGCAAATACCGCAGGGCCTCTTTCTGATTGAATTCCATATTTATCGCTCCCTTACACCAACTGCTGTGGCCTGGGAGAAGCTAGCAGCACGTATAAAGAAATTCATAACGCTGCTGCTACCCTGTCACAAGCCTTATCTATCAACGATTTCAGAAAGGCTTTCCATAATACCGCCAATGATTTCCGGCTTATTCATGGTATAAATATGAACATTATCAAAGCCATTAGCAATCAGATCGATGATCTGACCTGTAGCATAGGCAATACCTGCCTGCTTCAATGCCTCGGGCTTATCAGCAAACTTTTCCACCATAGCGCGGAACTGCGGCGGCAGCTTAGTGCCGCTCAGCTGACAGATGCGGATGATCTGCTTAGCGTTAGTCACAGGCATGATACCGGGAACAACGGGAATGTTGATACCGGCACGCAGGAGGCGGAACATATAGTTATACAAAATTGTGTTATCAAAAAACATCTGCGTAACCAAAAAGTCTACGCCTGCATCCACCTTGTATTTGGTGTTCTCAATATCCTGCTCCAGCGAACCGGATTCAGGGTGCCCCTCAGGATAGGCAGCACCGCCAACGCAGAAATCTCCCTGTTTTTTTATAAAGCTCATCAAGTCGCTGGCGTGCTTAAAACGTCCTGTATAAGCATCTTCCATATCCGCAGGCACATCGCCGCGCAATGCCAGAATATTGTTTACACCAAATTCCTTCAGCTGTCCTAAAACGCCGCAAATCTTCTCCTCATCTGCCTTCATGCAGGTCAAATGAGCCAACGCAGGCAGGCCGTTTGCCTGCACCTCCTTGGCTAAAGCTGCTGAATAACCGACAGTGCTGCCACCTGCACCATAGGTAACACTCATATAGGACGGTCGCACTGCCGCAATTTTTTTGGCAATCTCCAAACTGTTTTGCAATTCAGAGCCCTGCTTGGGCGGAAACAGCTCGCAGGAAATATGAACCTTGCCGTTCTTTAAGATATCAATAATTTTTTCAGCCATAATTATCTCCCCATTTTTACGCATTTGTAAGCTATTTTAACAGTTAACTGCAGTTTTGGCAAACTAAAAGCGAATCATATTAGCATTTTACCACAAAACCTAGTAAATTGCTAAATTTGTTACAGATAAAAAATCCCACAGCCAATGATAGCTGTGGGAGTATGTTTTTAGTGGCGGAGACGGTGGGATTCGAACCCACGTGCCGCGCAAAACGGCAAACTGATTTCGAGTCAGCCGCGTTATGACCACTTCGCTACGTCTCCAACATTTTTCTCATGCCAATACCTGCGCATCAGCCTAACGTTAATATTATATAGGAAAACAGCAGCATTGGCAATAGCAATTACAATAATTCCTGCTTTTTGCGTGCCTTATTTTCCTCACGGCGGCGCTTAAAAAAAGCCTTCATTACCCCGGCACACTCCTCTTCGCACACTCCGCTAACAACCTCAGCGCTATGATTAAGATTAGGATTAGTGATAATGTTAAAGATGGATTCCGCACCGCCGGCCTTGCTATCAGGGCAGCCATAAACAACCCTGTCCACCCTGCTATTGACAATAGCACCACTGCACATAGGACAGGGCTCTACCGTCACATACAGGCCGCAGCCGCTCAGCCGCCAACGCTTCAGCCTTGCACAGGCCTCGCGGATGACGATGATTTCAGCGTGAGCCGTGGCGTCATTCCAGGTTTCACGCATGTTGTGGGCGGCGGCAACAACTTCGCCGCTAGTTAGCTCTACCAGCACTGCACCAATAGGAATTTCCCCAAGCTCTGCCGCCTTACGCGCCTGTACCAATGCCAGCTGCATATATTTAGTATCGTCTATCATGCTTCCTCCGCGGCTTCCATAAGCTGCTCCCATTTTTCCATCAGCTCCGCAATTTTTGCCTCATAGGCATCATGCTCAGTTGCCATTGCTGCGCTGTGCTGCGGGTCTGCATGGTTGGCAGGATCAGCCATCTGCTTTTCCAAAAGGCCCATCATAGCCTCCTGCTCGCGGATAGATAATTCCACCTTTGGCAGCAGCCTTTGTGCTTCCTCCGGACTGTAGCGCCGCTTTTTGGCCTCCTGCGGTTTAGCTTCCTTGCCTACTACCTGCGTCTGCTTTTTAGCCTGCGCTGCCGCGTAGGCAGCCTGTTTTTCTGCTTCGGCCTTAGCCTCAGCCTGTGCCAACGCCAGCTTTTGTTTTTCTTCCAGATAGAAAGCATAATCTCCTTTATAGTCCTTAAGCTCGCCATCCTCTATTTCCCAGATACGGTCTGCCACCTCGCCTACAAAGTAACGGTCATGGCTGACAACCAGCACCGTACCATCAAAGGCTTCCAAAGCAGCCTCAACGGTTTCACGCGCCATAATATCCAAATGGTTCGTCGGTTCGTCCAACACCAGGCAGTTAGCGCCATCCAGTACCAGCTTAAGCAATACGAGACGTGCCTTTTGACCGCCGCTCAACTCACCGATTTTTTTAAAAACATCATCGCCATGAAAGAGCATACCACCAAGCATACTTCGCGTATGCTCTTCGGTGAAGCCGTATTCAATAACAAAGTTTTCCAACAGCGTCTGTTCAGGCTTTAAACGCTCATAGCTTTGAGAAAAATAGCCTATCTGCACCCTGTTGCCGATTTTGGCCTTTCCCTTAAGCGGAGCAGCTTCACCCAAAATTGTTTTAAGCAACGTCGTCTTACCTGTGCCGTTGGCTCCTAAAAGTGCTGCCTTTTCTCCCCGGCGCAGCGTCAGGTTAATGCCACTTGCCAACACCTTGTCACCATAGCCTATAGTCAGATCCTCCATAATCAGCACGCGCTCAGCACATTCGGCAGCAGGCGGCAGACGCAGCGAAAACTCCTCATTATGCACAGGTGCATCCAAACGCTCCAGGCGGTCAAGCTGCGACTGGCGGCCACGCGCCATCTTGCTTTTAATTCCGGCCTTAAAGCGGCGGATATAAGCCTCTGTACGGGCGATGTAATCCTGCTGTGCGTTATAAGCCGCTTCGAGCGTAGCACTTTGGATAGCCTTCTGCTCCAGATAACGGCTGTAATTTCCCTTGAAGGACTGCAGCCTGCCACCCTCCATTTCCAATATGCGCACCGCAACATTATCCAAAAAGGCACGGTCATGGCTGACAACCAAAAGACCACCCTTAAACTCCCGCAGGTAAGACTCCAGCCACTGCGTCATAACTATATCCAAATGGTTTGTTGGCTCGTCGAGTATCATAAAGTCAGGGTTACGCACCAGCGCCGCTGCCAGCATCAGACGCGTCTTCTGCCCACCGCTTAGCGTGGCAGCATCCTGCCCCCACCAGTCTTCAGTATAGCCCAAGCCGATAAGCACACGCTTGATGCGGTTTTCATAGTTATAGCCGTCAATAAATTCATAACGCTTGAGCACGCGGCCATATTCTGCCAGGCACTCGTCCAAAGCATCACCTGTAAGCCTGCCGCTCGTTTCCTCCAGCTGCGCTAATCTTTGGCGCAGGCTGGTGATTTCCGGGCAGGCTCCCAGCATAAACTGCCAAATCGTACCACAGATATCCGTAAAGCCTTGCTGCACGTAACCAACGCTAATGCCTGGCTCAAATTTAATAGCACCGCTGTCAATCCAATCAGGATTGAGCAGACAGCGCAGCAGCGTGGTTTTACCACTGCCGTTGACGCCCACCAGACCAACGTGCTCGCCCTGCTCCACCATAAAGCTGACGTCCTTAAAAATTTCATGAATGCCAAAGGCCTTGCCAATTTTATCTACTACTAACTGCATAATGCACTGCTACTCCTATTACTTGTTTTCAAAAATATATTATAGACAAAAACAGCCGCTGTGTCCACTACGACCCCAGCGGCTGTATGTTTTAAGATTTATGTGCCATCACCAGTGCTGCCTTGGCGTGACGCAGCATCAGCTTATGCTTGCGCCAACGGTAGCAAAGCATCGGTACAACGAGCATCGGCACCCCCGCATACAGCGTCTGCCGTAAATCGGGAGTAAAGGCAATAACGGCCAGGCAAAAGACCTGCGACCAAATGCCAAAATTAGTAATATAAGGGAAAAACGGTGTTTTATATTTCAGTTCGTTTTCACGGCCCTCGGCAATCACCCTGCGACGGAAGTTGTACTGGCTCCAGCAGATAGAAATCCAGGCCATCGCACCGGTAAAGCCGCTGACTGCCAAAAGATAAGTGTACATGGTAGAGTCAGGGTTGAGCGTATAAAAAACGATAACTGCCCAACAAGCGCAGACAGAGGCAATGATAGAGTTCTGCGGCATACCGTTCTTGTTCAATTTTCCCAAAAAGCTTGGTGCCATATCCATGCAGGCCAAGGCGTGCAAAGCGCGGGCACCGCCGTACAGGCCGCTGTTAGCACAGGAAATACCTGCAACCAAAACAACAAACGCAATAGCTGAGGCCATGCCATCAAAGCCATATTCCGCAAGAGCTGCAGCAAAAACGCTTTCCTCTAAATTAGCCTTATCCCAAGGCATGATAGAAAGCAAAAGTGTGATAGGGATAATATAAAGAGCGATAACACGCCAGGAAACATTGCGTACTGCAATAGGAATACTTTTGGCAGGATCCTTGCACTCACCGGCAGCCAGGCCGATGATTTCCGTTCCCTGGAAGTTTACCAAAATGATAACCATCGTCAGGATGATAGGCCAATATCCCATAGGTGCAAAGCCGCCATGCGATAAAAGCATGCTGACGCCAAGGTAGCCTTGGTCGCCAATCAGGCCCAAAACAATCAAACCGGCAACGCCGCAGAAGGCTATCAGGGCTGTAATTTTGATGATAGAAAGCCAAAATTCACTTTCGCCAAAATTATTCACATGGAAAAGATTGATTACTGTCACCAGCAGGCCAAAAAGTATCGCCCACCACATCTGGCTGACCGCAGGCACAAAGTTGTTCATAATGATGCCTGCCGCAATCATCTCCGAGGGAACGTAGGCCATCCAGTTGAGCCAATAGGCCCAGCCCACGCCACAAGCCCAGGTTGAAGAAATATTCTCTTTAGCGTAGGTTACAAAGGAACCGGAAATCGGTTTGGCCACTGCCAGCTCTGCCAAGCACATCATAACAGCCAGCACAATCGCGCCGCCTAACAGATATGCCCAGATTATCGCCGGTCCGGCCTGTTCAATTGCATAACCTGCGCCCAAAAAATAACAGCTGCCGATAATCCCACCGATGGAAATCATCTGCAAATGCCTGTTCTTCAAGCTTCTATTCATTGTCGGTTCGTTCATGGCCTTAATAACACAACCTTTCTCCCTAATCTCTCCCTAACTTATGAGCCGTAATTTTATTCATGAGAAGATTTTACTACAAAATTCCGTGATTGGCTAGTAAAAAATGCACTAAAAGCTGTGATTTTACAAAAAAAATTAATTTTGCTCTGTTTTCCGTCATTTTGCACCATTTTCATATATAGTTGTATGGTTTTTCTTGCGCACAGATAGGCAAAAACATAGCGTTTCTACCACAAAGCAATGCGGCAGAAACGCTATATATAGCATAATTATAAATGATTGAACAGACTCCAAAAGTGCATGCAGATAAAGCCCAAACCGCTCACAAGCAGCATACACAGCACCGACAGCTTGAAGCCGTTTTTGAGCAGGTCATCAGGATTTAAGCCATAGGTCACACCCACAGCACGCGTGCTCACCGGCAGGATGAAAGCGCAGTTAACTGCAACAATAGAGGTCAGAATATAGGGAATAGGGTTCAGCCCCAGCTGCTGCGAAATACTTTGCACTACAGGTATAGAAATAGAAGCAGCGGCCGTATTGCTGCTGATTTCCGTCAGGAAGGTGGCAAACAGCGTCAGGCTAAACATCGTCTCCCAGCCACCGCCTAGCGGCAGCAGGGTGATCACCTTGGCGATTTGCGTTGCTGCACCGGTTTTAGTGATCAGCTGTCCCAAAGCAAGCCCACCTGCGAATAAAAAAATCATGCCCCACATAATACCCTTTTCTGCTTCGCGCCAGGTCAAAAGCAGCGCACCCGTTTCGTTACGCAACACAAAGGTGAGCATACCAAAGGTAAAGAATACATAAGCAGGCTTCATCAGCGGCAGATAATCCACATACAGCGGACGCACAAAGGCCAGCACCGTTGCCAGCACGAAAAGCCACAGACCCAGCTTTTCGCCGCGCTTCATTGGTCCGAGCTTGGCATAGGCTGTACGGAAATATTCCTTGCCACCGGCAAGCCTTTTGATTGGCAGCGGCAGATGCAGCAAAAACGCCAAAATCAGCAGCATGATAATAAACAGCAGCGGCAAGAAACGGATAACCCAGTCTATATACATAAATTCGTGTCCTGTAAGCTTTTCCAGATAGCTGATAGCAACAAGGTTAGAGCTGCTGCCCAAGGGCGAGCCAAAGCCGCCAAAGCCGGCACCCCACACAATGGCCAACAGAATAGGCGTGGCTACAGGATTATCCGTTATCTGCTTCTGTCCCAAAAAGCGTAGCATGCTCACAGCTACAGGCAGCAAAATCATAACTACAACAACATTAGGCAAAAAAATAGACAGGACCGTGGAGGCCACAAGCCACACGCAAATCTGCTCGCGCATTCCTGTCCCCAGACCGCACAAGCTTTTTATCGCCAGGCGCTTGTCCAAATGCGTTTTTTCCCACACCAGGCTGATAAGGTCGCTGCCCACAAGCAGCACTACTATTTCTGAAAAATATTTACTTATAATACCATCCATCGGCACCATGCCAAAAACCGCATTCAAAGGAATCGGCAACAGCGACGTCACTGCGATATTGACAGGACGCAGCACCCACCACAGCCCCATCCAAAATATAGTAGCAATGGCAGCTGCCTGCTTAAAGTCAATCACAGGCGCTAACAACCCCAGCACCACCAAAAACAGCAGTGGACCTGATAGTACGTTTAAAGAACGATGTTTAGTCATAATAAGACTTCCTCTCCCCTTGTCTCAATTTTACTTTACTTAATTATACTCGCGCCTTATAATTAAGTAAAAGACTTTATTTTGATTAATATAATCATTTTTTGCTATATTTATAAGGAGAAGAAGCTATGGATTTCGCTTTTTACCGCAACTTTATCACTGTTGCCGAAACAGGTAATCTCAGCGCTGCCGCCAAACGTTTGGACATCGTCCAGCCGGCACTCAGCGCACAGATAAAAACCATCGAAAAGCTCTACGGTGTACAGCTTTTTAAAATGCAGCGCGGCAAGCGCCATATCGAGCTCACGGAAGCAGGTGAGGCCTTTTTGCGTCAAGCACGTCAGCTCTGCAGCACCGAAGACAATATCAGTCTCAGCATGCAGGCCTTCAGTGCCCGTGCCAGCGGCACGCTGCGACTTGCCGTATCACACGTGCGCACCGACTATTTTTTGCGTTACTACCTGTTGCCTTTTGCCCAAAGTCAGCCAGCTGTAAGCTACCAATTTTATGATGCTACAGTAGAACAGCAGCAGGAACAGCTAGAAAGCGGTCTTATCGATTTTGCCTTTGCCAACGCCCCTCTGCCTGCGGCGCATAGCTTTGCAACTATCAAGGTACGACGCGAATACTTTTATGCTTATTATAGTGCCAGCACCAAGGTTCCCTGGCCAGCCAGCTGCAGCACGCCCACCCTCGCGCATTTAGACGGTGCGCCACTTGCCTGTAGCTACGGTAGCTACGATTTATTGCGCACAGCCTGTCATGAATATGGTAGCCGTCCACACATTATTTTTATCGCTACCACAGCTGAAAGCGCCATCACTTTCGCCAGCAGCGGTCTTGGTATCGCCATCGTACCTGCACTGCCGGAAGATGCTGTCCCGCCTAAAATGCAACGTCTGCCGCTTGACGAACCTAAGCTTTGCTTTGAGCAGATGTTATATTGGAGCAGGGAGCGCAGGTTAACACCCGCAGCAGAACTCTTCCTGGAATTTTTTAAAAATAAAACCTGAAAAGGCTGCTGACAACATGGTCACAAGCAAAAACACCTGCGTCCGTTACAACGCAGGTGTTAATGTATCATTTTTAAACTTCAGTAGTGCTTTCTGCAGCCTTCTCAGCAGGAGAAGCTTCTGTAGCGCTCTCCTCAGCTTCTGCTACAGGAGCAGCATCAGCAATACTCTCCTCAGCAACAACAGATTGTGCTACAAGCGCACGTTTTTCTTCGGCAGAAAGGATATGGCCGTATTTGACCAGCTGGTTGATTTCTTCTTCCTCCAGCGTTTCCTTTTCCATCAAGGCTTTGGCGATAACATGCAGCTTATCGATATTCTCCGAAAGCAGCTTTTCAGTGGCAGCATAAGCATCCTCCATAAAGGTGCGTACTTCCTTATCAATTTCAGCTGCAACCTCTTCGCTATAATCCTTATCGCGGGCAATATCACGTCCCAAAAATACCTGGTCCTGACGATGTCCAAAGGTGACAGGTCCGATATTTTCACTCATGCCATATTCGCAAATCATCTGACGGGCAAGCTGCGTTGCACGCTGCAAATCATTGCTGGCACCACTGGAAATTTCCTTAAGCACCAATGCTTCGGCCACACGGCCGCCCAAAAGCACCTTTAGCTCATCCAGCATTTCGCTGCGGGTTGCATAATATTTATCCTCCTTAGGCAGGCTCAGGGTGTAGCCACCGGCACGGCCGCGGGGAATGATAGTAACCTTATGTACAGGGTCAGTGTTATCCAAGAGCATACCAACGATGGTATGACCACCCTCGTGATAAGCAGTAAGACGTTTTTCCTTATCACTGATGACGCGGCTCTTGCGCTCCGGTCCCATGATAACACGCTCAGCAGCTTCTTCCATTTCCGGCATATTGATAACCTTTTTATCCTTACGCGCGGTGAGAAGCGCAGCTTCATTTACCAGGTTAGACAAATCTGCACCTGTAAAGCCAGGAGTACGCTGGGCAATAACATCAAGGTTAACATCATCGCCTACAGGCTTACCCTTAACGTGTACCTTCAAAATGTCGGTACGACCCTTGATATCCGGACGGTCAACCACAATCTGACGGTCAAAACGGCCTGGACGCAGCAATGCAGGGTCCAGAATATCCGGACGGTTAGTAGCGGCAATCATGATAATGCCTTCATTAGCACTAAAGCCATCCATCTCTACCAGCAGCTGGTTCAAGGTCTGCTCTCTTTCATCGTGGCCACCGCCAAGTCCGGCACCACGCTGACGGCCTACAGCATCAATCTCGTCAATAAAGACGATGCAGGGAGCACTCTTTTTAGCTTGGTCAAACAAATCACGTACGCGGGATGCGCCTACACCGACAAACATCTCCACAAAATCGGAACCCGAAATACTGAAGAAGGGTACACCTGCCTCGCCGGCAACAGCCTTGGCCAGCAGGGTTTTACCTGTACCCGGAGGTCCGTACAAAAGTACGCCCTTAGGAATCTTGGCACCCAGGTCATTATACTTTTGCGGATGCTTTAAAAATTCTACAACCTCTTCCAGCTCCTGCTTGGCCTCCTCGGCACCGGCAACATCCTTAAAGGTTACCTTCAGCTTTTCTTCATCGTAACGACGGGCACGGCTCTTGCCAAAGCTCATCACCTTGCCGCCTCCGGCACCGCCCTGGTTCATCAACATAAACCACAGGCCGACGATAATCAGCATTGGCAGAATAGAGCTCAAAATGCTCATCCACCATGGCGGCTGCGGCGGCAGCTCTGCCTTAATATCTACATTTTTAGCTTCCAGTTTTTCAACCAGCTTGCCGTCATTGGGCGCAACCGTAGAAAAATCCTTACCATCCTTTAATTTACCGCTGATAACATTATCAACAATAGTTACCTGCTTGATCTCATCCTGCTGCACATGCTGCATAAAGCTGGTATAGCTTATATCAGCAGGCTTTGCATTCTTTTCGCCATAAAAATCAAACAAACCGATAATTACCATGATAATCAGCAGATAAAAAAGCACGTTCTTAAAAAATTTATTCAAGCACGTAGCCTCCTTCCACTTAGCTCATAATAAATTATTATATTATAGATAGGAAAAACTAGCAACTGTTTTATGAAATTCGCAATTTTTCAGCTTGCTTAAAAAGCTGTAGGAATTTTTTATTTACGTGCATATACAGAAGGCTTCAGCACACCGATAAACGGCAGATTGCGATAATCTCCTGCATAATCAAGGCCGTAGCCTACAACAAATTCATCAGGAATTTTAAAGCCCACGTAATCAGCTTCCAGCCCGTTTATACGACGCTCAGCCTTGTCGCACAATGCTGCAGTTTTGAGCGTTGCCGGCTTATAGTGACGTAACATATCGCTTATAGCTGCGAAAGTTACGCCGCTGTCAATAATATCATCAATAACCAGTACGTCCTTTCCCTTGATGTCCTCGCTGATATCCAGCTTTACCTTGACATTGCCTGTAGTGCTGGTGCCGTTACCATAGGAAGAGGCAACCATGAAATCCACACGCAGCGGCAGATCAATCGCACGGGTCAGGTCGGTGGCAAACCAGGCTGCACCCTTGAGCAGAATGATTACGACCAAATCCTTACCGGCGTAGTCAGCAGTAATTTCCTTACCCATTTCCTGTACACGTTCATCAATTTGTTCCTTTGTCAGCAATACAGCTTTAATATCGTCATGCATTTTCCATTCTCCTTTGGACTGAATTTATAATGATTTTACAAAACAAAGCAATTTATTTTTTAAGCAGGCTGTTATTTTTTCCGGCAGCTGCACACACTTGCCGCCTGTACGTCTCTTGCACAAAGCCTCCAGCGCCTGCGTACGCTCATAGGATAATTCTGCACCACCAAGCGCAAAGTACGCCCGCCGCAATACCCGCACCCTGAGCGCAGGTGCCAGCTGCAAAAGCGGCTCTATAGGCATACTGATGCTTGCTGCCTGCTCTTGTGCCAGCTGCTTATAGCTTTGTGCCGCCAGCTGCTCCAGGCAGTCCGCATCCTGCGCTAAAAGCTCTGCTGTACGCGCCAGGGTAGGAATAATAGCGCTGTTAAAATTTCGTTCCAGATAGGGCAAAAGCTCCAGCCGTACACGGTTACGCGTATAAGCAGTGTCAGCATTAGTGCTGTCATAGGCATAGCGAATACCGCAAAACCTGCAGTATTCTTCCAACATACTCTTAGGTAGTGCCAAAAGCGGCCTGATAATATCATCTGTCTGCGCACGCATACCGCTAAGGCCGTCCAGCCCTGCACCACGCAAAAGCTTAAGCAGCACCGTTTCCGCCTGGTCACCCAGATGGTGAGCGGTTACAATAGCATCAGCACCAAGCTGCGTTTTGTAGCGGCGCAGCACCGCATAACGCAAACGGCGGGCAGCATCCTCAGTAGACAGATGCTGCTTTCTAGCTATGTCCGCAGCCTGAACGTGCTCAGCATAAAACGGCAAATTATATTGCCTGCAAAAATCCTGCACCAGCTGCAGGTCGTGCAACGCTTCTTCCCCGCGCAGTCCGTGCTCAACGTGACACACGCTGTAACGCCCCCGGCCTGAGGCTGCAAGCACGCTGCACGCATGCGCCAACGCCAACGAATCAGCGCCGCCGCTCACAGCTAAAAGATAATGCCCATTACTTTGCAATCGTTTTTTTATTTCCCGCTGCAGCACAAAAACTGCCTGCGGAACCTGCTTCATAATCTGCCTCTCCTTCTGCTACGAAAAGAAAAGGCACTCACAGGAGTGCCAATTCATCATTTTACAGCTGCCTTATCTTTCACGTCTGGCACCACGGCCACCGCGTTTGGATTCTGTATTACGCTTCAAATCCAGCATACGGTCATCGCTGTCTTTCAAAAATTTGGATAATTTATCCTCAAACGAAACAGGTCCCATCGGTCTGGTTCCCTGAGTACGCACACCACCAACGCGGCGCTCACGGTTATCACCCTGCGGACGCGGACCATTGTTCATACGACGTTCGCGGCTTTCACCCTGCGGACGTTGCGGACGCACTTGCTGTGCTGCCGGCGGCGGGGTCAGCTGTTTAATCGACAGACCGATTTTACCTCGCTCATCAACAGTAAGCACCTTAACCTTAACCTTGTCATGCTCCTTCAAAAAGTCATGCACATCTTTTACATATACGTTAGAAACCTCTGAAATGTGAATCAGGCCAACCTTGCCCTCCGGCAATTGGACAAAAGCGCCAAAATTTGTTATACCTGTAACTTCACCCTCTACAATTGCACCTACTTCAAGTGACATCGAGAAAAAAATCCCCCTTAAACATTCTTGATACTCTTGTATTATACTCTTAAATTTTTCATGGTGTCAATAAAAAAGCAGAACAAAATTACATGTTTTTGTTCTGCTTACTTTTTCTCATCAACAATAAATAGCGGTACCTCGTTCTTGCCCACCATGTTGTAATCCTCGCGGGCCAGCTTTTCGATGTAGCGCGGATCATCAAGGCGCTTGCGCTCTGCCTCAAGCTCGGTCTTCTGCTGCTTAAGCACCGCAATCCGTTGCTCGGTGGCAGCCTGTTCCTCTTTGATCAGGTAAATGGAATACTCCTGCTTACCAATAATGCACAGGCAGGCAGCAATTAAAACCAGCATAAAAAGCTTAAAGCCACTGGCCTTATGTCTTACGCGTCGTCTTATCACACTGCACCTCCGTTAAGCATCCCTATATCTGAACAAAAAGCCCGACTACAAAAGCCGGGCTCAGCAATAACGCAGCTTATTTTGCGTTTACAATGTCCTTGAAAGCCTTGCCAGCCTTAAAAGCAGGAACAGTTGCTGCAGGAATAACTACCTTCTCACCGTTTTGCGGGTTCTTACCCTCACGCTCTTTGCGGGTACGTGCTTCGAAAGTACCAAAGCCTACTACTTGTACCTTATCACCCTTTGCAACTACCTCTTTTACGGTCTCCAGGGTAGCGGTAATAGCTTTTTCAACATCTTTTTTGGTTAAGCCGGCTTTTTCTGCAACAGCGGCGATTAACTCAGTCTTGTTCATTAAAAATTCCTCCTTCTTATGACTTTAGCTTTAATACAAATGCTTGCAGAGCACGTAACTGCGTAACGTAACTCAAATTTGACTAGCAATAGTATTCTACACTGTTAAGCTTTTTCCTGCAAGCCTTTTCGGAAAATATTTAGTAAACACGCCTAAATTAGTATTATTTTACTAAATTTATTGGTACAACAAGCTCAATGCGGCTGTTTTCTTTCCATTTCCTTAGCAGCATTCCAAAATTTGTCCAATTCTTCCAGGCTGAAGTCCTGCCAATTTTTTCCGGAGTCCGCTACCTGCTGCTCTACATAACCGAAACGGCTCGCAAAGCGGTTATTGGTTCCATTCAAAGCAACCTCCGGCTCAATCTTATAAAAGCGTGCGTAATTAACGAGTGCAAAAATAACATCACCCAGCTCGCTTTCGGCAGCAGCTGCATCGCCCTGTGCCAAAGCCTCCTGCAGCTCGCCAATTTCTTCCTCTACCTTGGCCCACACATCTTTAACATCGCTCCAGTCAAAGCCTACCTTAGCAGCCTTGCTTTGCAGCTTATAGGCACGCATAAGCGCCGGCAGTCCCTGTGCTACACCATCTAAAACATGCTTGCGTTCCTGCTTTTCCTGCTTTTTGATAGCCTCCCAATTTACCAGTACCTCGTCGCTGCCATTAACATGGGTATCACCAAACACATGCGGATGACGGCGGATAAGCTTATCTACAACGTCGTCAATAACGTCCTGCAGATCAAAGCTTCCTGCCTCCTGCGCCATACGTGCGTGAAAGACAATTTGCATCAGCACATCGCCCAGCTCTTCGCGCATACCCTTAATATCGCCCTGGTCCACAGCTTCAAGGTATTCATACACCTCTTCTATCATATTGCTGCGGATAGACGCGTGCGTCTGCTCCCTGTCCCAGGGACAGCCACCAGGCTCACGCAATGTACGCATAACATCAACCAGCGGCTGAATATCCACGTCATCAAAGCCGGTCTCAGGCAGAAAGTCATCTGCGCAGGACTGTTCGTCACAAGCATCCTCGTCTTCATCATCGAATGTAATTATCCCGTTGTCAGCTACATCACCAGCTTCAGCAGTATCCATCGGTGGGATGTAGGCACTTGTCAGGTGATCTATATTAGGTTGTCTGTCCAGCTCAAACAGCTTAATCGGACGACATTCCTCATCAGGCAAGCCCAGATTGCGCAAGAAGTAAATTTCGTATTCATCCGGCAGCACATCCATAAGCACCAGCTTCAAATCACTTGCCACCATCTGGCTATATACCTGGGTAATCATCAGCGGATGATTGCCGGCGCTGGCTGCAGCACCAAAATCCTGCGCATCAATAATCTGCAGACCGGCAATGGGATCTATTCCAAGCTCTACATAGGCCAGGTCCAAAAAGCTCATCGACGGTTTAATCACCAGCTTCACTCCCTGCTGTTTTGCCGCACTGCGCAAAAGCACTACAGTTTTTTCTGCTACCAGCGGGCTGCCAGGTACGGCGTAGACTACGTCACCAGCTTTGGAGGCAGCCAATACACGGCTGACTATAGCTTCATAGACCTCTTCAAATGATTCCGACGCTTCGTATAAGTCATCACAGGAGGTAAAATGCACATCCTGTCTTTGTAGCTCTGCTACCGTCGGATGCACCGACGTACGCAAAATTACCTGCGCATCACCCTTCAAAAGTCCCATTGTTTCCAGCGAAAGGTTGCCCACAGCACCGGGGCCCAAACCTACAATTGTTATAGTTCCCATGTTACGCCTTCTTTCTATCTTTACCTAAAATTTTTTTTAAAAACGGCAGCTGCCCCAGCTCCTGCTTTTTAAGCAGGCCCAGAAGTGGCAAAAGCAGTGCATAAATAACAGCTGCGCCAATTAAGGACGCTACAGCTGCCATATTCTGCCCTAAGGGTGCAAGCAGACTGTGCAGCTCCCAGGCGGCAACTCCCATAAGTACGGCTGCCGTAAATATTTTTATCGTATCTATCCAGATAAACCTGATACTGAAATAATGCAGCACGGCAATGTTCAGCAATGCTGTCAGGCCAAAATTTATATTAGTGGCCCAGGCCGCACCAGCGATGCCATACTGTGCGTTTGTTAAACAATACACGCTTATAATCTTAGCCGCTATCCCAATGAGCATGTTCAGCATAGGCAGGTTAGTATGCCCCATTCCCTGCAGCATACCTGTAGTCACCTGCTGCAGGCCCAAAAGCCAGATAGCAGGTGCGCTGTGCATAATAGCCGTTCCGGCAGCCTGAGTGCCATACAACAGCTGGCTAATAGGACATGCCAGCACCGCCATGCCAACAGAGGCAGGTACCGTCCAAAGGCAGCACAGCTTCATAGCCGTAGCTGTTTTAGTTTTTATCACCTGCTGCTGCCCCAGCGCCACCGCCTCAGAAATAGCTGGCACCAGACTGGTTGCCAGCGACATCGTTGGTATTGTAGCCATTAATAGTAGCGGCTGCGCCATGCCTGCCAAATAGCCAAACATAGTCGTCGCCTGCGCTACGCTCCAACCGCTTTCCGCCAGGCGGTGCGGCACCAAAAGTACATCTATGCTGCTGGTCACAGGCACTAGTACGTTAGCACATGATACAGGCAGTGCCAAAAGCAGCAGCTGCTTAATAAGCGTCCCTGTCCGCATAACGCTCTGTCCGCCTATCATTCTGCCCTCTTCCGGCAGCATATAGCTTTTGCGGTAGTAGCGGTAAAAGCAACCCAAGACTACCAAGCCCGTCAAGCTTCCGGGAACAGCGCCAAAGGCTGCCCCTGCCGCTGCATATTCCAAACCCTGCGGCAGAAGCACATACGCCAGAACTACCATCGTCACAACACGCACAAGCTGCTCCACAATCTGCGATACCGCAGGCGGCGTCATCAGCTGGTGACCCTGAAAATAACCACGGAAGCTGGCCAAAATACTGGCAAAGAAAATAGCCGGCGTAAGTGCCACCAGCGCATAATATGCACGTGCGTCACGAATTATTCCTGTATCAACCAACCAGCCGGCCACTGCTACCAACAGCAGTGCCAGTGCTAAGCCAACTATCGCCATCAGCCGCAGCGACACGCTAAACACCTTATTTACGTTAGCATAATCCTTCTTTGCCAAAAAGCCGGCAACCGTAATAGAAATAGCTATAGGAATTCCGGCTGCAGAAACTGCAAGCAGCAAAAGATATACAGGATAAGCCATCTGATAAAGGCCTATGCCTTCACCACCAAGCAGACGGGAAAGCAGGATACGGTTCACTGAACCGATAACCTTTACCAAAAGTCCCGCAAGTGTCAAAATCATTGCTCCACGTAAAAATTTATCACCGCTCATAGATCCTGCTTTCACCTCCCTTTAGCTAAAATATTTTGTTTAGCGAACCCGAATTCAGTATTTTTTTGATTATCCTTAGACCCTGGCCTTTTACTCCACAAAGGCAAACCTCTCCACGTCAAACATCCCCATATCAGTAATACGCAGCCTGGGGATAACAGGCAGCGCCATAAAGCTCAGGCTGATAAACGGATCAATTCCTTGCGGTACACCTTGTGCATGTGCCTGTCTGGCGATATCATCCAGGCTGTAGGCCAGCTCCTCCTGCGGAGCACTGCTCATAAGACCGCAGATGTTGAGCGGCACAGTCCCCACAACCTGAGTTCCGCGGACAAGCGTATATCCTCCCTGTACACGCACCAGCTCCTTTGCCGCCGCATTCATAGCTGCAGGACTAGTGCCAATAACGATGAGATTGTGGGAATCATGCGCCACCGTTGTCGCAGCAGCGCCATCACGCAGACCATAGCCACGCAAAAGGCCCAAGCCAACATTGCCTGTGCCGTGATGCCGTTCCAGTACTGCAATCATGTGCAGCTCGCCACGCGCCAGCGCCTCAGGCACCTTACTTCCCTCAATACGACCTTTTTCGGTGAAGATTTCACCTGGCAGCATTTCAATAACAGGATAAGCCCTTTCAGGCTCAAAATGTCTTAAGCTAAAGGTGTCCTCATCAAACGGTGCCGGTCGCACACTGCCCTTAAGTACATTACCAGGCTCTACAGGCTGCACATCAGCTGCCAGCTTGAGCGCATCCTTACCCTTGTGATATACAGCCTGCGGCTTCAGGCTCTCTAGGTTATCAAAAATAACCAGGTCGGCCTGCCAGCCAGGTGCTACAGCACCCACACGGTGCAAACCATAAATACGTGCCGCATTAATGGTGGCCATACGCAGTGCCCGCACCGGCGGCATCCCCAGCTTTATAGCCATTTTCACACAATGGCGGATGGTGCCCTCGCGGTGGATATCAGCCAAATGCTTATCGTCTGTACAAAAGGCCATATTTCCCACATCAACGCCCTCAGCCAAAGCGCCCTTTAAGATTGCCGTGAGATTACGCGAAGCACTACCCTCGCGCACAAGCACCGCCAAGCCATTACGCAGCTTTTCAAATGCCTCCTCCCAGCTAATACTTTCGTGATCAGTATCAATGCCGCTGGCCACATAGGCTGCAAGTTCTTTGCCACTGACACAGGGAGCATGTCCGTCAATAACACGTCCCGCCTTAATAAACAGCTCAAGCTTTTTAATCACTTCGCTATAACCATTGATAACGCCAGGCACGTTCATCATTTCGCCCATGCCCCATACGCCAGGCAAATCCATCAACTCAGCCATCTCGGCAGCATCCATCACACAACCGCTATGCTCAAAGGGTGTAGCAGGCACGCAGCTTGGCAGTTCCACATAATAATTCAGCGGCATCCTACCACCTGCGTTGAGCATATAGTGAATACCATCAGCACCTGCTACGTTGGCAATTTCGTGAGGATCGGTAATAAGCGTCGTCACACCCCAGCGCAGCTCCTCATTACAATAATGCTCAGGTGTTGCCATCGAGCTTTCTACATGGCAATGCGCATTAATCAGTCCCGGTGCAATATAAGCCCCATCTAAATCGATTACCTCGTAAGCCCTGTCGTAGCTGCCAATACCGGCAATTACGCCGTCAGCAACAGCAACATCAGCCTTATAAACAGTTTCAGTCAGCACGTCAACAACCCTGCCGTTCTTAAAAAGAATATCAGCAGGGTCGTTGCCTAATGCGACCGCACGAACACGGTCCAACATAAATTTTACCTCACAGTATTATACATAAATATATTTCAGGATGAAAACTACGGCCAACACATAAACTATCCAGCTGGTCTTTTTTTGCTTGTAAGCACCAGTCAGCAGATTGAGTGCCACATAGGAGATAACACCCATAGAAATGCCCTCGGAAATGGAATACATAAACGGCATGGCCACAGCAGCCACAAAGGCAGGAATTGCTTCAGTCATATCGTTAAAATCTACGTTTAACAAACTGCTGACCATCAAGAAGCCTACGATTACAAGCGCCGGTGCCGTAGCAAAGGCAGGAATAGCTAAAAAGATAGGTGCAAAGAACAAGCTTAGGAAAAAGAGTACAGCTGCTGTAACCGCAGTCAGTCCTGTACGGCCGCCAACAGCCACGCCTGCACTGCTTTCTACGAAGGTGGTAACGGTAGATGTACCAAGCAGAGCACCACCAGTGGTGGCAACAGCATCAGCCAAAAGTGCTCCTTCAATCTTGGGCAGCTTGCCATCCTTATCCAGCATGTCAGCCTTAGAAGCAACACCGATCAACGTTCCTAAAGTGTCGAACAAGTCAACAAACATAAAGGAAAGCATTATAGTGATAAAGTTAAAAGTAAAAATAGCGCTAAAATCCAGCTGCATAAACGTAGGAGCCAGGCTGGGAATAGAGATGCCATTGGCAAAGCTGGGCATTACCGAAAACATGCCAAGCTTAGGATCCGGTACGTAAATACCGGTCAGCTCACAAGCCATGCCCAAAGCCCAGGTAACCAGGATGCCGAACAAAATACCGCCAGGTACTTTTTTAGCCAGCATTACAGCAGTCAAAATAATACCTATGAGCGCCAACAAGGCACCAATACCTGTAGTCCAAAAGGTACCGTCTGCCAGGGAAGCTTTAAAGGGATATAACCCAACAAGGGTGGGACCATCAACGACAATTTTAGAATTCTGCAGACCGATAAAGGTGATAAACAGGCCAATACCGCTGGTAACACCAAATTTCAGTGCAGGCGGAATACAATTAAACAATGCCTCGCGCACCTTAGTCAGCGACAAAATAATAAATAAAATGCCTTCGACAAAAACTGCAGCCAGAGCAACCTGCCAGCTATAGCCCATCTGGCCTACAACCGTATAAGCAAAGAAGGCATTAAGACCCATGCCTGGTGCCAACGCAAAGGGATAGTTAGAAAACAGTGCCATCAAAACGGTACCCAGACATGCACCTAAAGCGGTAGCCGTAAATACAGCACCTGCGTCCATACCAGTCGCACTCAAGATGTTAGGGTTAACGGCCAGGATATAGGCCATGGTCATGAAGGTAGTGATGCCTGCCAGGATTTCTGTGCGGACATCCGTCTTATGTTCCTTCAGACGGAAGGTTTTTTCCAAAAAATCTGTCATACGTTATAGCCTCCTATGCTACACATTTACCCAAACCGCAGGCTTCAGGCTAAAAATATGATTAAGGCTGCCTGCACAGCCACAGTAGCAATTAATAGGTCAAAATTTCAGGACCGTTTTCAGTAATCAGGATTTGGTGCTCCCATTGCGCTGAAAGGCTGCCATCGTCGGTATATACTGTCCAATTATTAGCTGCATCTACGTAAATATCCTTGCGGCCCATATTAATCATCGGCTCAATCGTAAAGATCATGCCGGGTACGAGCACCATGCCGGTTTTACGTTTGCCCACGTGGCAGACAAAGGGATCCTCGTGGAACTCTATGCCTACGCCATGGCCACCAAATTCTTCTACCACGCTGTAGCCATGCTTATGCGCCAGCTTAGACACAGCAGCGCCGATATCACCCAAAAAGGCCCACGGCTGCGCCGCCTCGATGCCACGCAAAAGGCATTGCTTGGTGATGGCCACAAGATCTGCCGCAGGCTTTGCCACCTTGCCGATCATAAACATGCGCGAAGCATCACCATAATAACCATTATAAATAGTGGAAACATCAACATTAATAATATCACCACTACGCAGTACATCGTGTTCACTGGGGATGCCGTGACATACCTGGTCGTTTACAGATGTGCACACACTCTTAGGAAAGCCTTCATAACCGAGCGGTGCGGGAATTGCCCCCTGCGCTACCGTAAAATCATAAACAATGCGGTCAATATCTGCCGTCGTCATGCCAGCCTTGATGTATTTAGCAACCTCGTCAAGGACAGCAGTGTTAATTTGGCAGGCCTTGCGGATACCGGCAATCTGCTCAGGTGTTTTAATCATATCACGGTCAGGAACCTCACAGCCCTGTGCCTGTAGTAAAGCCATTTTTTGATCATTTGTCATATGGCAGTCTGCATAAGCCCTGCCGCTGCCACACCAGCATAATTCTTGTTCCAACTAGAACACTCCTTATCTCAATAAAGTCTATAAATGCGCCTTGCAACCTCAATATCTTCTATTTTACCACAAGTTTAAGGTAAAAATCACATTTTCTGTCTAAAATTCTATGACAACGTTCGGATTTTTATGTTAAAATTGTTCTGTATCACTTACGAATTAAGGAAGGAAATTTTATGGAAGCATATGCAATGTATTTTGTCGATTTAATTTTACATCTGGATAAGCATCTGCCGGAAATTATGGCAGCCTATGGTCATTTGATCTACGCTATCCTTTTTATGGTTGTCTTTTGTGAAACCGGTCTGGTCGTCACCCCGTTTTTGCCTGGCGATTCACTGCTTTTTGCCTGTGGCGCGCTGGCAGCCACATCTCCCGAAGGTATGGATATCAAAATTATTGTACTGATTTTCCTGGTATCTTCGGTTTTGGGTGATGCCTGCAACTATATGATTGGTGAAAAGCTGGGGCTGCACATGATAAACTCCAAGCATGGCTTGATCAAGAAGGAGCACGTTGATAAAGCCAGCGCTTTTTACGAAAAGCATGGTCATAAGGCTATTTTTTTAGCGCGCTTTGTACCTATCGTGCGCACCTTTGCCCCCTTTGTGGCAGGCATAGGCAAAATGCACTATCTCACCTTTGCGCACTACAACGTTATCGGTGCCGTTGTCTGGGTGTGCCTCTTTGTCGGCGGTGGGTACTTCTTTGGCAACATCCCCGCCATCAAGCACAACTTTACCTTGGTAACTCTTGGTATTATCGTCTTTTCGCTTTTGCCTGTTCTGTACGAATTTATTGGCAAAAAAATTCTTGGGAAAAATTAAACTACAACTCGTAGCTGCTCTTGAAGCAGCCTTTTTATCTAAAACAAATCTTAGGAGGAATAAACTATGACTTATCGTTTTAACAGTGACTATACCGAAGGCTGTCATCCTGCAGTTTTAGAAAAGCTGGTACAAACCAACATGGAGCAGACTGACGGCTACGGCCTTGACCCCTATTGCGACGAAGCACGCACGCTCATCAAGGAATATTTTTCCTGTCCCAAGGCTGATGTGCACTTTTTGGTAGGCGGGACGCAGACTAATCTTACCGTTATCTGCGCCGCCCTGCGCCCGCACCAGGCTGTATATGGCGCCGTCCCCAGCCACATCAACACTCACGAAGCAGGTGCTATCGAGCATGTCGGTCACCGCGTCCTGCCGCTTGCCAGCGATGACGGCAAACTTACCGCCGAGCAGATCCGTAGGGAATGGAAGCTGTACGACACCGACCCCAGCCGCGAGCACTGGGCGCAGCCCAAAATGGTTTATATTTCCCAGCCTACAGAAATTGGCAGCATGTACAGCAAAAAAGAGCTGCAGGACCTGTACGCTGCCTGCCGTGACTGCGGCCTGTACCTTTTTGTAGACGGTGCGCGCTTAGGCTACGTTTTAGGCGCACCGGATAACGATATGACGGCTGCCGACCTGGCAGCCAACTGCGATGTATTTTACATCGGTGGCACCAAATGCGGCCTGCTCTTTGGCGAAGCCGTCGTTATCACCAATGACGCACTCAAGCCTGACTTCCGCACTATTGCCAAGCAGTGCGGTTCTATCATGGCCAAGGGGCGCCTCTTAGGCGTACAGTTCGGCACCATCATGAAGGATGACCTATATGCCAAAATCTGCGGCAAAGGCACTATGCAGGCACTCAAAATCCGTGATGCGCTTTTAGCCAAGGGCTTTAAATTTGTCACCGATTCACCCACTAACCAGCAATTTGTGATTATGACACCGGCGCAATTTGCTAAGCTCAGCGAGGAATTTGTCCTCAGTCACATTGCTTATCTGCCTGACGGCAATTACAGCGTGCGCATCTGCACCAGCTGGGCCACCAAGGATGAAGAGGTTGACCGTCTCATCGCTATGATAGATACATTATAAAAACAAAAAAGAATTGGCACTAACTTCAGCAGAACGAAGGCAGTGCCAATTTTCTTTTTGCTATTTATCTCCCCATTCACTAAGTCTTGCCTTTACCCTGTTGAGACGCTCCTCGTAATCAGCGCAATAATCTGCGCCACCCTGGGCAAAATCACTCTTGCCGCCGCCGCGGCCGTTCAGCTCCTCGTTAAATATCTTGATCACCGTGCGGCAGTCAGCAGCAGCACCTGCACCCAACACTACAGCGTAAGCAATGCGTTCCTTTGTTATGCCAATCAGCAGTGTCTGTGTTCCCTCAAGCTCTGCCACAACTGGCACCAAACGCTTTATGTCCCTGGCATCGTAACCGACAAACTCCATATCTAACAACTTTACGCCATTTTTACAAGGCACTGTCTTATTATAAATATCCTTTATCACTATCTTTTCCAGGTCAAGCAGCTTGCCCTGCAGCTCCTGCGACTCGGCCTGTGCATCTGTCTTAATTTTAGCTACAGCACCCGGCACCTGCTCCGGCTTTACCGAAAGACTTGCTGCCACTCCCAAAAGCGTGCTGTTTTTGGCATCAGCATCAGCCAATGCCCTACGCCCGCAGACAAACTCCACGCGGCAGCCTCCCTTATGCTTTTCGTGACGGATAACCTTAACACTACCCAGCATACCTGTAAAGGGCGGATGCGTGCCGCAACAGGTACAGATATCAGCATTCTCTACCGAAACTATACGTAGCGTTCCCGTTAATTTGCTATTGAATTTGCGCATCTTATCCTTTAGCAGTGCAGCCTCACTGCTATCCATGTAATTAATATGTACAGGACGGTTATCCCAGATGATTTCATTAGTATATAGCTCGGCCGCTAAAAGCTCCTCCTCTGTAAGCTCCTTATCTAAATCAATAAAGACATTATCCTCATTCATATGAAAGCCTACGTTATTCGCCTGGTAAAGCTTCCAGCAGGCATACGACAAAAGATGCTCGCCCAAATGCTGCTGCATCCTGTCCAAACGCACAGGCCAATCCAATGCAGCCTCCACTTTCTGTCCCACCGCCAGCGGCCTGTCACACTCATGATAAATATGGCCGTCCTTTTCGCTCACATGGCTGACAAGCGCCTCTCCAAGCCTGCCCTTATCACTCAGCTGACCACCGCCCTCCGGGAAGAACACTGTCTGATCCAGCTCGACTAGATACTTACCCTTAGCTTCCGTGCAGGCTGTAACCACGGCAGTACATTTTTTGAGCAATGAATTATTTTCAAAAAGCTTAATCGTCATTTTTATTTCCCCCTCAGCTAAAGTGTCAACTGTTCACTATGGTGATTATTGTATCACCAATTTTATAAAATGTGTTATAATTAAACGAGGAATGGGCAAAAAAATCAATTTTACTACTACAAGGAGTAATAAATGTTTCAAAATTTACTTTTTGACTTAGACGGAACGCTCACCAATTCTGCCGAAGGCATCACCAAATGCGTGCAATATGCACTGGCAGCGCAGGGGATAGCCGCACCCGATCTAAAAAAGTTGGAGGTTTTTATCGGTCCACCGCTACGCAATAGCTTTATGAAATATTATGGTATGACCGAAGCAGAAGCAGAGACAGGTGTCGCCAAATACCGTGAGCGTTATACGGATATCGGCATTTGGGAAAACAGTGTCTATCCCGGCATGATGGAGCTTTTAGCGCAGCTAAAGGCAGACGGCCGCCGCCTGGGGATGGCCACTGCCAAACCTGAGGTTTTTGCATTGCGTATTGCACAACGCTTTGGGTTTGAGCAATATCTCGAGGACATTACAGGCTGCAGTCTGGACGGAAGCATGGATAAAAAATCCATGGTAGTAGCTGCTGCCCTGCAAAAATGGCAGCTTGCGACAAACGCGCAAAAAGCTGTCTGCGCACTTATCGGTGACAGACGCGAAGATGTACTGGCAGCGCACGCTAACGGTATTCCCTGCATCGGCGTCGGCTTCGGCTTTGGTAGCTATGATGAGCTGAGCAAGGCAGGAGCAGATTATTACGTGCGTGACGTGGCAGAGCTTACCAAGCTGCTGACACAGGCATAACAATGTATATTGGCAGGTGATAGTATGCATATTTACGCGATTGGCGACCTGCATTTATCCGGAGAACCTCCTACTAAACCCATGGAGGTTTTCGGCTTACATTGGCAGGGACACAAGCAAAAAATTGCCAATTATTGGCAACAGCAGGTGACGGATTGTGATGCCGTTATCATCTGCGGTGATATCTCCTGGGCCATGAGCCTTGAGGCGGCAGCGCAGGATTTAGACTGGCTGGCTGCCTTGCCCGGCCGCAAGCTATTGCTGCGCGGCAACCATGATTATTGGTGGACAAGCCTGAAAAAAATGCAGCAGCGCTATGGTGCAAGCTTTGAATTTTTACAAAATGACTGCGTTATGCTAGATGATATTGCTGTCTGCGGCACACGCGGTTGGATTCTGCCTTCTGCCGAAGGCTTTAGTGAGGAGGATGCCAAAATCTATAAACGTGAAGGCATACGACTTGAGTTATCACTTAAGCAGGCACGTGCGAACCATCCGCAGCAGATTATTACAGCGTTGCACTATCCGCCGCTTTTTTCGCGCACCGAGCACACCTGCTTTACCAATCTAATGCACCAATACAGCGTCAGCCACTGCGTTTACGGTCACATCCACGGCGAAAATCACGTCACCGTTTTTGAAGGAATGCGTGATGGCATCAGCTACAAGCTCGTGTCCTGCGATACGCAGGGCTTTGCCTTACACAAAATCATATAGCTAAACAGCCGCTATGCTACGAGGTATAGCGGCTGTTCTTATTACAACAAAAAGAGCTAGCGCACTACGACCACACCACAAGTTAGTAACGCTAGCTCTTTTTCACTTCTTTTCTCCTGGAAAACAGAAGTCTCTCAACCCTTCTGTTTTAACAATTTAACGATCTGCAAAACCTCTTCCAGGCTGATATCTTTATCTTTTGTTTCAGCCTGTTCATCTAAATCTACAAAGAAGCTGCTCATATCGCACTGCAACAAGCTATGCAGCTTTAACAAGTTCGGCAGAGTTACAGGTACACGGCCGCATTCAATATTACACAGGTGCGTCTGTGAAATGCCCATTTCCTTTGCCAGACCAGTCTGGGTAAGATTTTTTGCAGTACGCAGCAAACGGATTCTGCGTCCAATAAGCTTGATTTCCTCTTGCAATTTCAGCACCGCCTTTCAGTTAATTTGCAATAAATTATTTTAAACTAATAAAGCACTTATTTAAAGTTTACCACGTTTTTCAGATTTAGCAAGAGTTTTCTTGTATATTTTATTGGTTTTTATCTATATTTTAGTCATGACTAGACTAAATTTCACATTAAACGCTAATATCTTTTTAAACTCCACTTTTGTATTACATATACGTACACACTTGTTTTATGTAAAGATAATTTTACATTACCCCAGGAGTAATCTGTCACTAACCATTTCACTGCCACTAGCCTTTTCAAACATATCCAGTAAATCAGCAATTTCCAGATGCTGCTTTTCCTCTCCCTGTACGTCAATAATCACGCGGCCGTTGTGCAGCATAATCAGCCTGTTTCCATAACGCAAAGCGTCGCGCATGTTATGCGTTATCATTAACGTTGTCAGCTTATCCCGCGTTACGATTTTTTCCGTCAGCGCCAACACCTTCGCTGCCGTCTTAGGATCTAACGCCGCTGTATGCTCGTCCAAAAGCAAAAGCTTTGGCTTCTTCAGCGTTGCCATCAAAAGCGTCAATGCCTGACGCTGACCGCCGCTCAACAGTCCTACCTTCGCCGTCATCCGCTCCTCCAAGCCCAAATCCAGCTCCTTTAACAGCTCATAAAAGCGTTCATGCTGTTCCTGCTGAAGGCTCCAGCCTAAACCTGGTGTTTCGCCACGACGGGCTGCCAAGGCCAGATTTTCTTCAATCATCATACCTGACGCAGTCCCCAGCATAGGATCCTGAAAAACACGGCCAATATACTTCGCCCGCTTATGCTCCGGCTTCTTGCTTATATCCTCGCCATCTATAATTATTTTGCCTCCATCAACAGGAAAAACACCGGCTATGGCATTCAAGGTTGTTGACTTGCCGGCTCCGTTACCACCAATCACAGTCGCAAAATCCCCTGGTGCCAAATGCAGCGATAAATCCTGCAGCGCTTTTTTTTCGTTAATCGTCCCCGGGAAAAATGTTTTAGACACATGCTCTATATAAAGCATTTAACGCACCGCCTTTCTTACACCCAACTTGCTTTTTATAAGCGGCATCGAAAGCGCAATTGCCACCAGCACCGAAGTAAAGAGCTTTAAATCGTTGGGCGGCATTCCCATTGCCAAAACAGCTGCAATAACGATGCGATAAACTATAGAACCCAAAACTACAGAAATCAGGCAGTTTTTAAAGCTGCGCGTTCCAAAGAGCACCTCGCCGATGATAACAGACGCCAGGCCGATAACGATAGTGCCTGTGCCCATGCCTACATCCGAAAAACCGTTGGACTGTGCCACCAAAGCACCCGAAACTGCAACCAGCCCGTTGCTCAGCAACAGTCCCAAAATAATCGTGACATCAGTATCAACGCCCTGAGCGCGGATCATCTGCTGGTTAAAGCCTGTAGCGCGGATAGCAGAACCAATCTGCGTACCAAAAAACCAATACAAAAACACACCAACCACGATAGTAACCACTAAACCAACAATCAAAGTGGTTTGTGCCATGGTCAAATCCAGCAGGGATTTTGCCAGCTTAAAGGTGGTATCCACGCCAAGGAGCGACAAATTCGCCTTACCCATAATCCGCAGATTGACCGAATACAAAGCTATCATTGTCAAAATGCCTGCCAAAAGCGCCGGTATCTTCATTTTCGTATGCAAAACACCCGTAATAACCCCGGCCAGCATACCGGCAATACAGGCACCAAGCAGTGCGGCTACAGGCCCGAATCCTGCCACCATCATAGATGCTGCTGTTGCCGCGCCCAGCGGAAAGCTGCCTTCTACCGTCAAATCCGCAATATCCAGTACACGAAAGGTTACATAAACCCCCAGCGCCATCAATGCCCACAACAGCCCTTGTGCCACCGTTGGAATCAATAAACTAATCATATCCCTAATCCTCCACAACTATTTGTCAAAAAAGAGCCCGCTGTCTGCAGCAGGCTCCAAGCTAAATTATTTAATAATTTCTGCACCCTTCAGTACATCATCGTTAACCTTCAGGCCAATTTTTTCTGCTTCTTTCAGATTAATAACAGGCTTGAATTCCTTTTGTGCCTGGATAGCCATATCTGCAGGCTTAGACTTGCCACTCAAAATATCTGCAGCCATCTCGCCGGTCTGGAAGCCCAGCTTATAGTAATCAACACCCAATGTGGCTAGGCCCCCGGCACGAACCATGCCACCCTCGCCACAGATAACAGGCAGCTTAGCTTCCTCTGTTACGCTTATCAGCGTCGGAATAGCAGATGCCAGAACATTATCAGTGGGAACGTAAACAGCCTGCACGTCGCCTACAAGACTGCGCGCTGCCTGCTGGATATCATTAACTGTAGAAACAGTCGCTTCCTTAACAGTAACCCCCTTAGCCGCAGCAGCCTTCTTCAACAGCTCTACCTGCAGCTGGGAATTAACCTCGCTCGAACAGTAAATGGTACCTATAGTCTTAGCATTCGGAACCAGCTTCAGGAGCAGGTCCAGCTGCTCTGCTACAGGATTCATATCCGTAGTACCGGTAACATTAGTACCTGGCTTGGAATCATCCTTAACCAGCTTAGCAGTCTTATAATCTGTTACGGCAGTCGCTACGATAGGAATGTCGCTCGTAACGTTAGCTACAGTCTGTGCAGCCGGAGTAGCAATCGCACAAATCAGGTTCACCTTATTGTTTACAAAGCGGTGCGCAATATTTTGCAGATTAGACTGGTCAGCCTGTGCGTTTTGCCTGTCATAAGCAATATTTTCGCCTTCCTTATAGCCCTTGGAGGCGAGACCATCTACAAAGCCTTTGTTGGCTGCATCTAATGCTTCGTGTTCAACCAGCTGCACAATACCCACGTTAACCTTTTCGGCCTTTTTACCTGCATCCTTTTGTCCGTCGCCGCAGCCTGCTGCTCCCAATGCTAAGGTCAGCATTAATGCCGCCGCCAATGCTTTAAATTTGCTCTTTCTTAGCAATATCATTTTTACCATCCTTCCATGCTACATGTTTACATAATTGTAGTCAGCATAATTTTATGTTGTAAAAAGTAATTTGTAAATAATTTTTTAATAATTTTCTATTTTCCCTGTTTTGTATGTCGCTGACTGTACCAAAAGTTACACAAGTTATAATTAAATTTTTAAATATGGCGTATTACATGCTGAATGCCACAGCTTAAGAAGCTCATCATCCATACGCGCCACACAAACCTGCAAACCTGCAGCATCCAGCACCGTCATCAGCTCACCCACTGCACTTACCGCTACCATCATCCCCTGCTCCGCTAAAAACATATTGACAGCACGGTAAACAATCAGCTGCTCCATAAGGGTTGTAGCACCGCTACCACTCACAAGCAGCAGCACTCTATCACCTGGCTGCAGCTGCAAAGCTTCTGTTAGCGGCTGCAGCATAAGCTCGGCAGCTGCGTCTGCAGGCAGGTCTGCTACCTCCCTGCCACCCTCGCCATACTGCCCTGCCCCCAGCTGCAATGTACAATCCGTAACGCTGTCACAGGCTACATCAGCAAACGGCGCCGCTCCTTTTGCCAGTACGGCGATTGTTGCCATATCATTAGCAAAACGTTCCGCAATATCTGCAACCTCAGCCAGCGTTTTGCCTGCTGCCGCTGCCGCCCCTGCAATTTTGCAAAGCGGCATACAGCCCAAAAGACCACGACGCTGCTCAGGCTCAGAAGCGTTTTCGCTGACATCATCATGCGCCACCACCAGACGCACATTCAACCCCCAGGCTACAGCCTGCTTCATGGCCAACCTCGCTGTCAGCTCATCACCTGTTTGGTTTGCCACAACCAGCAGCACTCCACAGCCCCTATCTGCCAGCTTAAGCGCCACTGCACAGGACTGAGGTCCGGGAGCAGCAAAAACACTCCCTACCACTGCAATATCAACCATGCCCTCGCCCACATAGCCGCTCATCGCAGGTTCATTACCTGCCGCACTCAAAACTACAATAGTAACACGCTCTGCCTGAGCCAGCTTTTTATTAATTACAAGATTTCTATCCACTTCGACTATATCTTTATGCGCTAGTGCTAAACCCTCAAGCATCTCGCTCACAGCATTTTCTGCCCTATTAATAAATCTATACATCCTATAACCTCCACTATTGTTACCAAAATTGACACAGCATACTTTGTACATACCAATTTACTAACTCGTATACTATTATACATTTATTTTACCAAAAAAGCTTTACCAAAGCCTGAAAGATTCATCAAAACCTAACGTTCAGACGAAAATCACAGCTACGGTAAAGCTCTTTTTATTCCTGACTCAAATTCATAGCTGCCGCACATCACAATATGCGCAGCTTTACATCTTTAAAAATGGTATCTAAACATACCAACAACAAAACCAGCTCTGACGCACAAACCAGCTACATCAAGCTAGAAGGATTGACCTGCTTGCCGTCACGGATGACTTCAAAATGCAGGTGAGGACCGGTGCTGTAGCCGCTACTACCAACATAACCGATAATCTGACCCTTCTTTACATATTCTCCAGCCTGGCAGGCAATGCTGCTCATATGACCATAGGCAGTCTGATAACCATAATCGTGACCAATACGGACATAACGACCATAGCCGCCATACCAGCCAGCCTGTTGCACATAGCCTGCTGCACTGGCATACACCGGCGCACCATAATCAATGGCAATATCAATACCCGGGTGCCAATCACGACCATAACCGCTAAACGGATTAGCACGTCCGCCAAAGGATGAGGAAATATAGCCACCGCTGGTAGGCCATTGGCTCGGGGTAACCTCACGACGATAGTTTTCATTTTCAATGGCGCTCAGCAAATTTTCCAAATCTGCTTTTTTTGCATCTGCCTGGCGCTCAATATTTCTTTCCTGCTCCATCACCACGTTCATCTGGTTAGCCTCTCCCAAGAAAGGACCACCCTGACCGGCATAGGTAGAAGCATCACTCTTAGGTGGCAGCTGCGCGCCACTTTTCTCCATCTGACTACGTACCTGATCCTCCAGCTTAGACAAAGCCGCAAGCTTCTTTTGATTAGTTTCCGCCATCTGGCGCAGCTCTTTAATAGTCTGCTCCTGTGCCGACTTAGTCTGCTTATAAGCTTCCAGCTCCTGCTTCTGCTCCTCGCTCTGCACAGCAAAATGTGCCAGCACGCCAATAGTACAGGTCACAGCAACCAAGAAGGAAGCCACAGCAGTAAATGCGTATTTCAAATGAGTCTTTTTTACATGGGTTTTAGCAATATGCTGTCCATCTGCAGGAATGAACCAAAAGGTAAAGTGTTGATTTCTAAGCCACATATTACGCAGAGCATCATAGCGTGCCTGCAGCCGTCCAACGACCTCCTGCTGCTTGGACTGTAATCTATCCACAACTTTCATAACAGCGAGCTTCACGCGACGGATAAGCATGGCCAATTGAATTTTGGCAACAGCCAGCATAACGCGCAACGTTTCCTGCAGTCTGCAGTAATAACCCATGCCTGTAACCTTCACGCGGCGGATAAGCATGGCCAACTGAATTTTGGCAACAGCCAGCATAACGCGCAACGTTTCCTGCAGTCTGCAGTAATAACCCATGCCTGTAACCTTCACGCGGCGGATAAGCATGGCCAACTGAATTTTAGCAACAGCTAGCAAAATACGTGAACTTTCAGCAAACTGCGTTTTGCGGGCAGCCACTTTAAGTGACAGCTCTGCCACCCTTTGCTTAAGCAGTTCCTTTGCCTGCTCCAAGCTAGATACAGCCTGCTCCTTTATTTTACTATAACATTCAGATACTTTCTGACTATACTGCTCTAAAAACTCTCGACCCATGCTTATGCTCCTTTAATCACGTCAATATCTATCTATTTAGTATTTTTTAGTTTACACGCATAATACAACGTATATATTCTAATACTTTTCCAGTCATTAGTCAAATTTTTCACTACTTGGCAGCTTTTTCTTTTCTTTATCTTTTTGCATAAATTATGTATATTAAATTAAAAAGTAGCATTTGCAACACACTTGTCCGCGAATAATTTTATTATATTTCCTTGACAAAATTTATTTATTTAGGTATCATATATAATGTAAATTGTTTGGGGGTATAGCTCAGCTGGGAGAGCGCTTGAATGGCATTCAAGAGGTCAGCGGTTCGATCCCGCTTATCTCCACCATGTATATTTACCGTTAGCAGTTGCTAGCGGTTTTTTATTGCAAAAATTAAGCCATGGACACAACTACTGCTTTGTCCATGGCTTTTTTCATTTGTTTATTTCGTTTTAGGTCCCAGACCATATTTTTTCAGATAGCGGTACAGGGTTACACGACTTACATCCAACATACTGGCCAGCTTGCTGATGTTACCACCAGCCGACTTCCAGGCAGCAATAAACGCTTCTTTATCGTACTTCCAGGAGCGCTCCAAGGTTTTATCACCAGGCAGCTTAATATTTTCAGCTTCGATAATGCTACCGGGTGTGTGGAAAAAGGCCTGCTCGATCACGCCTTGCAGCTGCTTGATGTTACCAGGCCAGCTGCAGGACAGTAAAAGTGAAATAGCCTCCTGCGACAGACGCTTTTGCGGCAGGTTGTGCTGCGCCGACATTTCCACCAGAATATGTCCGGCAATAACCTCGATATCCTTTACGCGCTCGCGCAGCGGCGGCACGCGCATCGTGGTATCCAGCACCAGCTCATACAGCTTGCGTGAAAACAGTCCTTTATCCGCAAGTCGCTTCAAATTGGAATCGCAGGCAGCAATTACACGCACGTCAAACATGCGCGGCTTACCACCCTTTTCCTTGGCCGGCAGGCCATGCGTAAGCGCATCTGCCAGCTTATCACCCATTTCCAAAGGCAGCTTTTCTACCTCATCTAAGAACAGTGTGCCACCCATAGCCAGCTCCAGCTTGCCTGCTGATTGCTGCTCTCCCTCATCCGTGCCAAAGAATTCCTCCTCCAGCTCAGCTATAGAAGCATTACGGCACTTTACGGCAATGAGCGGTGCTGCGGCACGGGCACTAGCCTGATGAATACCATGTGCCAGGCGCTGCTTGCCGGTACCTGGTTCACCTTGCAGCAAAATATTATGATCCGTGCGCGCTACGCGGCTGGCCTTATGCTGCAATGCCAAAAACTCGCTGGTTTCACCCACCATGCTATATAAGCTGTAACGACTGCTGTAGCCTGTAGCGTGGGCAATAGTCGTCTTCAAATCTTCAATGGACATAGAAAGCACCAAAGCGCTCTCCACCTCACTACCCACACGGATAGGCATAACAGTGGTAATGTCCTCGTAGGTCCTGTCCTGAGTGATCCAGGTGATTTCACGACGCTGCGTAGGCACACCCTTCAACGCCTTCTTTACAGGAATATGCTCGTAGTTGAGGAATACATCCTGCAGGCTATCGTGTCCGTCTAAACGCTTACGGCCGTTTTCGTTGCAATATTTAACCTCACCGTTTTTCCCCAGCCAATACACAGTCACAGGCAGCTGCTCCATCATAATCTGGTTAATCGTCCAAGCCTCCAGCATATTCAGATGCTGTTCAATCGAATACTTCATCGTGAGCAGCAGGCTCAAAAGCAAATCATAGGGCAGGTCGTTTTGATCTAACGAAAAGAAGGAAATGATATAACGGATTTTGCCGTTGACACAGATAGGCGCGCTGCAGGCATCGCCGGAATGACTATCCTTGATCCACATTTCCGGACCAAACATCAAAAACGGCACATTATGCTCACGTGCAATGCTAATGCTGGATGTACCGACATCCTCCTCCAAAACGCGCATACCCTGGATATCCTCGATAATGCGCTGAAAAAACGGCATAGCATAATTTTTTATGACATAACCGTTTTCATCAATCAACAGCATGCTCAAATTATGGATATTAAAATGCTGCTTGCTCTGCTCATACAGGCCATCAACATATTTTACAATAAACTCATGCGTTTTTTGGTGCGCAATAATTTCCTCGCGGCTAAGCTTGTTAATTTTAGGCATAGTTTCGTGCGGCAGGTTGATAGCACGGCAACGCTGCCAGCTTTCAGCTACCCACGGATGCACGTTGGGGTCAACAATGCCTTCCTCCATAAACTTCTTGTAATAAGAAGCAAGCTTTTCCTTATTTCGTCTTTCGCGAATCATAAACTTAACCCTCCCCGGCTGCTAATTGCAGCTTAATGTATCATCATTTAACCTCACCGTTGGCAATCAGCACACGGCGTGCACCATAATAACGGCTTTTCCAATACTCTTCCTTCAAGGACGACAGCACTACTCCCCTGGAGGACGAAGCACTCCAGAATTTCCCGTTGCCGGCGTAAATACCCACATGGGAAGCACCTGCTGTATACGTGGTAAAGAACACTAAATCCCCTGGCCGCAGCTGCTTTTGCGTCACAAACACGCCCTCTAACGCCTGCTCGTCCGCCAAGCGTGGCAGCTTGGCCTTGCAGTCCTTAAAAACATGCTGCACATAGCCGGAGCAGTCAAAGCCCTTGGGCGTAGTTCCTCCAAAAACATAGGGAACACCCTTATATTTGGCTGCACGGCTGACAACGTCTCTGCCCTGCACCTTGGCTATGCCTTCTTTAGTAAAAGCCTCCCAGGTCAGCTTGCGATAAGTAGCATCATCCAACTTGCCATTTGCCTGCAGCTTATGTTGTTTTTGAAAGCTTTTCAGCGCCGCACTGGTAGACTCTGTCATGCGACCTGATGGTTTTTCACTACTCAGTCCCAAAACCTGCAGCTTTTGCTGCGCTACCTTTAAGCGCCAATTACTTTGTTTGGTCTGCACTTGATTGTCTTGGTGCTTCTTAGCAGATTTTACCGTATTTCTTTCCTGACGCTTATCGGGAGCTTTCGTTTTGCTATTTTTAGCTTCGCTGTCAGACTTACGCTCCTTGTCAGGCGATTGCTGTTTGTCTGCAGCTACGACTGCACTATTATCCCTAGCCTGTACAGAGGAACTATAATCATTGGTTGACGCAGCCTTATGCGGCTGGTTACTCACAATAGGCGCCTGTGCGCAGGCCGCAAATGGCAGGCTGCAAAGTAACCATATACCTGCAAACAGTGAAGCAATTCTTTTCATCATAAAAATCAGCCCTAATGAAAATCTTAATTATAGTTATATACGTCCCAGCTCTTGAGCTTGCTCAGCTCACGGATACTGTAGTCTATATCACGCAGCAGACGTTCCTTGTCCCGTGGCAGGGTAGCTGCCAGCTGCACGTAGTTCGATACATGATTACTGCGGAAAAGGCAGTGTCTGTCTGCAGGCAGGTTAATATTTTCCATCATCAGCTTCAGCTCCTGCATAAGTCCCGCAGGTGAGAGCGGATTAAACTTGCCGGCCTCATACTGGTCCAAAAGCTCACTGCCACGGTACAGCATCAGGCAAAGCGCGCTCAAGTGCGTCGGCTGGATGATATTGATGGCACGAGCAGTAGCCAAGGCATGACGCTCACTGCCCTCAACGCCTGCCAGACCCAAAATCACCATCATAGACAGCTTCATGCCACTGGCCGTAACCCTACGTCCTGCTTCCACAGCCTGCTCACCGTCAACGCCCTTGTTAACTGCTTTCAGCGTAGCATCATCGCCGGTTTCCATGCCATAATACAAAAGCTGCAGGCCTGCTTCCCTCAAAAGGCGCAGCTCATCCTCACTCTTACGCAAAATATCCTTGGGTGCAGCATAGCTTGCAACGCGCTGCAAACGCGGAAACTGCTCGCGCAGCACCTGCAAAATTTTTAGCAGCTTGGCTGTTGGCAGCACCAATGCATCACCATCTGCCAAAAAAACGCGCCGCACCTTATCCTTGCCGTAATGTGCTGCTAATGCGATTTGGCGTGAAATCTCTTCGTCCTTTAATATTTGAAACGGAACACCTCTGTACATGTTGCAGTAGGTGCATTTATTATGTGCGCAGCCACGCGTAACGCGCAAAATAAAGCTGCGTGCCTCACTTGGAGGTCTGAAAACTGGTGTGTCATAAGAATCAAAAAACATTTCTACTATTCTACCTCATTTACATTTGATTGGTTGGCGCCAGTTAGATATCTCAGAGATTGTGTAAAGTATAGTACACTTTAATATTATTATACTAGATTTTTTGCATTTTGTAACGTCCATGTGAAAACTTTTTGTTACTTTTTTTACAGAGATTTTGTGAACAGTGACCAGAGTGTAAAATAATTGCAACCTTTTAATGGTTTCGACAGATTTTTTCCGCTACCTCCGTTGCCTTAGCCTGCACTGCCTCTGCATGACCTGTGAGCGCAGCAAAGGGCGAAAACTGCGCTGCCCGCTCCGTCATGCTCATCTGAGGATGTTTTTTAGATATAGGATGTGGTAAATCAATGATATCACTATAGTCGTCCTTCATGCCTTATGTCCTCCAATCTGCCCGTTACGCTCCCTGGCAGTCGCACCCTCTAAAAAGTTCATACCCTTTAATATGGCATTTTTGCCAAAGCGTTTTTTTATCCGCAATTCTGCCAACTGCAGGCTGTGCTCACGCCGCATTTTTACCTGCTCCACTTCCTGCGTATCACTAAACAAATCCTGCTGCACGCACTGCAGCACACTTTGCGCTGGCAGCACATGATTCGCCACCAGCGTCAGGCGGCGCACCCAAAGAGCGTTGTCAGTAATACGGCCGTACAGCTCACAGGCCGACTTTATAATCAGCCTGGCGGACGCCGTATATCCTGCTAAATTTATCGTTCCATGCGCATGCTGCGGCACTGCACGCCCGTAGCAGTCCACAGTTACTACACCCCTGTAGCTGCTGCCGGTACGCAAATTATCTATATCATAACCAACTGTCAGCACCAGCTGATCCGTCTGCAAATTTTTATCTACCAAATCTAGTGCCAAAGCGTCAGCCATTTCCTGCAGCACCAACCCGGCCTTAGCTGCAGTATAAGGCTCATGCAGCACCTGCCCCGAACACAGGCTGCGCTCAGATGGCTTATATGCCTTCACCGCCTCAACTGTACAAGGCTCCCAGCCCCAGGCATGGTCAATCAAAAGCTCGGCATTTTTGCCAAACAGCCTGTAAAGCAAATCCTCGTTGTCCAGCGAGCAACGGGCAACATCTCCCAAGGTATACAAGCCTATAGCCTCCAGCCTGCGTGCATAACCATGCCCGATACGCCAAAAATCCGTCAACGGCCTGTGCTGCCACAGCTCGCGTCTGAAGCTTGCTTCATCCAAAGCAGCAATGCGCACGCCATTTTTATCTGCTGCTAAATGCTTAGCACGCACATCCATCGCCACCTTCGCCAAAAATAAATTCGTACCGATCCCTGCTGTGGCGGTAATGCCAGTTTCTGCCAGCACATCCAAAATCATACGCATAGCCAGATCCCTCGGTGCCAGGCCGTAAATTTTATCATAACGGGTAACATCAATAAACACTTCGTCTATGGAATAAACTATAATGTCCTCAGGTGCCACATAGCGCAGGTAAATTTCATAAATGCGCGTGCTGTATTCCATATAATATGCCATCCTCGGCGGTGCGACAATAAAATCCAACGCCAGCTGCGGCTGCAGCTGCAGCTCACTCTTAAAGCAGGACGCCCCCTCAAGGCACCTGCGGGGAGCAGCAAAGCGGCGGGCAGCATTCACCTCACGCACACGCTGCCTAACCTCAAACAAGCGGCAACGTCCGCCTAAGCCATAGCTTTTGAGCGAGGGTGTAACTGCCAGGCAAATTGTTTTGTCTGTCCTGCGTTCATCCGCCACCACCAAGTTAGTATCCAACGGATCCAGACCGCGCTCACGGCATTCCACTGATGCGTAAAATGATTTCAAATCTATAGCTATGTACGTGTGTTGCATCTATCTTACTCCTTTTGACTTATATGTTTATTATAACATTATTTTACGTACATGTCTGCTGTTTTATAAATTTATTTTCGTTTTATTGGCGTATACTTTTCAATCAAACAGTGAAAAACGCGCTAATATCAATGCTGAAAAATCAAAAAAGCTTATTTAAAGCACACAAAAACCGCTTGCACTAAGCAAGCGGTTTGGTATAAGTCCAACGAGTATACTATTTTAAATCTCTAACGATGAAATGGCGGAAAGGGTGGGATTCGAACCCACGGAGGGCTTGCACCCTCGCCAGTTTTCAAGACTGGAGCCTTCAACCACTCGGCCACCTTTCCATCAAGATTCTATTATACGGTAAAATGCGTGCCTCGTCAACACTTTTCCTTTGCCGACGCAAATTATTACGCCAAAGCTTTATCTGTAAGTAGCAAGAGCTTTTTCTCCAGCTCCAACGACTGCTCAGCCATATAGGTAAGCTTAGCCACCGCCTGCGCATTAAACTCTTCATCTTTGGTCAGCTTCAGATTGATACGCACATTGTAATCAGCACAACGCAGCGCAGCACGCGCCAACAAGCCACTGCAGGCCGCATCAGTAATTACGCCGGGGTTACCAAGCTCTGCCAGCTGCACAGAGCACTCCAAGATCTCAAATGCAGCAGTAGCTATAGCTAGCGGCACAGCTGCTGCCTGCTTGGCTGCTGCACGGATAGCAGCTGTACGTGCAGCCTTTTGCTCCTCCGTAGCCTTGGGCAGCTTATAGCAGCCCATAAAGCTATTAAAAACAGCAGCATCATCGGCCACCAGCTCCAAAAGGCGCACACGTCCGGCTTCAGCCTGCGTTAAAAGCTCCTGCACCTTTGCTTCGTTAGCGGCAAATTTTTCCTTACCGATAGTCAAATTAGCAACCATCGATGACAAGGCAGCTGCCAGCGAACCGGCCATGGCAGCACCGCCGCCGCCACCAGGAGCAGGTGCAGCACTTGCCAGCTCTGTCAAAAAATCCTTACAGCTTAAATCAATCAAATTATTCATAACTTACCCCTCATATAATAAAATAATAATCTAAACTATACCTTGTTCTTTTGCAGCCACCTGCGCACCTGCACTACCGCCGCATAAGCATCCAGCGGTACGGGCGGTACTAACAGCCCCAACGGCACTAGCGCACGCCAGCCCTTCGGCGGATTTTCCTGCCAATAAAGCGAGCGCGCTTCCTCGGTGCTGTGTGCTTCACCCACCAAGTGTAACTGTGCGTGCGGAAACACCTCGCGCGCAGCTTTGCCAATGGCCTCATGGTTTGTACCATCGCCCATAACAATACAGTTCATCTGCTCCTGCGCTACAAAAGAGCGTAATTCACAAACAATACTATCTGTTTGCGCAATATGCAGACGGATAATTTTGCCATCCGCCGCCACCAATGCCAGCCCGGTCTTGCTGCGTCCCGGGTCTATTCCCAGTATGCTATTCATTTACAGGCACCACTTCAAGACGCACACGCACAGGTCCAGCCGTCGTTATATCACCCTTAGCATAGGCACGCAAGGTAAAGCTTCCGCTTGTGCGGCGCATAGCATTGGTCGCCTCAATCATCGTTGCTGCGTCCATACTGCCAACCTTGCCCGTCATCGGATCGGGCAAAACACCTGCCTTAACGGCATTGTGATTAATCTGCGTCAAGAATTCCATCAGCAGTCCTTCGTAGTTATCGCTGACACCGTTATACATCTGGCTATAAATCAAGGTGCCGTCAGGATAGATAAACTGGTTATCTACCATCTCGATATCACACACTGCCAGCTCGCCTACAATAATGTTAGCAACTGCCCGTATGCGGAAGAGCATATTTCCCTTGCTCTTATCAAGACGTGCTACAGCGTTATCTACAACGTTTTTACCAATCCAGATAGCCTGAAGCGGCTGCTCCTCCTGTTGGTGCACGTTCAAACGCTGCAGGGCTGCCTCATTGGCATTTTGCAGCAGCCAGTTCATCTGCACAAGGTTTTCCTCATGCTTCAGCCCGCCACGCATAACGCCGGCAAAAATAACCTCGCCGGCACGGTAATAAACCTGTCCCTCACGCATATTGATAATACCCTTGCGCAAGGCATCTGTTGTTTTTTCCAGGTCAGCAACCTCACTTGTCAGCTGCAGCTTAGACTGCGTAAGCGAGCCAACCTCGCTCTGGGCCTGGCTGTACATATCATTGAGCTGCGACAGCTTAGCCTCCATGGCGTCATTCTCGGCTGTTGCCTCCTGGATTTTGGCATCCAGCTGAGTTATTTTTTTATTTTGGGCATCCACCCTGCCCTTAGCCTCATCTAAGGCCACTGCAGCATCTGCCTTTTCCTGATTCAAAAGCTTCAGCTCCTGCTGCAGCTTTTCCATACCAAATAACGCAGTACGCGCACTCTGCGATGCCACAGCCATTACACCTATGGTCAGCACAGCTATAATCGTACCACTGAGTACCGTTAGTAATATTGACGTATATTTAGGCCGCAGCCCAAACACCGACATTCTTTTTTTGCCTATTTTGCTGCCCATCTTGTCAGCAATATAGGCAATAAGGCCACCTACAATGGCCATCAGCACAATTAATCTGATGCCTACCAAGTACTCACCTCCACTCTGTTATTCTCTAATTCTCTTAGGCGTTTTTCTTCTTCATCAGGTACAAGCCTACACCCAGGCACAGTATGTTAGGCAGCGCACAGGCCAGAAGCGGCGGCATGGCTCCACCCTTGCCCAAGCCGGTGGTGAAGGTCATAATCGCATAGTAAATAAAGATAACGATAATACTAATGCCCAAGCCGATGGACGAGCTAGTACGTTGCTTTTGGGTCCCCAGGCAGGCGCCGATCATCGCAAAGAAAAAGCTTGCCAGCGGAATATTGATACGCATAAAAATTTCGCACCATTGGCGTGCTGCAGAGGTTTGCTGCGCCTCCAGCATACTGATATACTCACGCAGCTCGCGGATGGTCATCTCCTCAGGCTCCTTCTGTTCCCAGGAAATCTGTTTGGGTGAAAAATTCAGAGGAATAATCTGCTCCGTAAATTTAGCACTGCTCTGTACACCATCCTCGTCATCTAAAGCAAAAACACTGCCATTAACAATACGCCAGCTTCCGTTTTCCCAATAGCCTTCCTTGGCAGTTTGGATACGGGAAATTTTCCCCTTATTAAATTCTTCAATAGTGATATCGGTCATCTTACCCAGCTTTTCATCAAATTTGTTAGCGTAGGTAACGCGCTGCGTATCACCACTGATGGTTTTAATAATGATGTGATCCTGCGTCGTCGGCCGCGTATTATGACGGATCTCCTCGTTCAGGATTATCGACGCAGTCGCCTTAGATGTCGGCACCACCTTTTCTGCCCACACCATTGAAAACATGCTGACAAAAAAGCCTACAACAAGCACCGGTGCAACAATGCGGTAATAGCTTACGCCACCGGCCTTCATAGCGGTGATTTCACTAGAACCCGAAAGCTTGCCAAAGGCCATAAGTGCTGCCAAAAGCATGGACATGGGGAAGGTATAGTTGATAACCTCGGGCAGGTTGTACATAAACAGACGTGCCACCGTTTCCAGCGGTGCGCCATACTTTGTCATGTATTGCGTAATTTTAAACAGCATAGTGCTGGCGATAAAAATACTGGAGAAAGCGGCAATACCGAAAACGAAGGGGTATAACAGCTCCTTCAATACATAACGGTCTAATAAACGTAATCGCACTTTTCTTCCTCCTACTACATGCTAAAGTTATCGCCCAGGTAATACTTACGGGCGATAGGATCACTGGCAATGGTTTCACTGTCGCCATGCAGCAAAATCTTGCCCTCTGCCAAAATATAGGCTTTATCTACAATGCTCAATGTTTCACGTACATTGTGGTCAGTAATCAACACGCCAATGCCACGCTTGGCCAGATGCGCGATCATCCCCTGGATATCGGCTACCGCGATCGGGTCAATACCGGCGAATGGCTCATCAAGCAAAATAAAGGCCGGGTCTGTAGCCAGCGCGCGCGCAATCTCTACGCGGCGGCGTTCACCACCGGAAAGCGCCTTACCCTCGCTCTTACGCACATGGCCCAAGCGGAACTCATCAATCAGAGCGTTCATCTTGGCTTCACGCTCCTCAGAGCTTAGGCTGGTGGTTTCCAATATAGCCATAATATTATCCTCAACCGTCATCTTGCTGAAGATAGAAGCCTCCTGCGGCAGATAGCCAATACCTGCGCGCGCACGTTCATACATCGGCATTGTCGAAATATCTTTGTCGTCAAGCATTACTGTACCGGCATCAGGACGCTCAATCCCAACTATCATATAAAAAGTGGTAGTCTTGCCTGCGCCGTTCGGGCCCAAAAGACCCACAACGCTTCCCTGCTCCACACTAATACTAACGCCATCGACAACATGACGTGTATTATAAATTTTTACAAGATTGTCTGTTTTTATAACCAAGACAGTGTCCTCCGCTTCTTAGGCCACAGCCTTCGTTTCACTGCTTTGCTGCTCTTTATTGGTCAGCGCAGGCTGCTTTTCGGGGATATAGACAATATCAACATTGCCGTCAGCGAAAGCAACGTTGGTATTGCTCAAGCGCAGCTTGTCACCGGCAACACTGTTACCGTTTTGCGTTGCCTTGGCATTGCCAATCAGCTCAACGTAACCGCTGTTATCAGTCTTATAAACTGCACTGTCGCTGGAGGCAGTCAGATTACGCGCATCACTGCGGATATCTACACCGCCATAAGCGTTTGCCACGCCCCGCGCCATATCATAATCAATTTTAGCAGCATTCAAAACGCTGCCATCTGAGTCTGTCAGACGTGCCCAGCCGCCAACGGTTTCGGCAAACTGGCGTCCCTTGTAATAATCAACGCGGTCCGAGCTCAGGCTTTTGCCTGCCTTGGTAACCACTGCGCCGCCTACTGCGGACAGATCATTTTCATTGTGTACGATAAACTCATTACACACAATATGAGCATCATCGCGGTCAGCAATAACGTTGCCTGTCAGCACGCCGCTTTTGCTTTTGCTGTTAAACTTAGCATAGTTAGCAGTAGCCCTGCCACCATCCTGCATAAGCACAACATTTCCCTTAGCAACGGCCTCACCGGTCTGAAGATCATATTCTAACTCGTCAGCCTGCACGCTAAAGCTCCCAGGAGCAGCAAGCGCTGTTGTTGTCATGCCTGCTGCTAAAATTGCAGCAGCTGCTGTAATCAGTAACCTATTTTTCCAAGTCATATTATTCGCCGCCTTTCTCAACCTTAGCATTGCCCTTGAGCTTTACGTTCTTGAGGGCAGTTGTCGTTTCTGCACTGTCACTGGTTGCAGTATATGCATCCTTATGCAGCTTAAAATGTCCCGTGGCCGTAATCAGCTCCTTAGTCTGATTCCAGGTGATTTTATCTGCATAAAGCTCACCGCCTGTATTTAATACAGCTTTGATGTTGCCTTCTAACGAAAAGTCGTTACCCTTGACATCGGCAGAGCCCTTATCAGCCGAAATATCAAGAAAGCTGCCATCCGCACGGTAAATTTTACCCTTGATGCCCTTTAGGTAGGCTGTATTTTTAGCCTTGTCGTTCACAACTTCCTCAACGGTAAATTCCCACAGCTTCCTGCCGTCCTTTTCACGCTGCAGCACGCTGTTTTTCAGCGAAGCATTAATCTGTGCCGTAACACCCTCGCCAGGCTTAATAGTTACGGGCTTATTACCTCCCAGCATCAGCCAGGCAATGATCCCGCCGGCAATAACAATGCCAGCAAGTATAGCTAAGACTCCTTTTTTATTGTTCATCAGCCTGCTTTTCCTCCTCAGGTGGGGTATAAGGTGTATTCCAGCGATGCTGGAACCACAGCCAGTTGTCCGGATACCGTTTTATTATCCGTTCAACCTCCTGCGTCATTTTTAGTGTTACATTATAATCATCCTGCTTTTTATCGCCGGTATCCTCATAACGTATAGGGTCACGTATAATAGCAGTGTGACCATAACCATCAGGGTTACGCACGATAAAAATGGGGATAATCGGTGCCTTGAACTTGCGCGAAAAATATGCCGGACCTGTAGGCGTAGAAGCCATCTTGCCTAGGAACGGAACAAAAATGCCATCATAGCCGCCGTCCTGGTCAGCAATCAATCCCAGCATGCGCCCTTTTTTCATAGCACGTGCGCAGCCAAGAATTTCGCTGGTTCCACGCGAAAATATTTCCTGCCCCACGCCCTTGCGCAGCTCATTCATAAAATCACTGTATACACGGTTCGGCTGTGGCTTTTCTACAGCACTCAGCGGGAAACCGTTCAGTGCCAGGCCTGCCCCCAGCCATTCCCAGTTATCCATATGGCAGGCCAGCATAACAACTCCCTTACCCTCAGACAGCGTTTCCCACAAAACCTCCGGACGGTCAAATTTAACCAAGCCACGGATATTATCCTTATTTAATGCTGGCATATACAACATTTCCATAAAGGTGATACCCAAATTAACAAACAGCGATTTAATCGTCGCCTGTGCCTGCTCCTCACTGTAGCCCAGACGCTCGCGGATGGTTTCTTCAGCGCGTACGCGCTGCTTTTTGGCGATTTTGTGATATAGGTGGCCCATACCCTTGCCGATAATTACAATTAGCTTATAGGGAAGCCAGGAAATTATCGTACTCATTGTTTTTAATAAATAGTAAAGCCACATTATTGTCTATCTCCTTGTCCGCCTTCGCTGTATGCCTGCACAATATCATCCCATTTATTCTGCGACATAAGAATCAGCTCTATCGCCTCACGCACCGCTCCTCTGCCACCGTCATTAAGCAGCACAAAATCAGCTACGTCAAGAGCAGCATCAGCAGCATCAGCCGGTGCAAAGGATAAACCACAACAAAGCATTGGTGGTAAATCGTTCAGATCATCGCCGATATAGGCTGCCTGCTTAAAGCTGAGATTATTTTGCCGAACCAATTGCCTGAGTGCAGCTTCCTTGTCACGCACACCCTCCAGCACAGTAGTAATCCCCAGCTCCTCGGCCCTGCGGCGTATAATCTCGCTTTTGCGTCCTGTGATAATCGCGACCTTAATGCCACTGCGCAGCGCGCAGCTTATGCCCATGCCATCCTTAGCGTTGAAGCCCTTAAAGACCTCGCCCTCGTTACCAATGTAAATAGTTCCGTCTGTAAGTACGCCATCAACATCCAAGACGAGTAATTTTATCTTCTTTGCGGCCTGTTCACAGGTACGAACAAATTCATCGTCCTCATCTTCGTAAAAATACTCCTCTTCATCAGAAAAGTCTTCAGCAAATATATTCTTTATATCTTCAGCAGATAATCGCATTATACCACTCCCTGCCGTACCAGGTCCGTCATATGCAACAAACCTATAACCTTATTATCGGCATCAATAACTGGCAGCACGGTTATCGGTTTTGGCTTATTGCTTTCCATCAAATGCAAGGCCTGTGCTGCCAGCTTGTCTTCAGTAATGGTCTTAGGCGATTTGGTCATCAGCTCACATACCGGGCGCTGTAAAAAATCCACGCCCTTGCTCAAGCCGCGGCGGATATCGCCATCAGTAAGCACGCCCTGCATTACGCCGTCAGCATCCACAACGCTGACTGCGCCAAGACCTTTATCCGTAATAACAAACAGTGCCTCTTGAACTGTAGTGTCGCCCAAAACAGTAGGATTTTCGCTGCCCTTGTGCATAATATTGCCCACAGTCAAAAGCAGCTTGCGTCCTAAGCTGCCGCCTGGATGGAAAATAGCGAACTGGCTGGCAGTAAAGTTGTGCTTTTTAAGCAGTGCCAAGGCCAGCGCGTCGCCATAAGCCAGGGCAGCGGTAGTGCTGCTGGTTGGTGCCAGCCCCAAGGGGCAGGCCTCCCTGCTTACGCCTACGTTCAGAACTACGTCTGCATTTTTGCCCAATGTAGAATCCGGTTTACCAACCATGGCGATAATCTTGGCACCAATACGGCGCAAGGACGGCAAAATATTGAGTACCTCACCAGTTTCACCACTATTAGACAGCGCGATCACTACGTCACTTTCCGTAACCATGCCCAAGTCACCATGAATACCTTCAGCAGGATGCAGATAAAATGACGGTGTACCGGTGCTGGCCAGCGTTGCGGCTATTTTGCGGCCGATCAGGCCGGACTTGCCCATACCGGTAATGACCGTACGTCCCTGGCAATCTAAAATCATTTTCACCGCAGCAGCAAAATTATCATCTATGCGCGGCACCAGCTCCAAAACAGCCTCTGCCTCCATGCGCAGCACATCACGAGCATGCTCTAGCATTGCTTCCATGTTTGTATAACCTACCTTTGCTTAACCACGGACGATCTTATCAATCGCCAATACATCTGTTAAAAGCTTTTCCAGATCATCCAGCTTAACCATGTTCGGGCCATCGCTCAACGCCTCTGCCGGATTATCATGCACCTCCAAGAACAGTGCATCAATACCTACAGCAGCTGCCGCACGCGCCATATGCGGCACGTATTGGCTCTGCCCGCCGCTTGATGTTCCCTGTCCACCAGGAATCTGCACGCTATGGGTGGCATCCATCACTACAGGATAGCCCAGCTCGCGCATAATCGCCAGTCCGCGCATATCCGTAACCAGAGTGTTGTAACCAAAGCTCGCACCACGCTCAGTCAAAAGCAGATTGTGGTTGCCTGCTTCTTCCACCTTTTTGACAACATTTTTCATATCCCAGGGAGCAAGAAACTGCCCTTTTTTTACGTTAATAGTCCTGCCTGTTTTAGCAGCAGCGTACACCAAATCTGTCTGGCGGCACAAAAATGCCGGTATTTGCAGAATATCAACTACCTCGGCAGCCTTTTCTGCCTGCCATGGCTCATGAATATCAGTAACAACGGGCACATTCAAATCCTTTTTGATCTGTGCCAAAAGCTTTAAGCCTTCTTCAATGCCGGGACCGCGAAAGGATGCATAAGAGGAACGGTTGGCCTTGTCGAAAGAAGCCTTAAACACATAAGGAATGCCCAGCTTTTCGCAAATAGCCTTTGTGCGCTGCCCAATCATCAGGCTGCGTTCGTAGCCCTCCAATACACAGGGACCTGCCATCAGCATCAGGGGATGTCCCTGTCCAACCTCATAGTTACCAACTTTTACGATTTGCATATCCAGCCTCCTAGCCTTATTTATTCATCTTGGCAAACAGCTCGTTTACTGCAGCCAAATCCTCGGGGGTATCAACGCCAATGCCCTGGAAATCACTTTCCAGAACCTTAATCTTATAACCATTTTCTAAAGCACGCAGCTGCTCCAGGCTTTCGGCACGCTCTAGCGGGGTAGGCTGCAGGGCTGCATACTTTAGCAGGAAGCTGCGACGGTAAGCATAAATACCCACATGCTTATACACCTTGTAATCCTCAGGTTTATTACGGGGATAAGGCATCAGGCTACGCGAAAAATACAATGCGTAGCCATTGAAATCGGTCACAACCTTGACTGCGGCAGGATTATCATAATCTTCTTCGTTCATGGCCACCTTCAGTGTAGCCATCTTCAAATCTGCGTCATTTTCAAAGGCAGCTGCCAAGCGGTCAATTACTTCTGGCGGAATCATAGGCTCATCTCCCTGCACATTCACGATAACGTCAACATCAGGATAATTTAAAGCCACCTCAGCTAAGCGGTCAGTACCGCTCGGATGATCCGGGGAAGTCATCATCGCCTTGCCGCCAAAGCTGTCAACAGCATTTTTTACAAGCTCATTATCAGTCGCCACAACCACCTCATCCGGCAGTTTGGCCTGACAGGCGCGTTCGTATACACGCTGAATCATAGGCTTGCCTGCAATCATAGAAAGCGGCTTACCTGGCAGACGTGTTGAAGCATAACGCGCAGGAATTACACACAAAACTTTCATCGTTTATCAAGCTCCTTTTTAATGGCATTATCTATATATTCCTGGAACTTTTCCATGCCCTCGGTAATACGGATATCCATATTCAGGATATACAGCGGTATTTCGCGGGCAGAATAAATAAATTCTGTGGGGATCTTTACAGCATCCTTGGCCGTTGTAACCATAGCCACTGCCTTCAGGCTGCTGGCGCGTTCATTAATATATTGCATCTCCAGCATACCATAATCATGATGATCAGGGTAACGCACTGCCTCCATGATATTCAAGCCAATGCTCGACAATGTCTGTTCAAAGGAGGACGGATTGCCGATAGCGGAAAAAACCATAACGTCCTTATCCCTCAGCTCATCCAAGCCCTTGATATTTTCAGCAATGCCCTTGTACCAGTCAGCAATTTCTACAAAATTTTTAGGATGGTGAATACTCTCTACTACCGGTGCCCTGTTGTTATACATAGCTATAGTATGACGCAACTGAATACGGTTCAGCTTACTGCTCTGGTCTGTCTTTGTCAGCAAAAACAAATCACCACGCGCCAGGTTCTGCAGCGGCTCACGCAGTGTACCACGCGGCAGCACACAGCCGTTGCCAAACATATTCAGTGTATCCACCAATACTACGTCAAGATCGCGCTCCAATTGCCAATGCTGGTAGCCATCGTCCATAATAATGACCTCAGCATTGAGCTTATCTACAGCATAGCGGCCGGTAACTGCACGGCTTTTGCCGATAATTACCGGAATACCAGGTAATGTTTTTGCCATCAGGTATGCCTCATCACCAGCCTCATAGGCCGTCATAAAAATTTTGTTACCATCAGAAACTACGCCAAGCTCCTTACCCCAATGTGAACGATAACCACGGTTCAAAATAACTACGCGGTAACCCATTGCTTTGATGATTGCAGCCATCTTCTGTGCTGTAGGGGTTTTGCCTGTACCGCCAACGGTGATATTACCAATAGAAATAACACAACAATTAAGCTTTTCCTTATGCAGGAGTCCGCATTTGTATAATGCCAGCTTACAGCAGACACCGAATTCATACAAATAAGACATCCCTCGCAGCACTGCCAAAAGCAGCCAGCCCATAAATGGTGTGTCCGGGCCATAGGCAACCTGCATAATATATTGGATAACCGCATCACCATGACGCAGGCGTCCACCGCCCTCATCCGTCAGGTTACGGGTATTTATCGGATATTTTTTATACTCACGTGCGGGCACGGCTGTTAAATCCAGCAACTCCTTGAGATAGTGAATGCTGCGTACATCAGCACCACGGTTTTCCTTAATAACCTGCAAGGATGCTGCTCCCATCTGCGCACGACGTTCATCATTTTTAATAATATCCAGGATTTCGCTAGTCAATTCAGCAGTACTGTTTACCATTTTGCAGGCCTTAACCTTGCTTAAAAGAGCATACGAATCCTTAAAGTTTTGCATACTAGGTCCCACTAAAATAGGCTTGGCATGGGCAGCAGGCTCTAGTACGTTATGTCCGCCGGTATTACTAAAGGAACCACCCACAAAAACAACGTCGCCTACAGCGTAAATACGTCCCAGCTCGCCGATTGTGTCAATAATAAGCAGGGGATAGCTTTTGCGTTCACCGCTTTCCTGCTGCATTTGCGATCTAAAGCCGGTTTCGTAGCCATAATGGCCGGCTAGCTTAGCAATTTCATCGGCACGGGCAGTTTTGCGCGGTGCGATAACCAGACGTGCATCAGGATACAGCATACGTATTCCCTTAAAGGCTTCCAAAAGAATCTTTTCTTCACCAGGATGGGTAGAGCCGGCAACAATTACCGGATAATCCTCCTTCAAACCCAGCTCCATACGATACCTTGCCAAATCCTCCGGAGTCACCTCTGCATAGGTCTGGTCAAATTTGGTGTTGCCTGTCACAAATATCTTGCTTCGGTCTGCACCCAAATGCGCAATATAATCTGCATCGATGCTAGACTGCATACAAAAACGCGTCACGGTGTTAAGCATATCATCCCAAATACCGTATAGGTATCTGTAATTTTTAACGGATTTTTCAGAGATACGGCCATTAACCATCATTACAGGAATATGACGTTCGCGGATGGCACGCAAAAAGTTCGGCCACAGCTCTGTTTCTACCGGCATAAATACACCTGGATGGATGCGTTTAACTAAAGACTCAGCCACAAAGGGAAGATCCAACGGGAAGTAGATAATAGCGTCTGCCTCAGGAATAATCTGCTTGGCCATATTATATCCGCCAACAGTAAATGCCGAAACCAAAACAGGACGATCAGGCATTTCCTTGCGGATTTGCTTGACCAAAGGACTTGTCGCCACAATTTCGCCTACAGATGCACCATGGATCCATATGCAATCCTTGCGCATAACCTTAGTGATTTCCTTTTCATCTACGCAGCCCAGGCTCTGCTTAAAGCGCAGGCCAAAGCCTTTTTCAGTAAAGAGGCGGTAGGTGTAGTATGGGATGATAAAAACCACCAGCACTATTAAAATAAGAATGTTATAAAGAATATACATGCACTAACCTCTTTTCGCCTTACTTAGCTTCTTTACTGCGATACTGAATTTTATATAGATGCGCATACAAGCCATCTATAGCCATCAACTCATCATGAGTTCCCTGCTCTACAAGACAGCCTTTTTCTAAGACCATAATTTTATCTGCGTTTTTAATCGTCGAAAGCCTATGAGCAATAACAAAGGAGGTACGACCAATCATCAAACGGTCCAAGGCCTCCTGCACGACGCGCTCACTTTCAGTATCCAAAGCAGAGGTAGCTTCGTCTAGAATCAATATCTGTGGATTTTTTAATATTGCCCGGGCAATAGAAATACGCTGACGCTGACCACCTGAAATATTCACGCCGCGGTCGCCCAGCATTGTCTGGTAGCCATCCGGCAAACCCATAATAAAGTTGTGAGCGTTGGCAGCCTTAGCTGCAGCTTCAACCTCCTCGGCCGTTGCATCCAAGCGACCATAAAGAATATTATCATACACAGTACCATTAAAGAGCACTGTTTCCTGCGGCACAATACCCACCTGCTCACGCAGGGAATTAAGCGTTACCTTACGGATATCCTGACCATCGATGAGAATGTCACCACTAGTTACATCATAAAAACGCGGCAAAAGGCTGGCAATAGTAGACTTACCCGCACCGGAAGGACCGACGAAGGCAATCATTTCGCCAGGCTTAACGTCAAAGGAAATATCATTTAAAACCTCATCACCGCTGTTGTAGGCAAAGGAAACATTTTCAAAGCGCACATTGCCCTTTACCGGAGGCAAAACCTTGGCATCAGGGGCATTTTTAATAATTTCAGGCAGATCCAATACGTCAAAGACACGCTGTGCTGCTGCCAATGCTTTTTGAATATTACCGATAACACGGCTCAAACGCTTTATAGGATTAGAAATATTAACAGCATAGGTCAAAAACGCCACCAAAGAACCAGCGGTAATGCTGCCATTGATAACGCTGTTGCCACCATACCAAAGGATAATGGACACGCCCACTGCAGCCACAAATTCAATCGTCGGCGTAAGCGTAGAGGAAAGCTGCGCATACTTCATGTTAGCATGAAAGTTATTCATGTTTTCCTTATCAAAACGGTTTACCTCGTATTCCTCACGCACAAAGGATTTGATAACACGCGGGGAGGAGGCCACCTCCTGCAGCACAGACGTAATATCCGCCGTAGCCTCCTGAATGCGGCTGCCAGACTTACGGATACGCTTGCCGAAGCTGTCAATAAACCACAAAACGACCGGGAATGTTGCAAAAGTAACCAAAAACAGCTTCCAATCTAAATATAGCATCATAACGATGGAAACTATCAAAATTACGCTTTCAGTAAACATTTCCACAACGTTTTCCACCATTGCCGATTGCAATGCGTTGACGTCGTTAGTTACATAACTCATGATAGTACCAGTTTTATTTTTATCGTAAAAGGACAGGCTCAAGCGCTGCAGCTTTTCAAAAACCTCTTTGCGAATATCAATAATCACACGCTGGCCCACATAGTTCATCAGATAACTTTGCCCATAATATGAGATACCACGAATAATAAATACCACGACAATGCTGATAACAATGTAATTTAGCATTGAAGTATCTTTATCTCGCAGCACCTGGTCGACCATGTCCTTGATAACCCACGGCAGGTAGGCAGTACAGCCAGAGGCAATGCCGGTGCAGATTATAGCGGCCAAGGCTCTCTGCCAATAACCTTTAACATATTTTAACGATCTTAAGTATAAATTCATTTTTTCTCCTCAGCTATTTTTAGTATTAATTGTGCTACACGTCCCACGGCACCAGGATCTCCCAAACGCTGCTTCATATAGGCTAAATCCTTTTGCAACGCCTCCTGGCGCTCAGGTGCCAGCAGCTCCTTTGCCGTTTGCGCTAACTTTTGGGGTGTAAAGTCTTCCTGCAGCAGCTCTGGCAAAATAGTTTTTCCGGCCACAATATTGGGCAGGCCGATATTGGGAATATTGATCACTAAGCGCGCAATAAACGCGTTTAATGCCGATGTACGGTAAACAATTACACTTGGCAGACCGCAAAGAGCCGCTTCCAGTGTTACAGTGCCACTAGTTGCCAGCGCCAAATCCGCTACGCTGAACAAATCATAGTTGTAGCCCTCGGTAATCTTCACATCCAGTCCCGATGCTGCTATTTTTTCCTGCAGCATGGTCAGCGGTATCGTGCCCGCACGCGGCATAGCAAACTGTACATCCGGCATTTGCTCCTTGAGCAGCTTCGCTCCAGCCAAAAGCGTCGGCAGCATCTTTTCTATCTCCATCAGACGGCTTCCCGGCATAATCAGCACCAGCTTTTTACCTGGTTGCTTGCCAGCCCATTGCTCGGCCTCAACGCGCTGCATTTGGGGATGTACAATATCTAGCAGTGGATGACCGACAAATTCTACAGGAGCGCCAGCTTCTTTATATACATCATATTCAAAAGGGAAAATACATGCGACCTTATCTACTATTTTGGCGACGTTTTTTGCACGTCCCTTATTCCAGGCCCAAGCCGACGGCGCAATATAAGATACAACAGGTATACCTTTATCATGTGCCAGCTTAGCGAGTTTCATATTAAACCCCGGGTAATCTACAACAACCAGGCAGTCTGGCTTGCGCTCGTCCATAACACGCGCAAAAGCATTGCGCAGACGGAACAAATCCGGCAGCTTGCGGATCACCTCCACAAAACCCATAACGCCATGATCCTTGATGTCCCACAGCACCTCACCACCGGCATTGCGCAAGGCATCTCCGCCCATGCCAAAAACCTCGGCAGTGCTATCTAATTTCTTTATAGCAGCCGTTACAGCAGCTGCATGGATATCGCCAGAGGCTTCTCCGGCAGATATTAAAATTTTCGCCATGATGTCTCCTTGCATTAACCTATACATATTCAGTTTATATTATAACACAAAAAGCGGCTGACATAAGCTATCAGCCGCTAAGAAATGCGAAATTTTTACGATATTTATTTAACAAGAATCGTTATATTATGCTCATCTGCTAATGCAATTGTCTTTTCGCGCTCTGTAATCAGCGTATTGCCTGCTTCAATAATAATGCCGGTCGCACCTGCATAAATCATCGACTCCAAAGTTTTAGTACCAAAGCCCGGAATATCAAAGCGTTGATCCTGTGCCGGCTTGGCAGCCTTGGCCACAATCACGCCGCCCTTACCCAGGTAACCGCCGCGCAGAATGCACGCATCAGTTCCTTCTATAGCTTCCACAGCCATCACCGCGCGGTTTTTGACAACAACCGTCTGACCGATATCTAGTCCACCGATAGCCTTAGCCATTTCAAAGCCAAACTCCATATCCGCAAGCTCTGCTTCAGTCGGTGCACGCTTAGTGAGTACGCCAGGCTGTGGCAGAAGTGGCTTTATCAAAAGCGTCTGGTCCATTACCTCAATGCCTTCACTCTCCAGCTCCTTGACGATAGCATTCATAATGGTATCATCCTTACGGTCAGGAACTGAAGCCAAAATCTTGATAGCGCGCAAATCCGGAACAATGGCCCCGGCCTTATAAAGAACCTCTTTTGTCACCTTGCCAATCAGAGTAACCTTAGTAACCTTGTTCTTTTTTAAAGTAGAAATAATCTTGCCGATTTTACCTATGTTAATATCGTAGTAAGCATCTACGCTTGCAGGCAGCTCCTCATCAATGCCGGGAACTACACCCACAGCAATCACATGGTATCCCTGCTCCTTAGCAGAGCGTGCCACCTCTACAGGCAGATGCCCCACACCCGAAAGTACGCCTAGCACATCCATACGATTAACCTCTGCGGGTACGGATGATGCCGCGCTCTACATTACGCAAAAAGCGCAGCAAATGCTCGATGGGCTCAGAGCTGTTGAGCTCCTGCTCCATGGTGCTGATAGCCTCCTGCAATGGCAAACCGCTGCGATAGAGAATGCGGAAAGCCTTTTTCAGCTCACTGCGCTCCTCTACGGGCATGCCCGCACGGGACAGACCGACGCTGTTAAGACCGGATACGAAGGCTGGATCGCCGGCACAAATCATGAACGGCGGCACATCCTGATTGCAACGCGCCATACCGCCAATCATAGCATTGCGGCCGATCTTGCAGAATTGATGCACTGCCGACAGACCACCAATAACAGCGCGATCCTCAACAATGACATGACCAGCCAAGGTTGCCACATTAGACATAATGACATTATTGCCAACAATGCAGTTATGCGCTACATGAGTATAGGCCATCATCAAAATATTATTGCCAATGCGGGTTTCATTGCCCTCACCCACTGCCCTGTTAACAGTACAGCATTCGCGGAAGTCCCCGCCATCACCAATAATCGTGTAAGTCTTTTCACCCACAAACTTTAAATCCTGAGGCACCGCCCCGATAGAGCAGCCTGGGAAAAAGCGGCAATTCTTGCCTATTTTGGTATATGGGTGGATGGTTACATTGGCACCAATGATACAGCCATCACCAATTTCTGTATTTTCATCAATCACAGCATGTGGCCCCACACTTACATCCTTGCCCAAAATAGCAGAAGGATGGATAATAGCGGTAGGATGAATACCACTAGCCGGCAGTATAATTGAAGACATTACTTTCACTCCCCAAACAAATATTAATCAAGCAATTAAATACAAAACATAATACTATAATCACCTGTACTAGTGTATTTTCACATGCCAAAAAGCACGGTTAAATTAATTTAGGCTTAATTATAGCTCTTTTTTTCAGTATTACTTGCTTTTACAGCTATTTTTGTATTTTTTGCTGATTATGCTTCTTTGGGATCCATAATAGCAAAGGTGCAGTCACATTCGCAGGCAACCTTGCCATCTACACGCCCTTCGCAATGAATAATCCCCATGTTAGCACGCATAATCTTGGTAACCTCAGCGGTGGTAACAACCTGGTCTCCAGGCACAACCTGCTTGCGGAAGCGGACGTTATCAATTTTAGCGAAAACAGCAATCTTGCCGCGGTTTTCTTCGGGATACAGCATAGCAACACCGCCAACCTGGGCCATAGCTTCGATCAAAAGCACACCCGGCATAATCGGCTCGTTGGGGAAATGTCCCAAAAACTGCATTTCATTAGCGGTAATATTTTTAATACCAACTGCACGCTTCATCGGTTCAATTTCCAAAATGCGGTCTACCAACAGCATAGGATAACGGTGCGGCAGAATCTTTTTAATTTCATTGATATCTAAGACTGTCATTATTTACTCCCCCTTTGTTCTGTAAGCCTGAATCTGCTTGGCGATCTTGGAATTAAAGGCATGACCCGTTTTTACTGCTATCACATGTGCCTTAATGGGTCCCAACAAATACAAATCACCTACAGCATCAAGAATTTTATGTCTGATAAGTTCGTTATCATAGCGTGGAACAGAAAGAATCTTCTCCTCGTCAAAGACAACTACATTTTCCAATGAACCGCCCAAGCCCAGACCCATCTTGCGCAGCATTTCCAGCTCACTAGTGAAGGCTACCGTCCTGGCAGCCATAATTTCTTTTTTAAAGCTTTCCTTATCCAGCTCAATATCAAAATATTGCGTTCCCAGCATCGGATGACTGTTGATCGAAGTAAAGGATACCCTGTAGCCATCATAGGGCAAAATTGCAATATAGCGGTCACCATCATATACGGAAAACGCCTTATCAACAGCATATATTTTGCGCTCTGCCTGCTGCGCCACCGGCTGTGCCTTTTCAATCAGCTCACAAAAAACCTTAGCACTGCCATCTGTAACCGGCGGCTCAGGGGACGACATTTCTATGCGTATATTATCAATCGCCAGCATCGACAGCGCCCCCATCAGATGCTCTACCGTAAAGACCTCCGCACCATTGGCGCTAAGAGTTGTTGCTTTTATCGTGGAGCTGACGTTTTCAGCCAAAGCCTTAATTTCCGGCCTGCCTGGCAAGTCTGTACGGATGAAGACAATACCCGTGTTTTCAGCCGCGGGTTTGAGTGTCATCAGCACATCCTTACCAGAATGCAGACCAATACCGGAATAGGATACTTCCTTAGCAATTGTATGCTGATACTCTTTTATTTGCTCGGTCATTTTGCTCCTCCTTTTTCCAATAGTTATTTTTTCTTACCAAAACGCTGTCTGCCATCCTTCCAACGGTCGTGCACCCAAAACCACATTTCAGGATGATCAATAATTTCGTGCTCTAAAATAGTCACCAGTTTACGGGTAACAGCGTAAAAATCCTGTTCCTTATTTTTAGTTTTGGGCGTGTACAGCGCCGGATAAATTTTGGCTGTACAGGTGCCGTTTTCATTGTTATGCAAAAAAATCGGCAAAATCGGCGATCCGTAAATACGCGATAGTGCTGCAGGTCCAAGCGGTATAATCGACCGCTTACCAAACAAATCTATCTCAACACCATCATCATTGGTATCCTGATCAAACAGAACTCCTAGAAGTTTTTTCTCCCGTAGCATACGGCTGATAGCCAAAAGGCCATGCTCACCACGGTTATAGGTAACCTGCTGTCCCACCATCTGACGGAACTCGTTTATCAGCTTATCCATATAACCATTATTCTGCTTACGTGTTATCGACAGCATAGGATAACCATGTAATGCCACCGTCGCCCCCAAAAGCTCCCAGTTACCATAATGGCCTGTTGCCATAATAACGCCCTTACCCAAAGCATAGGCAGCCTCCAGATGCTCCAGGCCTTCTACCTGCACCTTATTGCTTATGTTGTCCTTAGTAAGCAAAGGAAAGCGCATTACCTCTACCACCATGCGCCCAAAGCGATGCAGGCTGTCCGCAGCGATCTGCTGCGCCCGCTCCTCGCCGACTCCAAGACATTCGCGGATGTTTGCTGCTGCCATCTGCATACGCCATTTAGGCACAACCAACACTGCCACACTGCCCAAAAACTTCGCCACCAGCTTACGCAGCCACATCGGCGAAATACACATTAACCTGCTAAAAAGCTTGACTATATAATAACCTAACAAGCTTTCACCACCTAAAATTTATTTTTTCAGCTCTGCCAGTTCCTTTTCCAAGGCCTTAATACGCTTGAGCATATCGCCAACCTTACGCACACTTGCCTCCTGGCGCAGCCATTCTTTCATTGGCATGGCAGGGAAGCCACCCATTACAGAATTATCGGGAACGTTGTTGGTGATACCGGTCCTACCACCAAAAACGCAATTGCTGCCGATAGTAATATGGCCAACGGTACCAACCTGGCCGGCAAAGGTAACATTATTTCCTACAGTTACGCTACCGGAAATGCCTACGTGTGCAACAAGCAGGCAATTTTCACCTAACACATCGTTGTGACCCAAATGTACCAGATTATCAATCTTAGTTCCTTTACCCACAATCGTGCTATCAACCGTTGCACGGTCAATACAGGTGTTATTGCCGATTTCCACATCATCACACAGCACTACGTTACCGGTTTGCAGCACCTTGCTGTGCTTGCCGTTCTGGGTAATATAGCCAAATCCGTCGCCGCCGATAACAGCTCCGGCCTGCAAGATAACGCGGTCACCCAATACACAGTCCTCGCGAATGGTGGTATTGGGATAAAGAGTGCAATCCTTGCCCATTTTTACACGCTTGCCTACATAGGCATGCGGATAAATTACGCAACCATCGCCCACCTCGGCATCATCCTCAATAACAGCAAATGGTTGTATTGCCACGTTTGCACCAATCTTTGCTTTTTTAGACACATAAGCATAGGGACTGATAACGCGTTCAACCTCCTCCTGCGGACGGAACAGCTCCAGCAATGCTGCAAAGGCCGCACGGGGGTTAGCTACCCTGATGACTGGACGGCCATCAAGCTCCGGATCCTCCGGACTTAAAACCATAACACCAGCTTTGGACAGATGGCAATGCTCAACATGCGGCGGAACTGCAAACGAAATATCCTGCGCCCCTGCCTCCACCAGACCATTAACACCGGTAATACGCAATTCGGGGTTATCATGCTCTACCGTGCCCTGTAAAAATTCAGCTAATTCTTGTACACTCTTCTCCATTTCATACCTCCATCAGCACACAGCCCTCTCACAAAGCTGCTTACGCAAAAAAGCGGGCGGACGCTCCGCCCGCTTTTGGGTGCTGCTTATTTCATTTTTGCAATTACATCGCTGGTAACATCGGTGCCGCCCTGAGGAACTGCACGTTTATCCAAAATTGCTCCCAGCTTCTTTTCATCAGCAACCTGCTTTAAAGCTGCATCCTGACTGGATTTCAGCTTGTTCATAGCCTCGCTTTGTACCAGCTTGGCCTTGGCAGCATAATCATCACTAATCTTTTTGGCCTCGTCACCGGTTTTACCTTCCAGTTCCTTATCCATTTCGGTTTTCAGCTCAGTCATCTTTTTGGTGAAATCCTCCTGGGTCTGCTTTACAACAGGTGCCTCAGCTTGAATTTTTTCCATATCTACAGTGCCAAAATCAGCATTACGTCCGCCACAGCCAAATGTAAGCATAGCTGCTGCAATCATCAAACCGGCAATAATCTTCTTCATGATTTGTATAACCTCACTTAAATTTTCTTATATTTAGCTTAAGACTGCACTTTCAGTGCCTTAATAATAGCATCAGTAATATCATCTGCTTTTATATTAGCCTTAAACTGATTAAAAATAATAGTATAACCATGCTCATGTGCCAGCTTTAAAGCCTGGCTTTCAATATCCTGGTTAATCTGCTTCTTCAAGCCTGCATTTTGTTCCTGCTGCTTGTCAATTTCCCTGTCCATAACGCTAAGTGCATTATCCAACGCCTTAGGTGCTACCTCCAGCAGCTCCTTATCACGCTCATCCGGGGCTTTTAAGCGCTCCAAAGCCTGTGCATGATACTGCTCTGCCTTCTGACGCATTCTCTCTTCAGCCTGTGCCTTATAAGGGATGACCTTAGAAGCCACCAGCTGCTGCTTTTCTGCCTGCAGCTCTGCAATGCGGGCTCCACGCTCCTGCTGCACAGATTTTAACTGCTCTTCAACAGCCTGGCGCTCCAACGGCTTCATCTTCACAGTCTCCAAAAGCGCACGCAGGTTAAAAATTTTGAGCTGATATGCATCCTCAACCTCTTTTTTTCGGCTGGCAAGCTGTGCATCAGCATCAGTCTCAGCTTGGGCAACAAACCTTTGCAGCTTGGCGTTTTCAACCTCACGCTGCTCTGCCATACGCGTATTAAAGTCTGCATCCATAAAGCTCTGCTGACTAATCTGGCGTAAGCTGCGTAACTTATTCAAGCTGCTTAGCTGCGCCTTAGCCAATTCCTCCTGGCTCTTGCGCTTGTTGAGCAAATCCTGCACAACCTTTTCTCCCTGCTCCAGCTTACTGTACTGCTGATGTGCCTTCACCGCCTGCTCCCAGTTAATGACAGCAATTTTATCCTGTTGTCCATGGATATTGGCATTGCACGCCGAAATCAGCAGGGCAGCTGCAATCATGGCACCAATTTTTCCCAGCTTATTCTTTTTCACGCATGCCTCCATCTGTAAACTTCTACAACAGCTAATCGCAAACTGCAACAAGCAATTTGCTTATTCTCAAGCAACAATCAGGACAATTTTAGCGAGCAACAGAATCAACGGCAACATGGCAAAGGACACATGTGAGCTCATAAGTCCAGTCTACAAGTATACACATACATGCGAAGATATGTGGACTGCCATGTTGCCATACATGCGAGCGGCCAAAATTGTCCGTTGCAGAGAATAACAAATTGCTCTATTGCCTGCCTAAACCAGTACTAACGCGTAAAATCTTATTTAGAAGCAGGCTGCATAGCCTTTGCAACCTCATCGGTAATATCTACACCGCCATAAACAACGGTGTTCTTATCAACAACTACAGACAAGCCTTTTTTATCAGCAACCTTTTTAATACTTGCTTCAATGCTCTTGAGTACCGGATCCATAAGCTCTTTTTGCTTGTTAGCCAAACGCTCCTGGATTTGGGTGTAATACTTTCTTTTTTCAGCATCATTCATGCTCTTGCTCTTCTCATTGAAGTCTTCCTGTGCTGCCTTGATTTCCTTGTTCATAGCCTCATTAACAGTCTGTAAATCCGGGCTTTGGGAAACCAAAATTTGGTAGTTAACTACGCCGATTGCAGATTCACTGGAAGCTGCCATAGCATTTTTGCCAAAACCGCTTTGCGTTACCGAAAGTGCAAAGCAGCCAAGCACAAAGATAGCCGCAATCAACAAAGAAATTACCTTAACATTTTTAGGATTACGCAATTGCTGCATCATAATCTAAATCCCTGCTTTCTTTTTCTCATACAATTTGCTGGTAGTGCCAAAAGCACAAAGCTTAGCACGCCCACCACAACAAATATATCTTATTATATCAGTCTAAGCCAATTCTTTCAAGAATTGCTATAGATTTCCTATGATCCGCAAATAGAATTCGTCACCGCCATAAACATATTCTGCACTCAAAAATTCATGAATGCGATAGCGCACACCAAATTCATTGCGGTCATCGCCTGAAAAATGCTCTGCCCGCAAGCGCCACTTAGGACTCAAATTATATTCCAGACGGTAATCATTATCACCAATTGGCATACGTCGTACGTAACTCCAGCTACTCTTGCCCCAATAACGGGTATAGCCAAGACCAAAGCGCCACTCAACGTCGTCTAAAATAACCTCTCCTTCGCCAAACACCTCATCACGCACAGAAATCAGCTTGCCTATGTGTGCCTTACCGGAAAGGTTATCCTTGTCGCGACCGATATCACCATAACCCTCAAACCACAGCTTGTAGTCATCAGAATTAATCATTATGTTTACACCCAAATCAGCTCCGGGCGTTAGCTTGACATCTGGCTGCAGGTTAAAGCGACGCACTTCAGGCTCAGCCAAAAGCTTTGCCTTAAGCTGCTCTTCCAGCTCCTCGCGATGACGCTGCACATAGGCTACAGGCAGTCCGCGCAGCTTGTCACATTCTGCACTGTATTTGTATTTTAGCTGCATCAAAAGGATATTAGGGATGGCTTCGCTACGTAGCTCATATTTGATGTTACGCACCAGCTGACCCACAGGATAAATAACTACCTGCACCACCGTGCTGCCGTTTTCCTGCAGTACATCCACTGCCGGCTTGAATTCAGGTAATTGCTGCTGTACCTGGCTACGCACCATTTTGCGCAGCACACCGCCAGCCCAATCACCGGCATCTACCGAGGCACCGCTAATAGCAGCCTTCAATATTTCCTGCAGCTGTGGCACCCGCTGCTCTAGAAGTGCTGCTGTTTGTGGCTCTACACCCGAAAACTGCATATCAATTACCGGCTCCTTGATGACGCTACTCCAAGGGCGGGCATAAAGCTTTATCTGCGTAGTACTGCCTATGTCCAAAGCTACATCCGTCAACTCATAGCCTGTAAATACACGATCACCGATTTCCGTCAGCAGGCGGACATAATCTTCCTTGGCTACATTTATGCTCTCAGCGTCCTTATCTACAAAAAGCTGATCTGCAACCACTTGCATACTGCTGCTCATTTTTTGCAGCAGCACATCACTCGTGCCTCCATTTGTATCTATCACCTGCACCGCCACTTCATTAATGGGGGCAGAAAAAGCATGCTGCAATGGCAAGATGCTTGTCATTGCAGCACAGAGTAAAATCTTATTAAGCCTCATAGCCTAGCTTACTCCGGAAAATTAGAACTGGCCACCAAAGCTGAAGTGGAACTTGCCACCATCTTCGCCATAGCCATAATCCAGCTTAACAGGACCCAAAGGCGAATTAATGCGCAGGCCTACGCCGTAGCTGTTCTTGATCAAACCAAGATCAAAGGCATCCTCGTGACGTTTATCCCAAGCATAACCATTATCGGTAAAGAGCACGCCCTGCACCTTCTTAACGATGGGGAAACGATATTCAAGAGTTGCCTTGAGCATACTGTTGCCACGGAACTGGTCATCCTCATAGCCACGCAATGTGTCGCTGCCGCCCATGGTAAAACGCTGAGATAACGGCATGCTGCCGCTGGCATAGCCTGCACCCAAATTCAAAGCCCAAACGTTTTCACCGCCTGCACGGTAATAGTAGCGCCAGTCTGCAGTCCACTTGGTAAAATCAAAGTCGCCGCCCAAGCCGCCGGCCCACTCTACGCTGTAGCCGATGCGCTTGCCTTCATGCGGATCATAGACGTTATCACGCGAATCATAGACACGGCCGAAAGTAATGCTGCGGGTAGTACCAAAGTTTTCCTTACGACGATCCAGATAGTTTTCCGGCATCCACTCGGGATGATACTTGCTTGTATTATTGTTAAACTGCGGCTCGTAATATTGATCAACATCGCCCTCGTAGCCATCAGCCTCGCCCTTATAGATATCATCACGGTTCTTAATAGTGATATAGTTGCTGATAAATTCGTTATTAGTCTTGCGGCTGAAGGTCAACTCCTGCCCACGGCGTTTTTTGTCGTAGCGGGCGATTTCGTCGCCATCAATGTTATAGTCAGCATATTCATTGGTAATATCATACAAATTCAGTGTTGCGCTGGTTTCCTTGCTGTCAATCCAGGGGCGGGTATAGCTAAAGTCATAGTTTTTATTATCCTCGCCGCCAAATTCCCAGCGGATATTGATCTTGTCGCCAATGCCACGGAAGTTTTTATCACCGATAGAAATCATACCGACAAAGCCATCAGCATTGCTGTAGCCTGCGCCGATACCAAAGGTACCAGTGTTCATTTCGATAACACTGATCTCAACCTCAACACCATTCGGCTCACGGCCAGGATTCAGCTTAATATTGACATCTTCAAAATAACCCAGGTTATATACGCGCTGCATGCTACGGCGTGCTGCTTTAGCGTTAAAAGGCTCACCCTTCTTCAGCTTCATCTCGCGGGTAATAACATAATCCTTCGTCTTAACGTTGCCTTTAACCTTAAAGCCTTCAACAATGCCCTCATTGACAGCAACCTTCAGCGTGCCATCCTGTTCCATGTGTACATCGCTTACACGTGCCAGAATATAGCCATTGGCGCGGTATTCCTCTTCCAACTTCTGTACGCATTTATTTATATCCTTAAGATTGGCAATCTTACCGGCTTCCAAATCAAAAAGACCAGCTACCTTCTTTTTATCCAACACGGTGTTACCTTCAACCTCTGTTTGTTTATAAACAGGGTTTTCCAGCACATGATAAATCACCTGCACACCCTCAGGTACCAGCTTGAACTCCGGGTGCAGGTCATAAAACCAACCCATATCATAAATTGCGCTCAAATCCTCAGAAAGTCCAGCTTCAGTAAACTCCATTCCGGGCTTTGTCTTGAGCACGGCAGTGATCTGCTCGGTTGGAACAGTTGTATTGCCTTCAATAATCTGCTTCGTAATGGTTTTTCCAAGATAGGGAGCAAGCCTGTTTTCTTCTCTTTGCTCCGGTACAGTCTGCGCTACAGAGGTATCAGCACCCGCAACAGGTGTCTGGTCATTTTCTGCATAAACAGGTGCTGCTAAAAGCATTGCTGCCAAGCCAACTGTCAGCGGGCGCCACAAACTTCTCTTTTTCAATGGATATTCCTCCTTGTAATTCATTTTGAGTTACTCAATTCAACTCGCGCTGACTGCACTAATCTGTGCATATCGGCTTTAGATATATTAACACGGTCCGTAGTCGCTTGCTTTTCAGGGACCGGTATATCCTGTGTCGTTTTTTGTTTAGGCAGCTGTTCCGCCTTCTTCATAGCTGATGCAGCAGTCACAGCAGCTTTCTGCGGCACATTCACTACCGCTGTCTGCACAGCTGCAGGCACCGCGGTTCTACTCTTGTTACGATAATGGTCCTTGGCACAATACCAACCACCAAAACCAGCCAAAACCAGTAGCATAGCGGCACAACCTGCTAAAACTTGGCGGTTCCAACTCCAAGGGCGGTCCTTTTTACGGCGCAAATTTTTCAGTTCGGCTTCTGCCAACATCAAATCCAGCTCGCCCCTTATGTCCTTATTGTCCATAAAGCTCTGCTCCGCATTATCCAAGCTGCTTTTTATGCAACGGATACGCTGAAACAATGTGCGGCTCGTCTGCGTCATACCTTAACCCCCTTCTGTGCATATTATTTATCTATAAATAACTACGCTTTCTATAATCACATACCGCTGCAATTTTTCACCAGCCATATAGCATGATTATAGCAGATTTAGTAAAGTTAACTATTGTTTTCTTTATTTTTCACTATTGATTAACATGAATTTCTTATTTATATTTTGCACTCATCCGTTATTAAAATCGTGGATAAAGCGCGACAACATACCACGGATACGGCGTACTCCCTGCTTCTGCAAACGATATACATGTCCAAGGCTCACGTCAATAGCATCGGCCACAGCCTGTGCTGGTCTATCCTCCAGGTACATTCCCTGCAAAACCTGCTGCTCCTTGACCGGTAGGCGGTGCATTGCCTGCGCCACCTTTTCCTTCAACAGATTCTGCTCCGTCAGCTCGGTAGGTGATGCCTGCACTGACGGCAGTGCATCACTGAGCGTAAAGCCCTGCGTAAGCTCACTGTCTAAGTACAGCATCCCACTACCATTACAATGCCGCAGATAATCTACCATGCTTCCCTTTATACGAAAGGAGGCAAACAAACTAAAAGCCACCTGGCGTTTATAATCATAGGTTTCAGCAGCCTCTAAAAGACCCACCATCCCCTCCTGGATAAGCTCCATCGTTTCGCTCTCTCCCAGCCTAAAGCTGGAAGCAATTTTAAAAACCAACGGCTGGTACGCCGTCATCAAACGTTGATGCGCCTCCAGGTCGCCAGCTTCTGACCGTTGCCAAAGCTCCAGCTCCTCTGCCGGCTCCAAAAGCGGCGTTTTTCGTAATTCCTCCAGATAGCTTTGCAGCATGCCCGCACCTCCTTTCTAAAATGTTAAAACGAAATCTTATACTCAAGCCCGTACCAATCCTTAGGATCCTTAGACAGGTCGTAGCTACGTGAATAGGTTAAATTCATATGCTTACTAATATCGTACTGCCCAAAGATGCTTCTGTCAACAGCATCAAAGCTTGTAGTATATCCTAGCATGAAATTATTATTCAGATATTTGCTTACTAGAACATTATACTGGTTTTTCTCATCTGCCGTCAACTCACGATTTCGGTCATGCGCGCTTTCAAAGCCTATACCGGAACGTGTCTTGCCTGTATAGATGCGGAACTGGTCAAGTCCAAGCGTCTGTTTAATAAACATCTCCACATCACCAAGCACCGTCATTTGCAATCCTACTGTCATCAGATTAGCCATATCATCGCTTGTAACCTCGTTGCTGCCGGCACTTTCACGCTGCAGGGTGAGCATACGCACAATGGTATTTCTTTCCAAAGGCGGATCACTGGTAAGCTGCAGCTCCATGCTATCACTTACAGGACCATTTATCTTCATAAAGATATTGTAACGACTAAAACGGGCTGTACTTTCCAAGTTAACATTCGGCAGGAAGGTTCCAAGGTCAACCCATACCAAACCGGCCTTGTTAATCTTAAAGTCCGTACGCAGATATTTAACTGTACCCTTGTCCGCCTTAATCGTACCGTCAATCACGGGGAAAAGTGTACTACCCTTGATATCAATGGCACCCTTCAGCCAGATATCATACAAATAACTGTTGTACAAATGAATCTTTGGTCCCAGCTCCAGCTTCAAATCCATGCCGATGTTGCTTTCACCCTCACCCATTTCGGGGATGGTGGGCATATTCACAAGTACATCGTCCAAGCGGACACTGCCCTTGATTTGCGGCCTGTATTCCTCAGGAGGAGGTGTATTACCCTTTGCCTTACGCATATCGCGATACTTTTCAGGCGTAATGGTGAGCTCACTGGTTATCGTACCCGTGAACAGCTGCGATGCGATCTGTGCCTTATCTGCCTTCAAATGCAGGCTGTAGGCTGTATCCAGGCCGGTGTGCAGCGCATAGCTGCCATCAGCACTAAAGGTTCCCTTACCCAGCTTGGTAGAAAGATTTTTGAGCTGTACAGTATTGCCGTTAAAGAGTACGTCTAGATTGATATCGTCCAAAACAGTGCTGACATTCTTTATCTTTACACTGCCACCGGCGATTTGTATAGAACCAAAGAGCAGTGGTTCCTCCAGCGTACCGGCCAGACGTACCTTACCCTGGGTATCACCGACGCCCCACTCCACCATCTTGGTAAGAGCAGGTAAAATTCCCAAGCGTGCCTTATCCAGATCCATCACTATATTCATCTGTGCATTAGGATTACGGCGTTCTGCCTTGCTGCGGAACAAATCCAGCGGAATATCACCGGAAGCACTCACACCATAGGCATCCTTAGTAGCAATCAGCTGCTGCAGCTTGATATTATCATCAGACAGAGACAATAATGCTGTCAAACTGTCCATGCTGACGCCTGCAACAGAGCCATTAGTTATTTCCAGCGACGCAGTACCCTCAGGGTTGGCAAAGCTACCCTTAACCTGCACCAGCATATCAGTTTCACCCTTAATCTCCGGAGGATTTTTCATAACAGCTGTAACTATAGCCGGGTTGGCCTTCACTGCCGCCAGCTCCAGCTCCAGTTGCTTTTTAACCATATCCACCCAGCCGTCCACAGCAATGATACCCTTATCCTCTACACCATCCTGCTCCTGCAGCCTTACATTGTCAAAATGCAATACGCCGCCCTTGTCTATGCTGCCTTCAAACTTCATATGCGCATAATTCAAGTCATGAATTTTCACATCATCAGCCGAAGCCGTAATTTTGACGCCATTGCCACGGCCATTATAGCTGAAGTGCAGTTGTCCCTGCATCTGCCCGTTGATATCATAATCCATACGTGCCATACGCAAAAGACCGCCAATATCACCCCAAATATTTTCCACCTTACCTTCAACATAACGCTCTGTCAAATTGATGTTAACGTCAGCACTATAAAGGCCATAATTAATAGGATCATCACGGTATGGCTGTTTAAACGAAGCATTAAGCTTATTTACATCACGGCCGTTGCTTGCCAGTGTACCCTGCAACTCCGTAAGTGCTTCGCCATTAACTGTAATTTTATCGCTGCTCACATCACCATCAAAATAAGGAGCTGTCAGAGTACCACTCACATGACCCTTAGCATTAATTTTGCCCGTCAGCAGAACTGTATCATCATTAAGCGGCAAATGTGCCAAATCCACATTCTTAGCATCCATAACAAAATTCAGCTTACTATCTGCAGTCATCGTGCCATCCAGTGTCAGGCGGCCATAGAACGCATCCACTACAAAATTCTCCAGACGCAACAGTCCGTCATCATAGGTATAACGGCCATTTATCTCATTAAAGAGCTGTTTGGCAGCACTGCCGTCAGAAGCATGAATTTCACCGGACACAGATGGATGTGACAAGGTTCCCCGCAGCGTCACAACATTATCCATGTTGCCTGTTACCATATCTGCCTGTCCTACAAGTGCCATCAACGGCTCAATGCGGACGCCGCTTGTTTCCAGCGTCAGGTCAGCCACAGGCTCTGCCCCCTGCAAGTTAAGCGTACCATTAAGGATATGCCTGCCCTGATCCATGTTGGCAATGAAGTCCTTAAAGCTTAAAACATTATTTTTCAAGCTGATAAGACCATGTGCTTCGTTCAGCTTCTGTGAAAGGTACTGCACCTTTGTCAGCTGCACCATACCGCTAAACTCTGGTGCGTCCAAGGTTCCACCCACAGTAAAGCCAGTAGAGCACAGGCCGCTCCCCTCCTGTCCTGCTACATCCAGCAACGGATCAATTGGGAAATCTGCCATACGGCCTTTAAGTTTAAGACTGCCATCTGTGCCCACGGTGCCTTTTGCTGCTAAGGTGCCGTTTTCAGCAGCAAAAACACTAAAATTGTCAACCGTCAGGCCCTTATTATTATAGCTACCATCAAATGCCAAGCGGTTCAGCTGCAGGCTGCGCCATTTTACATCCATGGTATCTGCTGCAGCATGCAGCGCTACTTTATCATCCAAAAGCTTGGCCAAAACCGCCAGCTTACCATTGACATGCACACTATCAGCAGTTTCACCAGGCAGCTGCTGCGTTACGTTCTTCAACTCAGCGTCTGCTGTCAACGTCTTACCTTTGATTTCATAGCTGCCGTTAGCAGCAATTTTGCCACCACCATAGTCTGCGCTTACATCACGCAACTGCACAGCATCCTTGTTTACACTAAATGGCAGACGCAGGTTCTGCACACTATAATTATCGTATTCCAGCTTCTTCGCCGTCAGCACGCCCAGTCCTGTAGGTGCATCCTCATCACGCAAATCTGCTTCACCCTCAAGATGCAGCTGCTGATTATCAATTTTGGCATCTAACGAGCTGATACTTACAAGATTATCATCCGCACGCACCAGGCCGTCAAGCTGCAGGCTGTGCTCCGCTCCTGCCAAGGTCACCTTACCGCTTAAAGCCGTAATTTCAGTTTCGCCACTAAAGCGCTGCTGATTATCTTTATTGACATATAAAACTGTCACTTTGCCCAAGCCGCCCTGTAGCTCCTCAACACAGGCATACCTCTTAGCCAAGGCCGCATAAGCTGTTAAATCCAGCTTATCTCCGGTCAGCTTAAGACGACCTTCACCCTTGGTCGTCATCTGACCTGCCAGCTTCAGCTTATCCTCACCACTTGTCAAAGCCAAATCAACTGCAAAATCAGGATTGGCACCACCATTGACGTTACCATCAACGCCAAAGCTCCACTGTCCCTGCGGCATTTGCACCACCAGCTGCGCATCTGTAAGTGCCAGAGTCCCATAAAACGGTGTTTCATCAGAATCGGATGGCTTAAGTAAATTTTGCATATTCCATTTGTCTTCGGTATCCATAGACAAATATACCTTAGGACGCACCAGCTCTACCCTGCTCAAGGCACGTGCCGGCTTCTCCAGCGCCAGCCACGGCCGCAGCGTCACCAGCGTACGTGGCAACTCTGCCACCTTACCGCCTTTAGCATCCTTAACGGTTACATCCGTAATTTCCGCCGTCAGACCACCATTCCATGTGAGCCCACCAATTGACACACTGCCGTTAAGATAACCTGCAGCAAGCTGTTCTGCCTGCGGCAGCATTTGCTTAATATAATGCGGCATCACCGTATACACTAAAAATATGTAGCCTGCAGCAAGCAGGACAAATAAAGAACCAAGAAAACGTAGATATTTTTTCATTACACTTCACCATTCACCAGCTTAGCAAAAAAATATGACAAAGCTGTGTCAAAATTTATAACACGAAAATAAAAACACCTAGACCTATATTCTTTCGACACAGATGCAATTCTTCCTCTATTTTTTTCATGTATACAAAAAAGCCGCCGCACTTACAATGATTTTCCGCATACTGCGATAAAACCATAGTGTTGTGCGACAGCCTTTATTGTAGACTTACATATTTAATTTAACCTTATTTTGCTTCTTCGCCTGCAGCTTTCTCTGCCGCAGCCTTTTTAGCTGCTTTTTCTGCTGCCTTAGCGGCTTGTACTTTCACCTGCACCGGGTTAGCCATCGGTACGCCGATAGAGGTTTCCAGATTGGTCTTAGATGTGTTGTAATCATACAGTGCCTGAGTATAGTTAGTCTTTGCCTGAGTCAATGCAACCTGCGCATCCAACACGTCGGTATTCGTGCCTACGCCGTTCATGTAGCGCAATTGGGCGATACGGTAATCCTCATCTGCCTGCTCAACAGCCAGCTCCGTAGTCTTAATGCGTTTTTCTGCCTCACGCAGGCTCAGGTAGTTAGTGCGGACATCAAGGTTTACAACATCAACCGTGTCACGATAGGTTTCTTCAGCCTTTTTCAAATCAGCCTCTGCACCGTGAATTTTGGACAGGGTAACACCGCTATCAAAAATATTCATGCTAACGTTAACACCAACGCCCCAGTTGCCGTTTTCATCACCAGGCCAGTTTTTATCAGACCATTGCTGTGTAGCACTGGCGCTTACCTGCGGCATATGTCCAGCTTTGGCAATCTTCAGCGCACCCTTGTAGGCTTTAACGTTCTGCTCCGCCTGCTCCAGCTCCGGGCGATGCAAAGCAGCATAAACAAGGCAATCTTCCATAGTCTTGTCATAAGCGTTATATACCAAAAGATCATCCAGCTGCAAAGTGGTACCCATCGGCAGGCCGATGATTTTGTTCATGTTGGCCTCAGCCACCTGGTAGCTGTTTTCTGCCTGAATCAAGCTTTGCTGTGCATCAGCCAGCTCTACCTGGGAGCGCAGCAAATCAACCTTAGCCACTACGCCAACATCATATTGTGCCTGTACGTTCTTCAAATGATCTGCCAAACGTGTAACAGACTCATCACTCAGCTTACGCAGGTTGTCCTTTTGCAGCATATTAAAATATGCATTAGTGACAGTGCTACGCATTTCATTATAGGTGCGCTGCACACCAATCAGGTTGTACTTATAGTTAGCGCGGGCCTGTTCAACCTGTCCCTGCAGCCTACCACCAGTAAAAATAGGCAGAGAAGCAGTCAAGCCATTGGCATGGTTATTACCAATGCCCTTTGTCCATAAGCCTGTAGTGCTCTGGTGGTAATCATCATAACCACTGCGCTGGGTCTGATGCGTACCGGTAATGCTGATACCACGGCTTTCACGGGCAGCATTATAGCTGGCACGGGCACTGTCAAGCTCGTACTTGGCAATGCTTACAGTCGGATTGGTGGCAAAAGCACGCTCCATAGCATGGTCAAGATTTAATTTTACAGCTTCGCCGGCAAGGGAATGCTCCATGTCCTCGTCTACAGTGTTAACAGCAAAGGCACTTTGTGCAAATGCCATAGTTAATGCCGCACCCAGCAGCAAAAGGCGTTTACTAAATTTATAATTAGTCATCGGGAAACCTCCATTTCGTAACTGACTAGTCAGTCAGTAATAAAATTATATATATATTTTAGAGCAATGTCAACACTTTCTAACTTTATTTAGAAGTAAGTTTTTACACCCATATAGGTATTACTCTTGTTTCCACGCACATCCATGGTTTCGCCGTATATCGAAAAGCTATCTGTCAAACGTAGCTCTCCACCTAGACGCACCTTGGTGTCATCAAAATCATATACCTGTGAATAAAGCTTAAAATCCTTACTCAAATCGTAGCTTAGGCCCACACCGAAATCGCCCTGCATCGCGCCCATGCTCACAGCGGCGTTTCCCAGCTGCCTGCCCACGATAAAATCAAACTTATTGGCGTTACCAATATCATAACCACCCATGTAAAGAAAGGCCTCATCACTCGGATGTAGCGTCACACCCAAGCTGCTGCGCCAATCGCCGCCCTTGGCAGCATAGCCTGCATCTGCCGATATCTTAGCCTCTGTCAGCGTCCCTAAAATTTTGTTGGCGCGCTCGCTGGTTTCCTTAACATTCACCAAGGTTTCCTTGAGTGACTGTTGTGTTACCGGATCCTTAGCTACGGCCTCCAGCACTGAAACGATATTTTCCATACGCTTGCTGGTGTCTGCCATGTTCTGTGCAATCGCAGCTACATTTTTGCCTGTCTGGCCATTATTATCCACGCCATTCATGATACTCTCAATGTGCGCGGCCGTACCATTCATACGCTGGCTCAGCTCATTAATCTGGTGGATCATTGATGTAATATCCTGCTGGTTAGCTACTGCCACTTCTGCCATTACCTTAGTAAAGGTATTCATGTTTTCGGCAATGTCATTCATATTTTTAAAACCAGCCTTCATGGATTGCTGCACCTCTTTGTCGCCAAAGACATTTTCAAAGGCGCTGGCAATGTTTTCCATGCGCTTCACCAAATCGCCGGACGAAGCAAAGAACTCATCCATGCCACCGCCGGCCGCACCCTGCACAGTGCTGCCCTCCGGCACATATCCCTGTCCTGGCTTAGCAGGCGGAATAACGCTGACAAACTTTTCACCCATAATACCATCAGAGGAAATTGTAAACACAGCTCCCTGCGGAATTTTTATATCATCGTTAATTTCTGCAATAACCTCTACCTTATCCGGTGCAACATTTATTTTTTTCACCGTACCCACCTGCACGCCGGCATAACGCACAACATGTCCGGGCATCAAGCCACTAACCTGAGGGTAATTTATATGCAGCTCGTAACCCTTTTTACCAAAGGAAAAGGCTCCCATAAAAGTGATGATGCCGGCAAGTACTACAGCGCCACCCAATGCAAAAGCGCCAACTTTCACCTCACTGCTGCTCATCTTTGTCCTCCTCTTTTAATTCCAGGCCGTTAACAAAGGCATGCACGACCGGATTAGTACTGTTTTTGATCTCAGCCACCGTGCCGATTTGCACGATGCGCCCATTATATAGCATTGCGATACGGTCAGCCGCATAATACGCAGATTCCATATCATGTGTTACCAAAAGCGATGTCACGCCCAATGCCTGTTGGGTTTTACGTATCAGTCTGCTGATGGTCATAGTCATCACCGGGTCCAACCCCGATGTCGGTTCATCATAAAACACCATCTCCGGCTGCATGGCCAGCGCCCGCGCCAGCCCGACGCGTTTTTTCATACCACCCGAAAGCTCTGAGGGCAACATTTGCTGCGTGCCGGGCATGCCCACCATGTCCAGCAGCTCGCTCACACGTTCCCGGATCTGCTCATCGCTCAGTTTAAAATATCGCTTCAAGCCAAAGGCAATATTTCCACCGACATCCCAAAAGTCAAACAGTGCAGAATACTGAAACACTACACCCATACGCTGACGCAGTACATCCCATTGATCCTCAGCCAGTCGGCTAACCTCCTGCCCTTCAATCTCTATACTACCTGCAGTCGGCGCCAAGAGCCCTGTCAATAGCTTTATTACTGTGCTTTTACCACTGCCGGACGGGCCGATAACTGCCAGTGTTTCGCCACGGTGCACATCAAGGTTAAGCTCACGTAGTACTACTTTACTGCCAAAGGCTACCTTAACATTGCGAAGCTGAATCATTGCATCATCTGTCATCATTACAGCTCCTTACACATACAAAATTATCGACAAAAAATAATTAGTGATAAACACTAAAATTATCGAAAGCACAACCGATGCTGTTGTCGCCAGACCTACACCCTCCGCACCATTAGGCGCATTAAGTCCCTTATAGCAACCGACTATGGCAATAATAGCACCAAAGACGCAGCTTTTCACCATGCCACCAAACACATCATAAAAATCCGCCAATGTCTTAATGGAATTTTCGTAAGTAAAGCTGCCGATACCGGCATAATAGTGCGCCACAATCCAGCCGCCTACGTTACCGATAAAGTTAGCAAACACTACAAGCAGCGGCATCATCAACACCAGTGCGATAAAGCGTGGCACAACCAAGTAGCTTACAGGGTTAGCTGCCATAACTCTCAGTGCATCAATCTGCTCAGTAACCTTCATCGTACCCAGCTCTGCCGCAATAGCAGCACCAATGCGTCCCGCAACTACAACGCCTGTAAGCACAGGCACCAGCTCGCGTGCCATAGCAATTGCTACAATGCCGCCTACGGATGAAGCAGCACCCAAACGCACAAACTCCTTAGCTGTCTGCACAGAAAATACCATGCCCGTGCAGAGAATTGTCATCATCACTATCGGCAGCGAATCTGCTCCCAAAAGTGCCATCTGGCGGATAACCTCCTTAAGGTCTGCATCCTTCAGGCGGCGCACCGTTGCCACAAGCAGCAGTGTCATCCTACCACTGACAGCACAAAAGGCCAATATATTTTTGCCCATTGTTTTACAAATTGATTTAAACATAATCTTACCTATAATAGTTTTCTTTATTGTAACTCTCAATTATGACAAATATATGACAACAGCAAACGTCTTATCCCTTAATGGCAAGCTGTTATTTTTCCACAGTCAAAACCAGCTCAGTTTCGCCATCAATAATAAAATCAAAGGGATATTTCTGTTTGAACGGCGAGCCCTGTAAAAGACCGGCCAGGCCGGCATCATTAGCGGCAGTCTCCTGGTTTGGCTTCAGCATTCCTGTTGCCACGTCGATAATCAGCTCATTATTTTTGTCAGCCGTATTCACGCTCTTGATATAATCGCTAAGCTTGCGGCGTGTTTCCTTCTTTTTGGCAGCAGGCACACCCTCAGACTGCTGCTTGCGCAGCAGGTCAAGCACCCACGCCATACTGCTACCACCGCGCACGTTAAGGGCCAGCTTGCCGCCCGGGTGATCCTTAGGCACCTTAAACTGCACAGTTTTGGTAAACTCCTCACCACGATAAGGCTTCATGGTAACATCAATTGCCACCTTGTCACCGGGCTTAACCTTAGTCTTGGCTGCATGCACGCTAAATATTTCAGCAACCTGTACAGCGTCACTTACCTCAGCCTCTACGTTGATGCCATATATCTGCACAGGCTCAAATTTATTTTGCATCAAAATCGTAATAGCCTCTGTCAGCTCGGCATCCAGATTTTTTAGCAAAGAGTCATTGGAATAATACATATTTTCACGGTCAATCGTCAGCATCTCTTTTTTGCTGTCCACGCCTGTAATTGTAAAATGCAGCTTGGCAGTACCGCCGCCATTTCTATCCACCGTTTTGCTTACAGTATTAACAACAGCTGCATCCACAATAGAAGGCACCAGCTGCTCATCCTCAACCAGACGTACACGCATGCTGTTGGCCTGACCGCGACTGCTGTCGTTGACAGTTACAAACATCGGAATGGATCCCGGCTGCTTACCGATAGCGCCGCCAATACCGCTGGCACGGTCCTGAGTGAAACTGCCAATAGGCTCTCCCAGATTGCCAACCTTGTAGCTGCTTTGCAGATTTGGCACTACTCCCAGCACCCACACCTTGTTCATGAAGAAGTTGCTGCTACCGCGCTGCATAAACGCATGTCCGAAGGCAAGCAGCTTGCCGCTGTCATCCGTCCAGGTGACAGTCCCCAGCGCGCCCAAATTCATATCTCCCTGCATCAGCGCTACACCCACGCTGCTACCAGGCTCAAGCGGCTTTTCGCTGGAAGCACCTACGCCACCTGCACCAATGGCAGTCAGGCCAAAGGGTGCCAGCTTCTGCTGCAGATATTCCAGACCGTATTCTGTAAAGCCACCGGCCATAAGCGCGGTGCCTTTAGGAATCCAGTCCACAGGAATATCGCGCGGTTCATCCAAAAGCGGCAGCATCTTGCCAATAGGAGTCAAAAAGCAGTAATGCGGGTCATTAAAGGTTTTGCCAAAGGCTACTGCCCCTACAAGTCTGCCATCCACATATACCGGGCTGCCGCTCATGCCCTGAGCGACACCGCCGGTTTTTTCAATTAAGTCGCCATACAAACGGACAAAAATATTATAACCAGTTGCTTCATTACCTGTTACGCCTAAAATCTCCACATTGAAATCTTCAATAGTATCGCCACTGATAACTGTTTTACCTATTCCCTGCATACCCACGCGCAAATCACGCACCGGCATAAGCGGAACATTGGCAGCTGCCGCCACAAGCATCTGACAGCACAAAAGCACTGCTACTAAAAATATTCTCATATATACTCCTTAACCACGCAAATAAAGCTACTTTATTTGCCAATTATTTATAATACTACAAAACCGGCGGCAGCATGCACGCCGGTCATTTACCTATTATTCGCTAATTTTTGCTACAACCTGCTGTGCTGCCACCTTATCACCAGGCTTTACCAGCACCTGGCTCACACGGCCGGCAGTAGTAGCACGGGCAGCAGCAATACTGCCACCTGCCAAAGATTTAACCTTTACAAGAACGTCACCCTGCTTTACCTGAGCTCCCTCCTGCGCCAGTTCTTCAGCTACAACCACACCGCTGACAACAGCATGCTGATCAGTCACAGCGGCACAACCAACGGCAGTAAGCGTAAAAACACCCAGAGCAGCGGCAAGCAGAACCGCCATCATTTTCTTTGCCATATGGCCCACCTCCTGTCAAGTATCTCTTAGAATAACAAGCATAAGATCTATAAATCCTGATTGCTTATATCTTTATCATCCTAATGCACTTATGGCAAACTCTTCTGTATAGATTATACAGCCTACAGTTTTATTTGACAAGCATTTCACTTTTTGGTAGCAACCCAAGGCCGATACTCACCCAACGCTCCCGTCCATCCGAAGGCTTGTTGACTATCTGTCCGTTTATAACCATTTCACTCGAGCCACCGCCATCAAAATTGACAGCATCCCAAGCTCCCAGCTTCAGCAGGTACTGCGCCAGCTCTGCGAGCGTCATGCCAGCACTCTCGCTGCTGCGACCATCAACCACCAATAACAGCAGCGAACCATCCTTTTTTAATCCCAACGCCGTGCGCGGCGCCCTGCCTAAGGCAATATCATTGGCAATTTTTTCTGCAGCAGTTCGCACATTAACCTGCCCCTGCTCCACAAGCAACGGACCGCCGCTGATAACCATGCTTGCTGCATCTGCCGCGCTGTTGCCCATGGTTTGCCGCAACGTTACATGATCACCTAATTTGAGTCCGGCCAAAGCCGATGCATTTGCACCATGCCCTGAAAGCACCACCGTTCCCGGTTCAATTGTCATATTTCCCGCAGTACCTGCAGCAACCACACGTCCATTTTTAAGCTTCACCTCACGTCCCCAGGAATTCGTCCTTGTCGAAGGAGCATAGTAGGAATTATAAAGCACCAAATCATTAGCAATACGAGCACGGTTCATTCCCTTAATAGCAAGCTGTCTGCCGTCAGGCAGCTTCACGCTGCCGCTATAAGCAATGTCCTTAACAATCTGCCGGCCACTGCTGCTGTCTACATAACCACTACGCGCCTGGCCATCTGTCGCCATGTAATCACCATGATCCTTAATATTACCGATAACCCAGCCATCAGTGTCAAAATACGATGCATTGATTGCAGCCAGCATGCCCTGCTGCTTCGCCTGCTTAGCCAAGCTGCCACGCCCGTTGTAAATTCCTGCTGCCGAAAACGGACGCAGCTCGAACCGGCTATCTGCAGCAACTGTCAGTAAATATGCCTGCACCTGTCTGCCATTGAGTTCATCCTGCATAAAAGTGTAGCTCACGCCCTGCGCCAGCTGACGTGTCTGCTTAAGAATATTGATGCGGTAAATGTCAATCACCAAACGGTTAGGCGCCTTGAGCTGAAATACCTTATATTGGCAGTCACGGGTCAGGTCTATTACCAGCTTGGATGCTTTTTTCCCTGCAGGCTGCAGATTAATTCCCTTTATGACAGCGTCCTTGACCTGTGCCTGCTGCCGCTTGGCACTACTTTCCGTCAGCGTCACCACCAGCTGTAACTTGTCCTTATTTGCTTTAAAGCTGATGGGCTCCTTGCTGTCGAGCACAATACGCACACGGGCGCTGCTCACGCTCGTGCGAAGACTTTCAATTGGTGCGGCCTGCGCCGCACCAGCACAAACAAGAATAGCTGTTGCTAATATCGAAATTATAAATTTTTTGTAATTCATTGCATTACCTATACAAAAGGAGCTGCCCTAAGCAGCTCCTCTATTTCATCAGTCAATCAATCAGCCAGATTCGACGCCGTATACACAGTGCCGGGATGTAGCTTGTCCAGGTTTTCCAAAGCCTTACCTGTTCCCAGAGCCACACACTCCAACGGATTATCCGCAATATGCGTAGTAATACCCGTTTCGCGCTGCATAACCTCTGCCAGGCCATCAAGCAATGCACCGCCGCCAGTCAGATAAATGCCATTATCCACAATGTCAGCTGCCAGCTCCGGTGGGCATTTTTCCAGCACACCACGCACTGTAGCTATAAGCGACGCAATAGCATCCTCCAAAGCAACACGGCAATCCTCTGAGCTTACATTAAAGGTTGTCGGCAAGCCGGTTACCATATCACGACCACGCACGTTGATCGTTTCATTGCGGCCATCATCAACAACAGTAGCAACCTTCATTTTGATTTCTTCCGCAGTACGTTCACCAATCAGCACATTATGTACCTTTTTGACATGACGTACGATCGCCTCATCAAAATGATCACCGCCAATACGGACAGAAGAGTCCACCACGATACCGCCCAAGCTCAAAACAGCAATATCAGTTGTGCCGCCACCAATATCTACAACCATGTTGCCGCGTGGCACAGAAATATCAATACCAGCGCCCAAGGCTGCAGCCAGTGGCTCTTCAATCAAATAGGTTTTAGAAGCACCTCCCTGGGTGGTGGCCTCCATAACAGCACGCTTTTCTACCGAAGTAATACCGATAGGCACACAGGTCATAACGCGCGGCTTAAAAAACAGGCTCTTGCCTGCCACCTTTTCAATAACATAGGCCAAAAGCTTTTGCGTAACGGTATAATTTGCAATTACGCCTTCCTTCAGTGGACGGATAGCAACAATGCTGCCAGGTGCACGCCCCAGCATTTCGCGTGCTTCATCGCCAACTGCCAAAACCTTATTGCGCACCTTGTCAATAGCCACAACAGAAGGCTCCTTGAGCACGATGCCTTTGCCCTTTACAAATACAAGAATATTGGCGGTACCAAGGTCGATACCGATATCCATGCTTTTAAACATTAGTCTTATCTCCTTAATCTACATCAACACGTTCAATATCGGCACCCAGCTTTTTCAGCTTGGCAACAATATTTTCGTAGCCACGATCAATATGGTGCAAATCGCCAATGCGTGTTGTTCCCTCAGCTACCAGTCCTGCCAAAATCATTGCAGCGCCGGCACGCAGGTCGGTAGCACGTACGTCACAACCCGTAAGCTTACAGGGGCCATCGATCACAGCACTGCGGCCTTCAGTAGAAATCTGCGCACCCATGCGGTTCAGCTCTACTACATGCATAAAACGGTTTTCAAAAACAGTCTCTGTTACCTTACTGCGGCCCTCGGCGATAACCATCATAGCCATCATCTGTGCCTGCATGTCGGTTGGGAAGCCGGGATAAGGCAAAGTTTTGATTGCTACAGCCCTTAAAGGGCTTTGACCGATAACACGCACCTTATCTATGTCCTCTTCTACAATTGCACCTGCCTCACGTAGCTTAGCGATTAACGGCTTTTGATGCTCAGGCAGAACGTTTTCTACAACCACATCGCCGCCGGTCATTGCAGCAGCTATCATGTAGGTACCAGCCTCAATGCGATCGGGGATGATGGTATAATCTGCCCCGTGCAGTTCCTTTACGCCTTCTATACGAATGGTATCTGTGCCTGCGCCACGGATCTTGGCGCCCATCTTGTTAAGATAGTTGGCCAAATCAACTATCTCCGGCTCCTCGGCAGCATTTTCCAAGATTGTTGTTCCTTCTGCCAAGGAAGCAGCCATCATAATATTTTCTGTGGCTCCGACACTAGGAAAGTCAAAATAAATGCCGGTGCCCTTAAGTCCATCAGGAGCAGAGGCCTCTATATAACCATGACCCTGTTCAATCTTTACGCCCAAAGCCTCAAAGCCCTTAAGATGAATGTCAATCGGACGGGCGCCAATAGCGCAGCCACCAGGCATAGAAATGCGGGCCTTACCGATACGTGCAAGCAGAGGTCCCATCACAAGGAAGGACGCACGCATGGTACGCACAAGCTCATACGGAGCCTCAAAATAGGTAATATTAGTGCTGTCGATATCCAGCACATTAGCCTCAGGGTTAAATTTAACCTTTAATCCCAGGCACTTTAATACTTCACTTATAGTATGCACATCCTCCAACATCGGCACCTCATCGAGATGACTCGGCGTTGTGCCCAGAATAGAGGCTGCAATAATAGGCAGCACAGCGTTTTTCGCACCGCTGGTCTTCACTGCACCAACAAGGCGGTTCCCGCCTCTAACAATTAGCTTTTCCAAAATAACCCTCCTGCATGTGCGAAGTTAAAAATTTTTCCGTAATGAATATTTTATCATTAAATCCATGCAAGTTTCAATACTTAATGCAAAGAAAAAGCCGGTGTTGTTCCGGCTCAGAAGTTCACCCGCTGGCGGTCTGCCAAAATATTATAATAAGTTTCTTTTTCCATCAGCTCATGACGGATAGCCTTCTTTGCTTCATCGTCATCACACTCTGCCAGACGCTCGCGTAAGGCTGCAATATCCTGCTTAAGCATCAGCATTTTATTGCCAGCCAGACCTTCAACAATATCAGCCATTTTTTTCAATCCTTTCCAAACGGTTTCTAACTTATAGCATACTATAATGCCGTTTAATATGCAAGGAAAAAACTGTGACAAAAGGCAGAAAACTAGCACCCGAAGCCGCAATTGCTTTGAGTGCTAGTTTATAGCGATTGTTCCCTGTTAAATTTTATCCATCACACAGCTCTTTACATACTATATTATAAACGTATCACTCTTGCTTGCCCATGCCACATAAATTTGGTTGCCAAAGCCAAAAGCTCCGAGTCCTCCAGCCCTGCACTCACCAAGACTACGTCTGTCTGCAAAAGGCTTACACTCAAATCGCAAAACATTTTGCGCAGTTCATTAATCATACGTGCATCGCCATCATTCACCTGCCCCGGTGTACGCTCTGCCAAATGCCAGTAAAGCTGCTTTAAGATATAGCTTTCGTTCTTATTGTATTCCTTGATATTATCAATGATAACATAAGGATAAACTTCTTCATCGCGCCACGTAGCCTTATAAACATCCAGCACCTTATTTTCGTACTGCTGCTTATATACGCTCCAGCCTTCACGGTCATCGAACTTCAGCATATCCTCAAGCTTATCACGACAACTGATAACCTTGCGGCAACGCACGAGCATGGCGTAAATCAAGGCACGCTCTGCTTCCATTGTCTGCTCTGCCGCAGGCGTGATGGAAAACACCTGCAGACCATTATTCAACCCATGACGACGCTCTGCCTCCAGCTGTGCCATTTTTAAGTGCTGCATAGATAGCTTGCTGTCCACATCACTTACAGGCAGCCCTTGTGCCCGCAGACCGGCAATTTCGTCCTCATTGCACAGCACTAAGACCCTCTGCTTTTTTTCTGCCTGCACAAGCTCGCTAATTACGCTCATTTACTGCTCTCCAGGAAAGCTGCAAATGCTTTATATGTATAATATACGTCCAGCTTAGAGCTCAGCTCAAAGGGAGAATGCATGCACAAAATAGGCACGCCCAAGTCGACTACATCCATGTCCATGGAAGCAACATACAATGCTACGGTACCGCCGCCGCCCTCGTCAACAGCGCCCAGCTCACCAATCTGCCAATACACATCTGCTTCATCCAAAATACTGATGACCTTGGCCATAGTCTCAGCGCTGGCATCATTGGATCCGGATTTGCCGCGTGCACCGGTATATTTTGTCAGTACAGGGCCTTTATTGACAAAGCAGCTGTTGCGCTCCTCGTAAACAGATGCAAAGGATGGATCATAGGCACCATTGACATCAGAGGAAAGCGCAGTAGTGTGACGCAGCAGGCTGCGGATATCAGCACCCTGAGCTTGCGCCAAATCCTCCAAATAATGCAGGACGAAATCCGAGCTCAGGCCGGTATTGCCATAAGAGCCGATCTCTTCCTTATCTGCCAGCACCGTCACCGTAGTAAAATGCGGTGCTTTGGTTGCAATTTCCGCCGTCAGCGCGGTATAAGCGCAAACTTTGTCATCCTGGCCATAAGCGCCAATCAGACTGCGGTCAAAGCCAACATCTGCAGCCTTGGTCGCAGGCACAAATTCAATTTCTGCACGCAAAAAGTCACGCTCGGTAATGCCATACATTTCATTAAGCAATGCCAATGTATTCAGCTTTACAGCATCCTTGACGCCCTCCTCACTATCATCCACAAAGGGAAGGCTGCCAATAACGATGTTCAGCTCCTCGCCCTTAATGCCCTCGCTAAGCTTGCGCTCGTTCTGCTTAGCACCCAGGTGCGGCAGAAGGTCGGTAACACAAAATACAGGGTCTCCCTCCTTTTCACCCACGCACACAGGCACAACTGTACCGTCCTTTTTGATGATAACACCGTGCATAGCCAAGGGAATTGTTACCCATTGATATTTGCGGATACCGCCATAATAATGCGTTTTAAAGTAAGCCATCTCATGATTTTCATATACAGGGTTAGGTTTTAAATCCAGACGCGGTGAATCGATATGGGCAACGTTCAAGCGTACACCCTCAGCAAGCGGAGCCGTACCGAATGTGGACATTAAAATGGCCTTGCCACGGTTCACAAAATATACCTTGTCACCTGCTTGGTAGTTCTTACCAGCTTCAAATGGCACGTAGCCGGCTGCCTGCAAGGACTCCACTGCCTTCGCTGTAAATTCACGCTCCGTTTTGGCATTGTTTAAAAAATCCTTATATCCCTCACAATAGGCATATGCTGCCTCTTTGCTGTCAGACGCCTTTTTGGCGATATGCGGAAATTCCCAGGTAAGCTCCTTTTGTAATTCCTTTGCACTTGTCATAAATCTATCACTCCTTGTTATCAGCTAAAAAATACTAAGAAAATAATACCACAAATCAAGTAATTTGTTTAGGGGTTAGAAGCTGCTAAGCCAATACCTGCAAAAGTATACATGTATTCATAAATGAATATGACAAATTAAAAGGAGCAGCCCTTGCTAAGCTGCTCCCTTTAACTTAGGAAATGGGATGTGATATGTATATATCTGCTTATTCAGCAAATAACGGAGTAGAAAGGTAGCGCTCGCCAGTATCAGGCAGCAGTGCTACGATAACCTTGCCCTTATTTTCCGGACGTTTTGCCAAAACAGTAGCAGCGTAAACGGCTGCACCCGAGGAAATGCCCACCAGCACACCCTCACCATGAGCGATAGCACGGCCGGTTTTAAATGCGTCCTCGTTTTCAACAGCAATAATTTCGTCATACACCTTAGTGTCCAGTGTATCAGGAACAAAGCCTGCGCCAATGCCCTGGATTTTGTGCGCACCGGCAACACCCTTAGAAAGCACCGGAGAGCCGGCAGGCTCGACAGCAACAACCTTAACATTTGGGTTTTGGGATTTCAGGTATTGGCCAACGCCGGAAACGGTGCCGCCAGTACCTACACCGGCTACAAAAATATCAACCTTACCCTCGGTATCACGCCAGATTTCCGGTCCGGTGCTGCTTCTGTGGGTAGCAGGATTGGCAGGATTGGTGAACTGGCTGGGAATAAAGCTGTTAGGAGTGCTTTCTGCCAGCTCCTGAGCCTTGGCAATAGCGCCCTTCATGCCCTTGGCACCGTCAGTCAGCACCAGCTGCGCACCATATGCCTTCAGCAGATTGCGACGTTCAACGCTCATTGTTTCAGGCATTGTCAGGATAATTTTATAGCCGCGTGCTGCAGCAACAGATGCCAGACCAATACCAGTGTTGCCGCTGGTGGGCTCAATAATCGTAGCTCCCGGCTTTAAGGCTCCACTTGCTTCGGCATCATCAATCATTGCCTTAGCGATTCTATCCTTGACGCTGCCCGCAGGGTTAAAGTATTCCAGCTTAGCAACAATCTTTGCTTCTAATTTATTTGCTGCTTCGTAATTTTTCAGCTCCAAAAGCGGAGTGCCGCCAATCAAATCTGTAATGCTAGTATAAATTGCCATAATAAATATCTCCTTTATCTCAATCAGTCAGTTTTATTTGTCTTTTATATAACTTCTTCAGCGTGTTCACCTTTAGCAGCAACATCGCCAGTCCAATATCAGCTTTGGTAATTTCATCAATCTCAATCCCTTCGCTATAATCTCTAGTAATCATAGCTGTTTTATAGGTATTATTATACAGGTATTTTTGTGCTTGTCAACAAAGAAATTAAAATTTTTCTATTCTTGACAAAGCTGTCACCGTACTGTACCATATGAAACATATTAAGGCAGTAGGAATTATTTTTTCTGCGGTTAATAAAGTAATTTACTAAAAATCCACATATACATAGAGGATTTACTAGCGAGAGGAAGAATATTTTAATATTATGGATAAGCAATTTATATATGCAGATAATGCAGCTACAACAAAAATGAGCGACATTGCAATCAAGGCACTGCTGCCCTATCTAAACGAAATCTACGCTAACGCCTCCAGCGTGCATCTTTTAGGACAGCGCAGTGCAGCTGCCCTGTTTTCTGCCCGCAAGCAGATAGCAGATATCTTGCACTGCGCTACGCGTGAGATATTCTTCACCTCCGGCGGCAGCGAGGCTGATAACCAGGCACTCATTAGCGCCGCAGCTTTAGGCAAGGCCCGGAACATGCGTCACATTGTTTCCACCGCTATGGAGCACCACGCTATTTTGCACACACTACAGGCATTGCAGGAGGAGGGCTTTGAAGTCACACTTTTACAGCCTGCTGCTGACGGCCGCGTGAGTGCTGCGCAGGTAGCGCAGGCCTTGCGCACAGATACCTGCTTAGTTTCCGTTATGTATGCCAACAACGAAACCGGTGCAATCCAACCGATAAAGGAAATCGGCGCACTCTGCCGCAGCCGCAGCATCATCTTCCACACAGATGCTGTGCAGGCTGCCGGTCACATTGATATTGATGTTGAACGCGATAATATTGATATGCTGTCACTCTCAGCGCACAAGTTTCATGGTCCTAAAGGAGTTGGCCTGCTGTACGCCAAAAGCAGCGTACTACTCACCAGCCTTATCCGTGGTGGCGGCCAGGAGCGCGGCAAGCGTGCCGGCACCGAAAACCTGCCCGGCATTGCAGGACTTGCTGCAGCATTGGCTGACGCTGCAGCGCACATGGAGCAAAGCACTGCCTACATCACTAGTCTGCGCGACGCTCTGCGCAGCGGCTTGGAAAAAATTGACGGCAGCAGCTTTAACGGCAGCCGCGAGCACTGCCTGCCAGGAACGGTTAACTACAGCTTTGAAGGCGTTAACGGCGAAGCACTGCTTTCGCTTTTAAGCAACGAGGGCATCTGCGCCTCCTCCGGCTCTGCCTGCTCTGCGGGCTCGCTTGACCCCAGCCACGTGCTTTTGGCGATGGGGCTGTCGCCTGCTATGGCGCAGAGCGCGCTACGCTTTTCGCTCAGCAGCTACAACACAATGGAGGAAGTAGCAACCATTATCGCCAGGGTAAGCGAAGCAGTCGGACGGCTGCGGAGGTAACGCTATGGCACAAACAGCCGAACTAATCACAAAGCTTGCCAACGAGCACAACCTGCCTGATGAGCAGCTGCTGAAGCTGATTAACAGCACAGAGCCTGGTACAAACGCCTTGCTGGCCAAGGCAGCAGACAATATCCGCCGCCAATATTATGACGATGCCGTCTATATCCGCGGCTTGATAGAATTTACCAATTATTGCAGGAACAACTGCTATTACTGCGGCATCCGCGCCGGCAACAGCCAGGTGCAGCGCTACCGCCTGACGCAGGAGGAAATCCTTGCCTGCTGCGCCGAGGGCTACAAGCTGGGTTTCCGTACCTTTGTGCTGCAGGGAGGCGAGGATCCCTATTTTACAGACGATAAAATCTGCAGCATCGTCAGCGCCATCCGCTGCCAATACCAGGACTGCGCCATCACGCTTTCTATCGGCGAAAAGGATCGTGCCAGCTACCAGGCTTATTTTGACGCCGGTGCCAACCGTTACCTTTTGCGCCACGAAACTGCGGATGAAGCACATTACCGCAGGCTGCATCCTGCCGACATGAGCCTTGCCAATCGCAAACGCTGCCTGTTTGATTTAAAGGAAATCGGCTACCAGGTCGGCGCCGGCTTCATGGTAGGTTCTCCTTGGCAGACGCCGCAGAACCTTTTAGCTGATCTGCGCTTTCTGCAGCAGCTTGCACCAGATATGATTGGCATCGGACCATATATTACCCACGCGCACACACCCTTTAGGGATAAGCCAAGCGGTAAGCTGGAAGAAACCTTGCGCCTGCTGTCTATACTGCGTCTGCTGTTTCCCTACGCACTGCTGCCTGCCACCACAGCACTCGGCACCATCGCCCCCAACGGGCGCGAGCTGGGCCTACAGGCCGGCGGTAACGTCGTAATGCCCAACCTTTCACCTGTAGGTGTGCGCAAGCTGTACGAGCTTTATGCCAACAAAATCTGCACAGGCGAGGAGGCAGCGCAATGCCGCGGCTGCCTGGAGGCACGCGTAAGGCTGGCAGGCTATAATATTGTTACAGATATCGGCGATGTACGCCGCAAGCTAGATTAAAGAGACGAGGAGATACTTATGAATAAAAAAGCAATTATTGCCATGAGCGGCGGCGTGGATTCCAGTGTCGCCGCCCTGCAGATGCTAGAACAGGGATACGAGTGCACCGGCGTTACCATGAAGCTTTTCAGCAACGATGACGTGGGCGTTCCCAAGCTGCACAGCTGCTGCTCGCTTGACGATGTGGCAGATGCCCGCAGCGTTGCTGCAAATTTGGGCATGCCTTACTATGTTTTTAATTTTGCTGACCGCTTTGAGCATGATGTTATAGACCGTTTCGTCGATGCCTATGTTCATGGACAGACCCCTAACCCCTGCATTGACTGCAACCGCTATCTGAAATTTGACCAGCTTTTCGTACGCGCCCAGGAGCTTGGCTGCGATTACGTCGTTACCGGTCATTATGCACAGATCAGCTATGATGATACCAAAGGCCGTTATTTACTGCGCAAGGCAGTCGATCCGCTCAAGGACCAAAGCTACGTACTATATTCCCTGACGCAAAAGCAGCTGGCGCACGTGCAGTTTCCACTCGGCGGTCTGCATAAAACTGAGGTGCGTGCCCTTGCTGAAAAGCATGGCTTCGTTAACGCCCACAAGCATGACAGCCAAGATATCTGCTTTATCAAAGAAGGCACCTATGCCGACTTTATCGAAGCACGCCTGGGACGTAAATTCCCTGCAGGCAATTTTGTTGACGAAAGCGGCAAAGTGCTGGGCCGTCACAAGGGTATCATCCATTATACTGTAGGCCAGCGCAAAGGCTTAGGACTGGCGCTGCCGCAGCCCATGTATGTAAAGGAAATCGATACGCAAAACAACACCGTCATCCTCGCTACTAATGACGGCCTGTTTACCAAAAACGTTACCGCCAAAAATATCAATCTGATTGACTGCGATGCTATCACAGGCCAGCGACGCGTCAAGGCACGCATCCGCTATCACCATGCCGAGCAATGGGCCACTGTCACCCAACCTGATGCCGATACCCTTTCTATCGTCTTTGATGAGCCACAGCGCGCCATCACCAAAGGGCAATCCGTTGTAATGTACGACGGTGATATCGTTGTCGGCGGCGGCACTATTGTCTAAGCACAGATACTACCTTATGTGAGGTATTTACATGAAGCAGACAATTTATAATTATGTAATAGAGCATTTGGACGCACACGGACGCTTTAATGCACAGCAGCTGTGCGATGATCGTTTCACCACTATTCCCAAGCCCTTAGGCTCTGAGGATGCCTTTTACTACACTATGGGCTCTATTCCCAATCCCAGAGCTGCAAGTAAGCTGCTCAAGCTATTGCGTGCCTATTTACAGGAGCCTGCCCAGGAGCAGCGCAGCAAACTGTACAAGGCCCTCACCGGCACTGTGTTTGCCGAATACAGCGATCCCTTTATCGAAGCCTTTGACGGCGGCGAAATGAACGCTATAGCCTATGATTTGGCGCGCCGCTTCTTTTATAATGCCGAGCAGCGTGAGCAAGTAAAGTTCGCTATACTACTTTTTGGTATATACGGTATGGAGCAGCTACGAAACAGAGACGAAGAGCTGTGGCAGGACCTTGTGCGCCTTGCCCACTGTGAGGAATTTACCTTTGCCTTTTTATACGCCTGCCGCCTGACGAATTACAGCCCGCAAAACGAAATTTGGGAGCTGCTGCGCTGCACCAGTGGCTGGGGCAAGGTTTTTGCCATTATCGACTGCCGTTGCCGCAGCGAGGAGGAACGTCTCTGGCTGCTGGAATATGGTCCGGAAATTGATGTGGAATATCCTCCGCTGTCAGTGAAATTTATCACATCTACAAAGCTTGCCCAGCTACTGCAGCAGCCTTTGGAATATGATCTGTATAAGAGTGCTATCGTGATTTTGGGCAACTACCTGATTATGCTCAATCACTTTCCCATAGATGTTATCGAGGAGCAGTTTAATATTGCCGACATCGACCTGTATCCAATGCTGCAAAATCTGCTTAAGCAGGCAGAGCGACTGGCAACACGACCGGACGACATTTTAGATATGCTCACCTTTGCCCGTTCACTGCAGCAGCTGGCAGACGAAAGGAACCTTTCCCAGCTTACAGCCAACCAATGCGAGCTGCTCATTGCTGCCTGCGAAAAGCTCATCTACAGCAAGGACTGGCGCGAGGATATTGCTGCCGACATTTTAAAGGATGGCAAGATCAACTACCTGCTTTGTGATCTGGCCTTTGAGCTGGACATGGATATCTGGCAGTTTCTATATGACTACTGGCTGGAGCATCCTGATGAAACCGCACTTCTGCCCTATCTGCTATCTTATGAGGGCGAGCAACGTTCAGAGCGTGTCCTGCAGCAAATTGAAACATTCCTTCCACGCTACAGCAGCGAGCAGGATTCCCTTATGGTTCCCCTGCGTTATCTCAGCACACATCCCGGTCAGGGAGAGGCCATTATCTGCGCGGCACTGGAATCCATCTACGACCTGACGCGCGGCATTGCCTGCGGCATTTTGGATGATTGGGGCACAGAATATATAACCCCTGCAATTCACAGCTCGCTCATCACCGCGCGCAGTCTCAGTAATAACGATGTTGTCAGCGCGCGGATTGACAGTCTGCTGCAAGGAAAAAAATTTGATATTGGCAAATTCATCCACGGAATGAATGAATAAAAGTGCTTTAATAAAAACCTGAAAATCCCTGTAAATCATCATTTGCAGCTTAACCTGCATCCACATGAATTACAGGGATTTTTGTTTTTATAATATTTTTTCATCTTTTTTTGATTTATCTATTGACGCATCGTTTTGATAATGTTATAATTAATTCAGTCAATAATTGAATACATTGTTGCTGATTCAAAATGGAGGTGCTATTATGATTGATAACACAATTGAAAAAAAGACTACCCGCGGCGGTGTAAGAGCCGGTGCAGGACGCAAAAAAACCTTGCCGGAAGGCGCAAGAGCAGCAACGTTTATGCTGTCTGATGATGAACGCCTAGCTGTAAAAAAATTTATCGTTGAAATGCGCAAAAACGGTCAAGCAGAACTGAATAAAGACCATGAAGCACAAAAGCTGATGGATGAAGCTTTAAAACCTCTTGCTGAAACACTGCATGAGATTATCAAGCTTTATGGCGGTCGTGGCAAGGGCTTCCGCAAGGCCGAAGAAATGAGTAAAATCATCGGTATTATGGCATTTAAGGAGTCCGTAGGTATGTGGGAGAGAGAAAATCCTAGAACTTACGAACGCTAATCCACCTCAGGCAACGTAGCCAGTCTGTAGTCATAACTGCTTTTTACAACTTTATATTGTAATGTAGAATGAACTTTTATTTTCTGATTAAACATTTAATTTCATTTTACAACTGACCAACAAATTTGAAAGGTGGAATGTGTAATGAGTAAATATTATGTTATCCTTTTCGAGTGTAAGAACGGCAAAAGCGAAGTCAAAAAGGTTGAGTGTCAAGGCTCTGTAGTGACCGAGCAGGAGCTTTGCAACCTTATAGGATGCGAACACATTCAAACTCAACAACCGCCAAAACCTCTCGGTTCCGAACGTATCTTGGTGTTCGACGCTGATAATCAAAATAAAAAAGAGCTTGCTCCAAACCCTCTAGCAAGTATACTTTATGGTTATTGCAGGACAGGGAAATATCTGCGCGGCAACGTCGTTGAATGCAGGAGCAACGAAGCGCAAGAGCTGCTTTCTTTCAGCAGGCTTAAAGCCTCTAGCATAGTAATGCAAATGGACGCTTCAAAAGCCATAGCTTCAATGGTTGACTTCAAAATAGAATAATTACAGAAGCGCTAAGTCAAAGGAAGTATGTTATGTCTGACAAAGAAATGATTAGTTTTATCAAGAGTACACAGGAACAGATTGAGCACTTGCTAGAAGAAACCTCTCACAACAATGATTGTGCAGTTGCAGGAAGCCTACAATCAACGCCTTGACGAATACAAAATCCGTATCAACAACATTCTGTTAGAGCTGTCTAATTTCCTGTATCCATTATAAATATATGCAGCATGTAGCTGCAATTTAATTTTACGCAAAGTAAAAGGACTGGAATTTGAGAAAAAAACTCAAATTCCAGTCTTTCTTTAGTTTAAGAAGCTGGTTTTGTCCCAACCTCTACTTTTTCAATGGAGCTACTGACGGGATTTGAACCTGCGACCTACTGATTACGAATTCG
>CAVBQX010000002.1:0-108118 GCA_963597755.1 Segatella copri
AGGACAAAAAACGTCAAATGTAAAATGGTGGTGGAATGTCCATTCAATAAATGTACAGGTAACACAAAAAGTAAAATATATATCAAATTAGTGTAAAGTGTAAGCAGGGAAAAAGCGAGTGATAGCGAAATTATCTAACGTGGGTGTAGAAGGAGCTTACACTTAGATTGAATAATCGAGAAGATATCAACGATGATGCAAAAAAGGAGTGTATGTAAATGAAAAAATCAAAATGGATGCTTGGAGCAGCTGCAATGTTAGCTTTGTCTGTAGCCTTGGCTGGCTGCGGTGGCGGAGATAAAAAGGATGATGGCAAAGCTGCCGGCGGTGTAAAGGGTGACCTGATGGTTTATACCTCTATCTATCCTGATATCATCGACAATATGTGCAAGCCTAACGTTGGCAAAGCTTTCCCCGACATGAAGGTTAACTGGTTCCAGGGCGGCACCGAAAAGGTTGTTACCAAGATCACCGGTGAAATTAAAGCTAAAAAGATTGCTGCCGATGTATTGATGGTAGCTGATCCCTCCTACTATCTGAAATTGAAGGAGCAAAATCTGCTCTTACCGTATAAATCTAAAGAAGACGCTAACGTAATCAGCGATAAGGCTGCTGATGGCTCTTGGTATGCAGTACGCGTATGCAATATGATTATTGCCTACAATGGTAACAAGTTGAAGCCGGAGGAAGCACCGAAAAACTGGACTGACTTGGCTGATCCGAAATGGAAGGGCAAAATCGCTATGCCTAACCCGATGCTGAGTGGTACTGCTTATGTAGCAGTTGGCGCGTTGGCTGATAAATATGGCTGGGAGTATTTTGACAAACTGAAGGCTAATGGTATCCGTGTAGAGGAAGGCAACTCTGCTATCCAAAACAAGCTGCTGACCGGCGAATATGCTGCTGCTATGATTCTGGAAGAAAATATCCTGAAGCTGGCTAACACCAAGAAAGAGCCGCTGAAGGTTATTTATCCGACTGACGGCGTTATCAACATCCCGTCTCCGATTGCTATTTTCAACACCACCAAGAATCCTGAGGGCGCAAAGGCTATGGTTGACTGGTGGCTGTCCAAAGAAGGTCAGGAGGCTGTTGTAAAGGGTTGGATGCACTCTGTACGTGGCGATGTTAAGGAGCCTACCGGTTCTGTGGAAACCAAAAAGCTGGTTGAGGGCAGAATTAAGGTTGACTGGCAGAAGCTGGCTGACAACAATGCCCAGATTAAAGAAGAGTTCCGTAAGAGGGTTATGGATAAATAAGCTATTGTTAACCTAAAATAGCAGAAACAGGGAGACCAATTTGGCCATCCCTGTTTTCTGCTCAATAAAGACGGCGGCAGGCTGCACCCCTGGCAGCTACAGACGAAGCCTACAAAATTTTGTGAAGGAGAAAAAAGCGATTCATGTCAAGATTTAACAGTAAATTTATTGTCATCGCCATCTCTGTGCTGTTGCTTTTGTATTTTGTAATCTTTCCGATGGGAATTTTACTTTATGACAGCATTATGCTTGATGGCGCCATTAACCTAGAAAATTACCGCAATGTATATAGCCAGGACGTAAACTGGCGCGCGCTCACTAATACCATAGAGCTGTCCTTGGCAGTTATGGTCGTGAGTGTTATTATTACTTTTCCGTTGGCCTGGTTGGTAGGGCGTACCGATATGCCCGGCAAAAAGATGTACCGCACACTGCTGGTTTCCAGCTATATGATTCCTCCCTATGTTGGTGCTATTGCCTGGGTACAGCTTTTAAACCCCAGCGTAGGCTATTTGAACGAGATTATTAAATTTATCTTTGGGCTGGAGACTGCACCCTTTGATATTTATACGATGACAGGTCTGGGTTGGGTTTTGACCTTATTCTATTCACCGTTTGCCTTCATCACAATTTCCCGTGCTATGGAAAAAATGGATCCGACCTTGGAGGAGGCAGCCCGCGTAAGCGGTGCGTCCCCCCTGCGCACTGTTGTTGATGTGACGTTGCCCTTGATGGCACCGAGTATTCTGGCCGGCGGTCTTTTGGTGTTTATTGCCGCAGGCAGCTGCTTCGGTATTCCTGCTATCGTTGGCATGCCTGGCAACATAGAGGTTATGACCACGCGTATTGTCACCTACATTTACATGGGCGATACTGCAGGCGTGCGTGATGCTACTGCCTTGGCTGCGTCGCTGATGTTTTTGGCTAACATCCTATTGTTTGGTATGACCTGGATGGTAGGTAAAAAGGATTACACAACTATCAGCGGTAAGAGCACCCGCCCCAACATCGTAGAGCTGGGCAAGTGGAAATGGCCCTGCTTCTGTCTGGTTGGTGCCTACAGCATGATTTCTATCATTATTCCGTTAGGCTCTATCGTTTTGACCAGTCTTATTATTTCGCTGTCTAAGCCTATTGGTTTGGACAACCTGGGCTTTGATGCCTGGATCCCTGTTATTACCAGCTCCCAATATATGGAAAGCGTTTGGAATTCTATCCTGTATGCTGTTATTGCTGCCTGCATTGGTACGCTGCTATCCATCTTTGTTGCCTATCTGGCAGTTAAGACTAAGGTTAAGGGTCGTAGCATTCCTGACCTGCTGGTAGTTATCGGCGGCAGCACTCCGTCTATCGTAATTGCCTTGGCCTTGATCATTGCCTTCAGTGGTAACTTTGGCCTGAATTTGTATTCTACGATGTGGATTATGGTTGTCGCTTATTTGGTAAAATATATGACGATGTCCGTGCGCACTATTGCCGCATCCCTTAGCCAGGTTCACGTATCCCTGGAGGAAGCAGCACTGAATTCCGGTGCCAGCTGGCTGCGCTGCTGCAAGGATATCATTATGCCGCTTATTGCACCATCCATTATCGCAGGCTGGTTCTTGATCTTTATGCCGTCGTTCTACGAGCTGACTATGTCCCTGCTCCTTTACGGCAGCGACACCAAGACCATCGGCGTATTGCTGTATGAACTGCAGACCTATGCGGATACACAGAACGCATCTGTGCTTTCTGTAATTATTCTGCTGATTGTATTAATTGGTAACCTGATTTTGAACAAGGTTTCCAAGGGTAATGTTGGTATTTGATTGAAGGAGTGTAATAAATGGCTGAAGTACGAATTGAGCATGTATTTAAACGTTTTGGCGGTGTGACTGCTGTAAACGATTTTGATTTGGTAGTAAAGGATGGCGAATTTGTTTCCATCCTGGGACCTTCCGGCTGTGGTAAGACAACTACGCTGCGAATGATAGCAGGCTTTGAGCGTGCTACCGAGGGTGAAATTTATATTGGTGACCACTGCGTCAGCTCTTCTATTAAAGGCACCTTTGCTCCGCCCGAAAAGCGTGATATAGGCATGGTGTTTCAGTCCTACGCCGTATGGCCGCACATGACGGTTGCCGAAAATGTCGGCTATCCGCTGAAGATTCAAAAGGTGGATAAGGCAGAGCGTGAGCAGCGCGTACAGAAAATGCTGGAGCTGGTGCATTTAGGTGAATATAGCAAGCGTTATCCGCACCAATTATCCGGTGGGCAGCAGCAGCGTGTGGCGCTGGCACGTGCATTAGTGGCACAGCCTGGCCTGCTGCTTTTGGACGAGCCTTTGTCAAATCTGGATGCCAAGCTGCGTGAATCTATGCGTTTTGAAATTTTGGCTATCCAAAAGGAATTGGGCATTACAGTTGTCTACGTAACTCATGACCAGGGCGAGGCAATGGCCATGAGCGACCGTGTGGTTGTTATGAGCCGTGGCGTTGTGCAGCAGATTGGCGCACCGCACGAAATTTATACCCAGCCTGCCAACAAGATGGTTGCCGATTTCATCGGCTTGGTTAACTTTATTGATGGCGAGGTGAAGGGCGATAGAGTCTTCATCAAGGGCAGTAATGTTTCCTTCCCCAATACCGGCAAGGCTACGGGCGAGGCAACCATTGCCGTACGTCCGGAAAATATTACCATGTCGCTCAGCGGCGGTCAGATGGAAGGCCAGCTCACGCATCGCTTCTTCTTGGGTGATGCAGTGGACTACCGTGTGAACGTGCATGGACACGATGTCCGCGTAATCGTCAAGGGTGCAGACTTAGATGCCATTGCCGATGGTTCTAAGGTTTATCTTGATTTTGACAGAGTAATGGTGTTTGATAAAAACTAAAGGGTTGAAGCTTGACCGGAGGTCGCATTAATGCGTATCTCCGGTTTTTTATATTTCTTATATGTATACACAAAAAAATGCTAGTTAGCTATTGACAACTGACGCTTGTAGTAGTATAGTGTTCTTGAATAGGAACAATCAGAGAAATGCGCATTTTACGCGCTTATATAGTTCCGTCGAAAAAGCAAGAAGTGCTAAATGAGGGTTTATGAATCTTATCGAAGGACTTACTAATTTTAACTTAACAAAGCAGGAAGCAACGCTGTACGTGCTGCTTTTAAAATCGGGTCAGCTCACTGGCTACGAGGCAGCCAAGCAGACAGGCATTTCGCGTTCTAATACCTATACTGCGTTAGCAGGACTGGTAGATAAGGGGGCGGCCTATGTGCTGGAAGAGGGCAAGGTAACACGTTATACTCCTGTTGCGCCGGCAGATTTTTGCAGCAACAAAATCAGCTACCTGGAGGAAGTAAAAAAAGATATACTCAGGCAGCTGCCTGTGCTGAGCAATGATGCCGAAGGCTATATCACAATCAAGGGTGCGCGGGAGATAATTAATAAGCTGCGCAATACTGTGAGCCAGGCGCAGGCCAGAATTTATATTTCGGCCAACACCAGGATGCTGGAGCTTTTGACGCCGGAGCTGACGGCAGCCCTGCAGCGTGGGTTAAAGGTGGTAATTATCGGCGATAAGAGCTTTAGTTTGCCAGGAGCAATTTGCTATGGCACAACTAAGCAAAGTGAACAGATCCGCCTGATTGCCGATTCCCATACTGTTTTGACGGGGGATTTGCAGGATGATGAGGATTCGACCTGCTTATATTCCTGCAAGCGTAATTTGGTGGATTTGTTTAAGGAAGCGCTGAAAAATGAGATTGCGCTAATTGAATTACAGAAAGGTGATATGAATGTCTAAAAAGGTTCCCTTTGTTACAAAAGAACAATTAGAGAAAATTGTTGAACAATATCCCACTCCCTTCCATTTGTATGATGAGGCTGGCATCCGTCGCACTGCGCGCCTGGTGAACAAGGCCTTTTCCTGGAACAAGGGTTTTAAAGAGTATTTTGCTGTAAAGGCAACTCCTAACCCCTATCTGCTCAAAATCCTGCGTGAAGAAGGCTGTGGTGCTGACTGCTCCTCTTATACAGAGCTGTTGATGAGTGACGCTGTAGGCTTTAAGGAAAGCGAGATTATGTTTTCCTCTAACGCTACCCCGGCTGAGGACTTTAAGCTGGCACGTAAGCTGAACGTTAACATTAACCTGGATGATATTACCCATATCGACTTTTTAGAGAAGGTTGCCGATATTCCTGAAACCGTTTGCTGCCGTTACAATCCCGGCGGACATTTCGCTATTGCCAATAATATTATGGATAACCCTGGCGATGCTAAATATGGCATGACCCATGAACAGATTATTGAAGCCTACAAGACATTGAAGGCTAAGGGTGTAAAGCATTTTGGTATTCATGCGTTTTTGGCTTCTAATACCGTTACTAACGAATACTATCCTGAGCTGGCACGCATCCTCTTTGAGCTGGCTGTAGAGTTGCACGAAAAAACTGGTGCTCATATTGCCTTTATCAACCTGTCCGGTGGCATTGGCGTTGCCTATAAGCCTGAACAGCAGGACAATGATGTATTGGCTATTGGCGAGGGTGTGCGCAAGGTATACGAAGATGTACTGGTGCCTGCAGGCATGGGGGATGTGAAGCTGTTTACCGAGCTGGGACGCTTTATGCTTGCACCTAACGGCGGCTTGGTAACTACTGCTATTCACCAAAAGCATATTTATAAAGAATACATTGGCTGTGATGCCTGCGCTGCTAACCTTATGCGTCCTGCTATTTACGGTTCTTACCATCATATCACCGTTATGGGTAAGGAGGACGCTGCCTGCGACCACAAGTATGATGTAACCGGCGGTCTGTGCGAGAACAACGATAAGTTCGCAGTTGACAGAATGCTGCCTGAAATTGCAATCGGTGATCTGCTGTTTATTCACGATGCAGGCGCACATGGCTTCTCGATGGGCTACAATTACAACGGCAAGCTGCGTAGTGCCGAAATCCTGCTGCAGGAGGATGGCAGTGCAAAGCTTATCCGCCGTGCAGAAACCCCGGCAGATTATTTTGCTACCTTTGATTTTGGCGAATTCGGTCCTAAGCTGGCAGAGGAAGCAAAAATTAAAATGTAATTGGGACTTTATGCACAGCTATACATAATTTCCCTAGATCAAAGAAAGCGTTCGGTTTACTCTTGTAGACCGGGCGCTTTTAGTTTACAATAAATCTATTAGGAAATTTAAGAATAATTGGAGGGCTTTGTGATATGGAAAACAAGTATGCTGTGTATGAACAGGCTTTGGCCGAGGAGCTTATTCCCGCAATGGGCTGTACCGAGCCTATCGCTATTGCCTACTGTGCAGCGGTTTGTCGCGAGCAGCTTGGGTGTGCGCCTGAGGCGGTGGAGATTTGGGTCAGCCGTAATATTATTAAAAACGTAAAAAGCGTGGTTGTGCCTAACACTAATCAGATGAAGGGAATAGAGGTGGCCTGTGCTGCCGGCATTGTAGCGGCACATTCTGAGCGGCAGCTGGAGGTGCTGGCTTACATTACAGATCACGAAAAGGTAGAGCTGAAGGAGCTGGCAGAATCCGGCAAAATAAAAATTCATGTTTCCGAGGAGCCGGATATTTTTTACATCCGCATTTTTTTGGCAGCAGGCAATAAAAATGCCGAGGTTACTATCCGTACAGATCATACTAACGTCACCTGCATTAAGCAAAATGGCGTGACTATTTTAGAAAAGCCTATCGTCCCGGCGGAGGAAGAAGCTAAGAGCCTGTGGCATATAGAGGATGTGCTTGAGGCTGCACGCAATATGCCGCTGGCTGCGGTAAAGCAGCTTTTAGAGCGTCAGATTGCTTATAATATGGCTATTTCCAAGGAAGGCTTGACGCATGATTATGGTGCCAGCATTGGCAAAATTTTGCTGCACCGAGATCCTGATAGCTTACGTACGCGCGCACGTGCCAGTGCGGCTGCAGGCAGTGACGCACGCATGAATGGCTGTGAGCTGCCTGTAGTTATCACCTCCGGCAGTGGCAACCAGGGTATTACAGCCAGCGTTCCAGTGGTAATTTACGCCCAGGCATTGGCTGTAAGTGAAGAAAAAATGCTGCGTGCTGTGCTTTTGAGTGATTTGGTGACAGTTTACCTGAAACAGGGAATTGGCAAGCTTTCTGCATATTGCGGTGCTGTAAGCGCAGGCTGCGGCAGCGGTGCAGGCATCGCCTTTTTGCACGATTGTACGGATGAGCAGATTGAGCACGCGGTCGAGAATGCTTTGGCGATTAACAGCGGCATTATTTGCGACGGGGCAAAATCCTCCTGCGCAGCCAAAATCGCTATGGCGGTAGAGGGTGGTTTGCTTGGCTTTGATATGGCGCTGGCGGAGCGTAATTTTGCCGGCGGTGATGGTATTGTGCAGGACACTGCAGATGAAACTATTGCGGCTGTGGGTAAAATTGCTAGTCAAGGTATGGTAGAAACCGATAAAGAGATTATTGATGTAATGCTGGGAATATAATATAGACAAGAAAACTGCGGGTAAAAGCCTTGGTTGGCCTTTAACCGCAGTTTTGATTTTTAGCTTATTCAGCTCCTACCATTTTAGCTAGCTCCTTTATGTGTTCGTTTTCGGTCAGCACATAAATAAAATCACCGCTCAAAAGACGTGTGTCGCCGGCAGGAATGATTTGCTGCTCGCCGCGCTTAACGTCTACAAGCAAGGTATTTTCAGGCCAATGGATGTCGCGTATGAGCCTGCCGCAGACAGTGGAACCGCTGCATACTGCCAGCTCTACCACGTTGCGCTGCTCTAAAACCGTTGGCGCAGGCTGGTCCTTGTGCAGCATACGCTGCATCAGCTCCTCGTAAATCGGTTTGCTGTGGCACAGCTCGGCAATGACAAAGGCCACCATAGCGGCAATGGCTAGTGATAAAAGCTGTTGGTAGCTGGCAGTCATTTCCATAATTAGCACGGTACCTGTTATAGGTGAGCGCACAGAGGAAGAAAACAGTGCCGCCATGGCAACAACCATGATGTTGGTGGCATAAATAGGTTCAATGCATCTGAGTAAGATGAGTACCTGGGCGCAAATGCTGCCACAGAGAGCACCGAGGACGAGCATGGGTAAAAAGAAGCCACCAGGGACGCCGCAGCCGTAGCTGATGAGCGTAAAAAGCAGCTTGCCAAGAAAGAAAAGGAGTAGGATCTGCAGGCTTACAGGCGTCTTGGCCAGATGGTTGATGAGCTGGTTGCCGCCGCCTAAGACCTCGGGTAAAAAGTAGCCTAAAATGCCGGCGCAGATAAGAGCAAAGGCAATTTTATACACGGGGTGTTTGAAGCAGGGCAGATTGTAAAAGCGGCCGATGTTTAAAAGTCCTAGGTTAAAGACAACACCTGCAAGGCCGCTGATAAGAGCGACGATAACGACAATGCCGTAATAGCTTATAGGCAGCAGCTGTAGATCGGGAATATCAAAAATAGTAGCACGGCCGAAGATGGCGCGCGAAATGATGGTAGCAGTGAAGGCGGCAGCCATAGAAGGCAGCAGTACCATGATAGAAAAATTGCGGTGCAGCTCCTCCAGCGCAAAGATGACGCCTGCAAGCGGTGCGTTAAAGGCGGCAGCCAGACCTGCGCTGGCACCGCTGGTCAAAAGGTAGCGTTCCTCCATACGTGTGCGGCCAAACAGGCGGCTGATTCCCTGCGCTGCTACAGCACCCAGCTGGATGGACGGGCCTTCGCGTCCCAGCGACAGGCCTGCACCGATGCCAAGGGTGCCGGCTACAAGCTTAACCCATAGCACGTGCAGCCAGCGCATCTTCATTAATCCCAGGATTGTTCCTTTTACCTGAGGAATACCGCTGCCTGCTGCCATAGGCTCAAGACGGTTGAGCTTGTAAAGTATGCAGGCAATTGCAATGAGCACAGCAAACCAGCAAGCGTTAACAAGGATATCACTCACCCACAGCCGGTTATAAAGCGCACCGCGCAAACATTCGGCTTCCACCAGTGCGTAGCGGAAGCAGCAGATAACCAGGCCTGCGAATATGCCGGTTAAAATGCCCTCAGCAAACAGCCGCAGACGGAATTTATGCATATCGCCAAGCGAACGGTAGGTATTAAGCTTTTGTTTTTTATCATCCATACGTAGATCTCGTTTCCATAGATTTTTTAGTAACTTTATTATAACACAAAAACTCCCCCTGAGCATATCGCCTCAGGGGGAGAGTTGGTTTAGCTTATGTTGTTTTAGGCTTTAGCTTATTCTTCGTCTTTGCCGTAATCGGGGTCAAATTTGGGATTCAGATAGTTTTGGTAAGCCCAGGCCAGCAAAGCACCGGAAATGTTGTGCCATGCAGAGAACACTGCACCAGGAACGGTAGCAGCAGGCAATGCGGCAAAGTGAGCCTTTGCAAGACCAGTAGCAAGACCGGAGTTTTGCATACCAACCTCGATGGAAAGGGCAACAGCTTTTTTCCAGGACAGGCCGGTGAGGCGGGCAATACCAAAGCCCAAAGCGTAGCCACAGCAGTTGTGCAGGATGACTACCAAAAGGATCAGGCCGGGAGCCTTCAAAATCAAATCGCGGCTTGCACCGATAACGCCGGCGATGATTAAGGAAATAGCGATGGAGGATACAGCCGGCAGATAGTCGGTTGCAACAGCTGCCAGCTTGGGCAGGAAGGATTTAACAGCCAGACCCAGGCAGATAGGCAGGATAACGATTTGCACAATGCTCCAGAACATGCCTACAGGATCAAAAGCAATTTTCTCACCGATGATGAGGTAGGTGATAAACGGAGTCAGGATAGGTGAAAGAACAGTAGAAACACTGGTCATGGTTACAGAAAGCGCAACGTCACCCTTACTCATGAAGGTGATAACGTTGGAGGAGGTGCCGCCGGGGCAGGTACCAACCAGTACAACACCGGTGGTCAAAGCAGGATCCAGGTTAAAAACGGTGGACAAAGCAAAGGCCAAAAACGGCATGATGAAATATTGGGCGCAAACACCGATAAGAATATCTATCGGACGCTTCAAAACCAGGGCAAAGTCCTTAAGGTTAAGCGTGGTACCCATACCGAACATTACAACGCCAAGCAGGCAGCTGAGCACGCTGATGCCGCCAACCTTGCCGAGCACCCACAAGAAATTCTGCGGCATTGTCATGCCGAGAATCAGAAAAACAATGGCGATGATGCCAAAGAATTTGCCGATTAAAGCACAAATCTGTTTCATGTTAAATTTTACCTCTTTCCCTTAAAATAAAAAATAATAATTGGAGAATAGCCAACGCTTTCTCCTTTGTCTGTAAACGCCCACTATTATAGCAAAACTGTCGCAAAAAATAAAGGTAAAAGTGAAAAAAAAGTAAATTTTTTTGCTGATGACAGTAAAGTGTAATAATATTACACAGCGTTCGCTAAAGCTGTGCACATAAGTGCTTGTTATAAAAATGCAGACCTGTGTTATAATAGTATAGAAACTTAAAGCTGGTGGTGAGATAATGTACACAATTTGCCGAGATTTCCGCAAGGAAATAGTAATAGAAAAATCGCGCTTTATCTGCTCACTAAAAAAGGTGCATAGCGAGGCCGAAGCTCAGGAATTTATCAAGGGTATAAAAAAGGAATTTTGGGATGCTACGCACAATTGCTCTGCCTACATTGTTGATGAGATGGCGCAACGTTCAAGTGACGACGGTGAGCCAAGCGGCACGGCAGGCATCCCGATGCTGGAGGTGCTGCGTAAAAACGGTCTGACGGAAACAGCCGCAGTGGTGACACGTTATTTTGGCGGCATTAAGCTGGGAGCAGGTGGTCTGGTGCGTGCCTACAGCGGCAGCGTGGCCGGGGCAGTGAAGGAAGCAGGCCTGGCGCAGAAGATTTTGCTTGCTAATTACAGTTTTATATATGATGTCAACAGCGTGGGCCGTATTTTAAACGTGCTCTATCAGCAAAGCCTGTTTGAAATTGCTGATGTGGTGTATGATCTGCGGGCCAGGGTCATCCTCAAGATGCGTGCAGAGCAGAAGGAGGAGGCAGAAGAATGGCTGACGGAAAATCTTAATCAGAGGATAGAGCTGGAACTGGAAGGAACAGAGTATGCAGAGGTTCCTGTGGATAAGAAATAGTTGACAAAATCCATGGGTATTACTATGATTATATGGTATGAGGCGTACACTTAGAGATAGAGAGTTGATAGAGAAAGTACGTAAATTATATTTATTTTCGGAGGGATAAACATGTCTGTAGAAGAGGTAAGAAAAAATGCGTGGGCTGCCATTGATGCAGATCACGAAAATATGCTGCAGCTGTGGCAGGAATTTGTTAACGTAGACTGCGGCACTGGTAATAAGGCCGGCGTTGACAGCGTTGGCGCTAAGGTAGAAAAGATTTTGCAAGGTCTGGGCTTTAAAACCCGTCAGGTGCAGTTTGAGAACGCAGGCAACACGCTGGTAGGCGAGCTGGGCGATATGACTAAGCCGTTTGTTATTTTTACCGGCCATATGGATACCGTTTTTAAGGACGGTACTGCTGCTGAGCGTCCTTTCACCATTAAAGATGGCAAGGCCTATGGCCCTGGCTGCCTGGATATGAAGGGCGGCATTGTTATCTTTTTGAGCGTGCTCAAGGCCCTTTTAGCACAGGGCTACAACGCTCATCCGATCAAGGTCATTTTGGCAGGTGACGAGGAAACCGGTCATGCCAACAGCAAGGGTCAGGCTGCAGAAGCTATTATGGCTGAAAGCAAGGGCGCTTTTGCTGCCTTCAACTTTGAAACCGGCTTCGAGGATGGCGGCCTGGTTGTAGAGCGAAAGGGCGTATGGCAGTTTACCCTGGAAGCCTATGGCCGCAGCGCGCACGTAGGCAATGATCCTGAAAACGGCCGCAGCGCTATTATGGAAATCTGTCATAAGGCGATTGACGTCAACGCACTGACCAACTGGGATACGGGCTGCACCTTCAATGTAGGTATTATTGAAGGCGGTACAGTGAGCAATGCTGTTCCTGCCTATGCTAAGATTAAGTGTGATATGCGTTACAGCGATTTTAAATATGTTGCCGAAATGAAAAAGAAGGTTCAGGAAATTGCTGATAAGCAATATGTTCCTGATACCAAAACCGTATTCACCAGCCTGACAGAGTTCCGCAATATGCAGCAGGTTGCAGGCACGCAGGATTTGTTTGATTTGGTACGTGCTGCGGCCTTGGAGGCAGGCTTGCCTGCTCCCACTCCCAAAGCTGTGGGCGGCGGCAGCGACAGTGCCTATACTACGGCAGCCGGCGTTCCCACTATCTGCGCTATGGGTGTACAGGGCGCCCGTAACCACACTCCGGAGGAGTACGCAGTTGTGGATACGCTCTTTAGCAGAGCTAAGCTGCTAATTGCCGTAATGACAAAGATCTAAAAAGCATACGTAAAGTAAAAGAGGCTGACCATTAAGGTCAGCCTCTTTTACTTGTAGCTTACATTTTCGATTCCGTAATCTGCGATTATTTCTTTTAATTCCTCCAGACGTTGCTCCGTGGGAGGGTGAAAGATGATGGCAGGCATGCCTAGGGCGGTCATTTTTTCTAATCCCAGCTTATGGTAGCTCAAAAGCTCTACGCACCGTATGCTGGTTTTTTGTGTTAAAAATTTACACATAGCATGCATGTTGGCGTAATCATCATTGACATCGGCAATTACAGGCACACGCACGGTGATATTGTTATTTATGGCACTGGCCTTGGCGATGTTTTCTAAGATAACGTCATTACTCTGACCGGTATAATGCTTGTGCTTGGCTGCATTCATGATTTTGATGTCAAAAAAGAGTGCGTCCATATCCGCAATCAGCTTGCTGACTGTATCAAAGTCGAAGAAGCCACAGCTTTCGCTGCAGGTATCGATACCAAGCGCATGGCACGCATTTGTCAGCTGCGTTAGATATTCGGGATGCAAATATGGCTCACCACCCGAAAAGGTGACGCCGCCACCAGATTCGGTATAAAAGAGATAATCTTTTTTGAGTTCGCTTATGACTGCGTCAATGCTCATGCTCTTGCCCATCTGCTGGCGTGCCTGTGCGGGACAGATGTTGATGCAGCTGCCGCAGAGAGTGCAGCTGCTGCTGTTAAAGTGCAGCGTCCCTGCTTCGTCCTGCCAATTGGCCTGCCTGGGGCAGGCACTAACGCAGGCACCGCAGCTTACACATTTGTGCGGCAGAAACATCAACTGCGGCTCAAAGCGCCAGGATTCGGGATTGGCGCACCAGCGGCAGCGTAGATTGCAGCCTTTGAAAAACACCGTAGTGCGTATCCCTTCACCGTCGTTGACTGAAAGGCGCTGAATTTGAAATATATTACATGGTTTCATAGGTCGTGCGCTCGATGATGGCATCCTGTGCCTTCTTGGACAGGTTAACAAACTGCGTGCTGTAACCGGCTACGCGCACCAGCAGGTCGCGGTATTCCTCGGGGCGTTCCTGTGCCTCGTGCAGAACCTTGGGCGAGATAACGTTAAACTGTACGTGGAAGGCACCTTGGGCAAAGTAGGCGCGGATGAGGGCAGCAAGGTTGGCCAGACCGCGGTCGGTAGCGATGAGGTCAGGAGACAGCTTGATGTTAACCAATGTGCCGCCACTGTGGAAGGTTTGGTTGATTTTAGCGGCACTGCGCAGGGCAGCGGTGGGGCTGGTGATATCAGTACCTGCATGCGGCGAAACACCCTCGGTGAGCGGAGAGCCGCTCATGCGGCCTTCCGGGGTGGCACCGACAACCGTGCCTGCGGGGATGTAGTTGGAAATGCCCATAAAAGCACTGTTAAACGGTGCGCCGAAAATATCCTTGTGGCTGACAATTTCATCATGGTAAAAGTCCGAAAGCTGGCTGGCGGTGTAATCCACCTCGTCATCATCATTGCCATATTTGGGGCAGGCAAGCACGTCGCGGCGCATACCCTCGTAGCCCTTCCAGTCGGCGCTTAATGCGGCAACAAAATCGGCCAGCGTATATTTTTTCTCTTCAAACACAAGCTTCTTTACTGCGATAAGGGCATTGGCGCTGTCGGCCAGGCCGATGCCTGTGAGCACAGGACCAAGGCAGTACTTGGCGCCGCCGCGGCTGAGGTCCTTGCCCTTTTCCATACAGCCGTCTACCAAAAGCGACAGGTAAGGACGAGGTACGATATCGGCGTGTACCTTTTGGCAGGTGAGCGAGCCGATGATGGCTATGCGGATGAGGTGCTTAACCTGCTGGTAGAACACAGCCTTAAAGTCCTCGTAGCTTTGGCAGTCTGCCAGCTTGGTGGGCAGGCCCATGAGCTTGCCTGTAATGGAGCTGTAGCCATCGTGCATAGTGTATTCCATAGCAGCGGCCAGATTAATATTGCAGGCAGATGTCCATTCGCCAATCTTGCGGAAGTGAGGTACTACGCAGCCGCAGTTGCTCCAGTCACGTGCGTCCTCGGGCGGCAGACCTGCGGCCATCAGCATTTCGGCACCTGCTGCGTCATTGTGTACGGCAGGGAAGCCAGTGCCGCAGCGGATGAGCTTACATACTGCCAGCAAAAATTCGGGCGGGCAGTTGGGATGGATGCGCACGCTCAGGCCAGGCTGATGAGTTTTGATAGCTTCAGTTGCCTCCAGGCAGAGGTAGGATACCTCGTTAGTGGCGTCGCTGCCGTCACGCTTGCGGCCGCCGACGGTGAGGTTTTGGAAGGAGTTGTAGCCGGCAAAGAATTGGGCGGTATTGCTGGAAATTGCCCATACCCATTCTGACAGCTTCAGCCACAATGCTTCGATAAGCTCTAAGGCTTCGTCGCGTGTAAGCAGGCCTGCGTCAACATCTTTTTTGTAATAGGGATACATGTATTGGTCAAAGCGGCCCAGGTTGAGGGCCAGGCTGTTTTCGGAAAGGATGGAGCCGAGCTGGGTAAACCAAACGCATTGAATGGCCTCACGGAAGCTTGTGGGCGGATTTTGCGGTACTGCTTTGCACACCTTGGCGATGGTCAGCAGCTCCTCCTTGCGTGCTGCGTCAGCTTCTGCCTCTGCCAGGCGCTCTGCCTCATCGGCATAGCGGTTAGCCAAAGTGATGATGCCCTCACATACAAGCAGCTCGCTGTTATAAAAATCAATTTTCTCCTGGTCGTCGGCGTTGGTCAGGTCAAGCTGCGCCAGGTGTGCTTTAGCTTCGTCCATAAAACCGCCAAAGCCTTTTTTGAAAACCAAATCAGTGTAGTCAGCAGTAACCTCGCCTACAGCGCTGCGCCATTTGGAATCGTTGTCGACGATACCGGTGTCTACCAAAACCTTGGCAGTGTCCTTATCCAGGCGCGCCAGGAAGGTTTCTTCAAGTGATTTTCCCTGCCAATAGGGGAATACCTCGTCACGTAGAACTTTTTTAGCTTCATCACTGATATTATATTGATCCTGGGTGCGGCTGGCGAAGTTGTCCATTTCCTCGTCCACCCATTTCCAGGAGTATTCCGGACAGATGATGCCACTGCGCTTAAATTCACCAATGCTGCCTACCAAAAGTTCGCCTGGGAAAATAGGTGTGGGAATCTCGCGGCAAACTGCCAAAAAGGCCTTAGCGCGGCGCAGGCATACAGCCTCGCCCTCAGTTTCTTTGTGGGAATCGGTAAAGATTTTGGCGCGGGTGGCGCTGATAGATGGTTTGGTTGCGATGTAGTCTGCTTTAAAATCTAAAATACGTTTTGTTGCCATAATAATAGCCCCCTCATGAAAAAACAAATTATAATTCAGGATGTTTATTCAGATAATCGGCAAGAGCCTTGCCGGCCTTCTGCATATGCTTTTTTAATATCAGTTTGGCGCTTTTCTTGTCCTGCGCCTTGCAGGCTGCCAAAAGCTGCCTGTGCTCTGTTTGTGATTCCTGCTTTTGCAGCATGTTGTTAAGATAAAAAATCATGTAACGGCTAACCTGGTTGTTGAGCTGCTGGATGGTTTCAAGCAGCTTGCTGTTATCGCAATGCTGGTAAAGCGAGGTATGAAATTTGATATTCAAATCATTGTAGCGCAAAGGCTCGTTACAAAATTCCTCCTCGTCCAGCAGTCCCTCCAGCAGGAAAAAGTCATTTTCTGTCAGCTGCGATAATGAGCGCGTCAGTGCTTCTGTTTCCAGCAGCAGACGCACATCAAAGATATCCAACGCTTCCCGCGCTGTCAGACGTTTGACAAAAGCTCCCTTGTTGGGTACAAACTCTACGAAGCCTTCTCCCTCTAATGTTTTTAAAGCTTCTCGCAGTACACCGACGCTGGTAACGTATTGCTGCGCCAGCTGGTCCTGCTTTAGGGATGTGCCCCCCTTGAGAACGCCGCCCAAAATCTGCTCGCGCAGTTGGATACTGATTTTTTCTGCCAGGGTGGTGTGCTTGCTGAGGTCATTCTTAAAGATATTCTTCATGAGAATAATATAGCACTGATTAGCACAAAAATAAAGGTAATATTAGAATGTATACAAAATACAATAGAAAATTGCTTGACAAGACTTTTATGTTTAGTTTATGATATAGGCACAAAATAACTTTGACAATGGACAAGTAATTTTGCGATATGAGCAGCGCCGCTGGCACAATAAGTGTAAGCGGCGCTTTTGTTTTTTGAGGAGGGATTTACTGTGAAGGCACAGGAACTGATAGCTTTGGTAGATAAAGAGCATGATAGTATGCTGCAGCTGTGGCAGGAGTTGGTAAATGTTGACTGCGGTCCCGGCTGTAAGGAAGGCGTTGACGGCATAGCAGACGAGCTGCAGGCTATTTTGGAGGGCATGGGCTTTGCTGCACGGCAGGTACCGTTTACAGAGGCAGGCAATATGCTGGTTGCCGAATATGGCGATATGACAAAGCCGTTTATTGTACTCACCGGTCATATGGATACAGTCTTTAAAAAGGGTACAGTGGCAGAGCGTCAGTTCAAGATTGATGGTGACAAGGTTTATGGTCCCGGCTGCCTGGATATGAAGGGCGGCATTGTCATAATGCTGACGGCGCTGAAGCTGCTCCTGTCTCAGGGTTACGCTAAGCATCCTATCAAGGTTATTCTGGCAGGTGATGAGGAGGTAGGTCATGCTAATAGCACTGCTCCTGATTACATCATGGCAGAAAGCAAGGGTGCCTTTGCTGCCTTTAATTTTGAAACAGGCTTTTTGGATAACGGCCTTGTTACAGAGCGCAAGGGCATGTACCAATTTATGCTAGAGGTTTTTGGCCGCGGCGCGCATGTAGGTAACGATCCTGAAAACGGCCGCAGCGCGATTAAAGAAATTGCGCATAAGCTCCTGGATATCGAAGCCTTGACTGACTGGGAAAGCGGCACCACCTTTAATGTCGGTGTTATTGAGGGCGGTACGGTGTGCAATGCAGCTCCTGCTTACGCAAAAATTCTCTGCGATATGCGTTATGTTGACTACAGTAACATTCCTGCTATGAAGGAAAAGCTGGCTGAGATTGCAGCCAAGCAATATGTGCCTGATACGAAAACGGTGTTGACGACGATTACTGAATTTAGGGAAATGCATGTGTTGCCAGGCACTATGAAGCTGTTGAACCTGGTGCAGGAGGCAGCCGGTGAATGCGGGCTGGCGATTCCGCAGGCCAAGGCTGTGGGTGGTGCGTCTGATAGTGCTTATACTACGGCGGCAGGTGTACCCACAATTTGTGCTATGGGTGTGCAGGGGGCGCGTAATCATACGGCAGAGGAATACGCAGTATTACCCACGCTTTACAGCAGATGCAAGCTTTTTATTAATGTATTATTGAAGATTTGAGGTGTAAAAGATGGATTATGAACACAAATTAACCTGGCGCGGCTGGTTATCCTTTATTTTTATCGTGGTAGCCTTTTCAGGCGTATTGGCACATGCTGGTGCTTGGAGTGCCTTCGACTTTTCGGTTTTGATCGGCAAGTTTGGCAAGATCGGTGCTGCTACCTTTACCGGTAAGGGTGGTGTGGGTGCACGCGAGGGCTTTATGTTTGGCCTGACACTGATTCCTACTATTATGTTTGCCCTGGGGCTTATCCGCGTTGTGGAATCCTTGGGAGCACTTTTGGCAGCAGAACGCTGCATCCGTCCGATCTTGCGCCCGCTGATGGGTCTGCCAGGTTATGTCGGTCTTGCATTGGTAAGCTCCATGACAAGCACAGATGTCGGCGCTGCGATGACGCGCCAGCTGACGGAGGAGGGCAAGCTGACAGATGGTGAGCGCAGCATCTTTGTTGCCTATCAATATGCTGCCAGCGGCGTCGTTACTAATACCTTTGACTGCGGCGCACCTCTGTTGTCTATCGTGGCGTTGCCTGTTGGCATCATCATCGCTGTAGAAATCTGTGTAAAGATTATTGGTGCTAACCTCATCCGTCTGTACCTTATTAAAAAAGGCGCAGAGACAGAGCAGGTAGTAAAGGAGGCTGTATAACATGGAAGCTGCAAAAACTGCAAGTAAAAGATCATTAATAGAAGAATTTGTTTTTGGTGCCAAAAATGGCTTTTATCTGGGCGTGGAGCGCATTATCCCTGCAATGATTTTGGCTTATGTGCTCATCCTGTTTTTGAAGACAACAGGACTGATGAATATCATTGGCACTGTAGTAGCACCTGTAATGGGCCTCTTCGGGCTTCCCGGTGAAGCAATTGTGGCGCTCATTTCGGCGTTCTTTGCTAAGGCTGCCGGCTGTGCTACCGCGGCTACGTTATATAACGATGGCGTTATTAATGCTGCTCAGGCTACTATTCTCTTCCCAGCCTGCATTACTATGGGTACGCTCATCGGCCACTTTGTACGCTGCGTTATGGCCTCCGGTGCTAACCCCAAGCATCATGCACTGCTTATGGCCATTCCTGTTGTGGACGCCGTTATCAGTATGCTGCTTACACGTGTACTTTTAAATTTATTTGGTGTACCAGTATAAATTTTATGTAAAAAAAGGAGGTGCCTGGCGCTTTGGGCACTTCCTTTTTTGCTCATTTAGGTGTAAAATATTTAGCGTTGTCTTGAAATATTTATGCAATGACAACAGAGAATTATGAGAATAATGGTCAGCTTTATGCTATGACCGATGAGAATGATCCATTCATGCAAAATTAAATAATGTTGTGATTCTGCGACGAGTATTATGAGAGATTGAGGGAGATGCAGATGGAATTAGTAAGCTTTTTAGGCGTAGGTGTCGGCGTGGGCCTTTTAGGCTCGCTGCTGGGAATTGGCGGCGGTATGGTTATCGTGCCGCTTTTGGTATTTGCTTATGGTTACGAGCCGCAGCTGGCGATTGGTACATCGGTATTGGTGGTGCTTTTAAATGCGGTTTCCGGGACCTTGGGTTATATCCGTCAGCGCAGGGTATGTGTGGATGCGGCTGTTAAATTTGCTTTGGCAACGATACCTGGTGCGTTTTTAGGAAGCTACGCTGCCGAATACCTGCAGGGGAAACTTTTCTTTTGGGTGTTTGGCATTTTTTTCTTACTGGCAGCGGTTAATATGTACCGCAAGGCAGATAACGGCGGCGTCAAAAATGTGGCGGATGAGGTGCCGCAGCAGTATAATTGGCAGCTGGGCGTGGCGTGTAGCATTGGCGTAGGCTTTTTGGCCAGTATTCTTGGTATTGGCGGCGGTATTGTACATGTGCCGTTTATGGTGTACGTTTTGCAGTTTCCGGTGCATGTGGCTATTGCTACGTCTACCTGTATTCTGGCAGTATCATCGCTGGCGGGAGCCTTATCACATGCCTTTTTGCAGCACATTATCTGGGATAGCGGCTTGGCAATAGGCATAGGCGCGTTTATTGGGGCGCAGGGCGGCGTGGTGTTGGCGCAGCGGCTCAAATCAGCCAGTCTGATGAAGCTGGCAAGTGTGCTTGTGTTTATTACAGGCGTGAAATTTTTGCTGAGCTAGTCTGCGCAAGAGCTCAACAAGCTGATATACGCAAAAAAGCTCCCGTCATGGGAGCTTTTTACGTTGTGGAATTACGAAAACAGTTGGGTTATAGCCTTAAATATGGCTCCAGGGCGGCAAATAATTTATCCAGGCCCGCGTATAGAACAGCTTCATCCAAGCCTGTGTAGTTCATCAGCAATGTGTGTGAGTCATCACAGGTTTTGTCGTGATAATAATCGGAAAGAAATTTTATTTGGATACCATTGGCTGCTGCTGCCTGCGTCAGCTCGCTGTCAGTGGCGGTGGTTTTCAAGTGCAGCAAAAAGTGCAGACCGCTGTCGGCACCCTCTACTGTAAGGGCACTGGCGGCTCTGCAGGTAGCCAGATAATGTAAAAGCTGGTCACGTTTTGTGCGGTAATAGGTGCGCATACGGTTGATGTGGCGCTCAAAATAACCGTCTTTAATGAATTTTGCTAATGTAAACTGTTCGAAATTGGATACCGTGCAGGAATAAAAGCCTAATTTATTATAAAAAAGTGCAGCCAGCTGCGGTGGCAGCAACATGTAGCTGATGCGGAAGGTAGGTGCCAGCGTTTTAGAAAAGGTGTTGATATAGATTACCTTGCCGGCGTTGTCGATGCTCTGTAGCGAAGGAATTGGTCTGCCATAGAGGCGGAATTCGCAGTCGTAATCATCTTCGATGATATAGCGGCTGCTTTTTTGTTTAGCCCAGCGCAGCAGCTCATAGCGGCGGCTGATAGGCATGACGATACCTGTGGGGAACTGGTGTGAGGGACTGATATGCAAAATGTCGGCGCCGCTGCCTTCAAGCACGTCGGTACGTATACCCTGCTTATCCAAGGGCAGATAGCGGCAAACAACGTTGTTGGCGTTGTAAACGGCTGCCAGCTGCGGGTAGCCTGGGTTTTCGAGTGCGTAAACGCAGCTGCGTCCCAAAAGCTGTACTATCAGGTTATACAAGGTCTGCGTGCCTGCGCCGATGATAATCTGGTCCGGACTGATGCTCATGCCGCGGAACTGGTACAAATGATGTGCCAGCGCCTGCCGCAGAGGTAAAACGCCGCCAACACTGGTGTCGCTGATGAGAGCATGCTCATCGGCGCTGGTGAGAGTGTTGCGCAAAAGACGCGCCCAGATATTGTAGGGAAATGTGTCAGGAGGCACGCTGCTTTTAGCAAAGCTGGCAAAGTAAGGCGTGGAAGCTGGTGCTGACGGCAGGGCGGGTGCAGATTTACTGTTTGTCGATGCCTGCTGCTCCAACATGGCTACGTAATAGCCTCGCTTGGGCCGGGAATAAATATAGCCTTCTACTAAAAGCTGGGCATAGGCGTTTTCTACCGTTATCAGGCTGATGCCTAAATTTTTGGCCAGCGTGCGCTTGGAGGGCAGCTTTTCGTCTGCACGCAGAATGCCGCTTGTAATATCATTTTTTATACATTTATATAGGTGTGAGTACATACTCTCACCTGCAAGGTTGGCAAAGCTATAGGTAAGCATGCTAATGTCCTTTCTGACTATAGTAAATTCAAGAAAAATGAGCGCATAAATATATTCAGATATGGCTATCATACAACGTATCACTGCTGCTGTAAAGCTTGTATGTGTAAAGTACAGAAAAATTTATTAGTCCTACCTCTTACAATGCCTCAGGGTGGGGAGCTTTCGCTACCATAAGCTTATAATATACTTGCAGGTTTATCGATAATACGAAGCGAGGTGATACCTATGAAAAATCTTAAAAAGCTGGTGCTGTTACATTCTAATGATTTACATGGTGATTTTTTAGCTGAAAGGATAGATAATAAGCTTGTTGGCGGTGTATCCATGCTTTCCGGCTATATCAACAAGGTGCGTGCCGAAGAACAAAACGTACTTTACTGTATTGCCGGCGATATGTTTCGTGGGTCAGTCATTGATTCAGAATACAGAGGTGTGTCGACCATTGAAATTATGAATCTTTTGGGGCCTGATGTGGCCACTATTGGCAACCATGAGGTGGATTATGGCTTGGCACATCTGCTTTTTATTGAAAAATGCGCTAACTTTCCTATTATAAATGCAAATCTGCACATCCGTACCAACAATAAACGGCTTTTCCAGCCGTTTTACATTGCTCATATAGATGGAATGAAGATTCTTTTCATTGGTATTATCACGGAAGAGGTGCTGGCGCAGACCAAGATGGATCATGTCATCGGCTCCTTTGTGGATATTTGTGAGGCTGCGGCTGAAATCGGACGCATCTGCAATACCTATAATCCTATTGATATAGATTTTACGATTATCCTAACGCATATTGGCTTTGAAGAGGATAAGCAGCTGGCAGCAATGCTGGACCCTGCCTGGGGCGTGGATGTAATTATTGGCGGTCATTCGCATACCTTTTTAGAGGCGCCGGCTAAGGTAAATGATATTTTAATTGTGCAGGCCGGGACGGGCACAGATCAAATAGGGCGCTTTGACATTATGGTGGATACAGATTTGAATGCAGTGGATACCTTTACCTGGTCTACGGTACCCATTGATGAAAGGCATTGTCCACGCGATGAGGTAATAGAGAATTTCATTTTGCATTATAAGGATTTGACGGATAAAAAGTACAGCCGTCTGGTGACGCGCTTTGCCCGCAGGCTGGATCATCCTGAGCGTACGCAGGAAACGCCGCTGGGTATTTTGGTGGCAGATGCTTTGCAGCAAAGCCTGGGGATTGATGTAATGCTGATGGGGTCAGGAGCTATACGTAGCTATTGGCTGGGGCCGGTGGTTTTATATAGTGATTTTGTGGAATGCTTTCCTTACGACGAGCCTGTGTATATGCTGCCTGTGACAGGTGCGCAGCTCAAGCGGATGATACGCCGTTTTTTGCGTGAGGGTGCCTTTAATGGCGAGCATACAGAGTTCTACCAGCTATCGCAGGGAATGCGCGTGGTGTGGAGTCGCAGCGGGCAGTGCTTTAAGGAGCTGACGCTGGACGGGCGTCCGCTGGAGCTGGAGCATGTTTATAAGGTGGGCGTTTGCAAGTATCATTATATGAACCTCAAGGACTTTTTGGATATTACGCTGGAGGAGGCTGAGGCTAACGGCCGTGTACGCGTTTTAGCAACATCCTACCGCGATGTTATAGAAGAATATTTCATGATGCACCAGCACCTGAAGCGTGAGGTGGAGGGACGTTTGGTGGTAGAACCGTAAGAGAATATGGTATTACATAGAAAAATCCCTGCACTATTATAAGGCAGGGATTTTCTGTACTATTTTTCAGTTTCTAATTTTAAAATTTCTTCCATAGCTGCCAGGCCACAGCCAATGCCGTGGTCATGCAGGGTTAAAAGCTTTTTAGGCTTAATATCCAGCTTATCTATCTGCAGGGGAACCTGCGGACGGATAATAACAGCCTGCCCGTTCTTGACTAATTCTTCGACTTTGTCCAGCTGACTGTTGTAGAGGGCGGGACGGTTTTGCATAATTTCCCACAGCTTGGGGTAATCCTTATACACAGTTTTTAGCAGCATTTGCGGTACGCTTTTTTTCTTGCGGTAGCCGGCGTTGCGTGTGAGTACTACTACAAGCTTTGTGTAGCCTGCATCTAAGGCTCGTTGGTAGGGGATAGGGTCTGCAAGCGCTCCGTCTAGGAGAAAGCGTCCCTCGTGCTGCACGATGGGTGCAACGAAGGGCATAGACGATGAGGCTCGCACGGGAATAAAGTGCTCTCCCAGCGCCTCTTGGTCATACCAGACAGTTTCGCCGCTGACAATGTCCGTAGCTGCTACCTGCAGTATGCCGTTATAGCGGCGGTAGGCAGCGTAATCAAAGGGCAACAGATGCTTGGGTAGCTCCTCGAAAATAAAGTCAAAACCAAAAAAGCTGCCGTTTTTGAGCCAATTTTGCAGGCTGAAATAGCGCTTATCGGTAACAAAGCGCTCAATGAGCTGGCGTGTGCGCAGCGGCTGCTGCGACATATATGACAAAATATTACAGGCCCCGGCAGATACGGCGGTGATGTAGGGAAAGGTGAGCTTGCGTGCCATAAAGGCTTCAAACACGCCGGCAGAAAACATTCCGCGCATACCGCCGCCTTCCAGAACCAGGGCTGTTTTTTGTAAATGCATGGTATTTATCCTCCTGCATTCCATTATACAACGGCAGGCAGGGGAAATGCTACTAAATATATAGGGAGAAAATTTAGCGCTTCATACCCCAGGCGATTTCGGCAGCGATTTCACCGCATTTGCACAAATCATCTAAATAAATGTGCTCTGCCGGAGTGTGGTTTTTGAAGTAACCTGGAGCGATACCGATTGCCTGGATACCGTTTTTGTTAAAATGATTGCCGTCCATGCCGCCACCGCCGCGGGCGTAAACTATCTCCAATCCCAGCTTTTGCATAGCGTCGGCAGCAATTTGCGTGATGTCTGCGTTCTGCTCCACCTTGAAGGTGTGGTACAGCACCTTGGGGTTATAATCAATGGTCACGCCGTACTCTGCTTCGATTTTTGCTACCGGGGCAGCAAATTTTTCTAAAACAGCAGCAAACTCTTCATCATCTGTGCTGCGTGCTTCTGCCAGCACCTCTGCGTAATCGCAGACAACATTGGTGGCATTTGTGCCGGCGTGGATGGTGGAGATATTAGTTGTAGTAAAGGGAGTGATGCGGCTGTCTGGTAGCCGTAAAATGAGCGCGGCCGCAGCACGGATAGCGTTGATGCCCTTTTCAGGCTCGTTGCCGGCATGGGCGCTTTTGCCGTGGATTTTGTAGATGAGCTTGGCTTTAGAGGGAGCCTGCAGCACGATTTTACCAACGTGTCCGGGAACGTCAAATACATAGGCTTTTTTGGCGGTAAATTTGCTGAAATCATAGTAGGAGGAGCCTAATACGCCTGCCTCTTCGCAGACGGAAAGGGCAACCTCGATATCGCCGTGAGGCTTATCACTGGCGATGATGCGGCGCAGCGCGTCTAAAATGACGCTGATGCCCGAAACATCATCGGCTGCTAAAATAGTGACACCATCGGCACGCAGGATATTGTTTTCGGCATCCAATACGGGATGAATGGCGTTATTGTTCTGCACGCGGTCCATGTGCGCTGAAAAGAGCACAGGCTCGATAGCAGAGTCACCCTTGAGCACGGCGCGGATGTTGCCGGTATTGCCGCCGTCAACGCAGATAGGATCTTCGGTGACTTCTAAGCCCAAGGTCTGCAGCTTAGCTTTAAGATTATCGGCAATCAAGCGCTCGTTGCGGGATTGCACGGGGATTTGTACTAATTCAATTAAATCTTGGATGATTTGTGCTTGCATGTTTATACCTCACTATCTTTAGAACATCAAAAAGGCTGCTGCCGTCAGCAGGGCGGCGAACATGGCCCAACCATTATATTTGATAATATCCATGGGCTGTAGTTTGGCAATGCCGGCGCACAGAATCATAGCTGCCGAGAACATTGCCATAGAACGGCCGATGCCGCCGGAAAGTACAACCATGGCACCCATGTGCAGTGTATCCATGCCAAATTGTGCAGCGTGGACGCTGACCGCCTCGTTAAAGGCGATGGAGGCAGATTCGCCGCTGCCGCAGATGAGAGTCATGATGAAGGGACCGAAGACTGCAGCAAGCTTGGCGATGGAGGGAGACGTGGTCATAAAGCCGATAAGCATTTTGATGAAGCCCAGCTTGGTGAGACCGGCAACAAAAATGTTAACGCAGATCAAAAGGCCAAAAACGTTGCCAAAGGCTGTGCCCATAGCCTTAAAGAATTCCTTGCATACCTCCTGCGGATTGGTGCGTGTAACGAGCATGCACAAAAGGCAGCCGATAATCATGGCGTGCGGTACAGGCATTTTAAAGGCAGGTACGATTTTCATATTGCCCAAAAGCAAAATAATGATAGGTACGAGCGGTAAAATGGCGTACAAGGGATTAGCCTTGACGGTTTCAATTTCGCCAAAGGCAGCAGCCTGGGCGGCAATAGCTTCCTTACCATGCTTTTTGCGCAGGTAAAAGGCCATGCCGGTGAGCACTGAGGAGCTGACAACAACGGAGGCGATGAGCGCGGGAGCTGCGACATTGACAAAGTCCATGCCCTCAACGCCGGCAAGATGGGCAACGATGGTGGGATGCACGTGGCCTGGGTTAAGGTTACCGCCGTACAGGCCGCACATAATAGCACCTGCAGCCAGGGGAACAGGGATGCCGCTGGCCACCATAAGCGGGATGAAAACAGTGCCCATGGCAGCAGTTACACCTGCGGCACTGGTGATGGAGGTGTTAACAACCATTGTTGCCAGCGCTACGCCGATAATCAAAAACGGGCCGGCTTTTTTCAAAATGCTGGCAAAGAGCGAAACCAGGTGCTTATCTGCCTTGCACAGCTTGACTACGGCAGCAAAGCCCATAGAGGTGATAATGGTTTCAAAAACGTTAGCCTGCTTCATCGAAGCCGAAAAGGCCTTAAAGGTGCCGGTAATATCGCCGGCGAGCAAAATCATAATCATACCTGCGGCAAAAAGCAGGGTTTTTGGGTCCTTGCGCTTGGCCATCAGGTAAATCATGATGGCTACAACAACAAGACCTAGAAGCATTTGCATTGTCATGAGTAATTCCCCTCTCTTATACTATATTGATATAGCCCTTACCATCTTTGATGGTAATCTGCGTGTTAAATTCATCAGAAAGCTTTTGCAGATCCTGCAAAATGCGCTCACCGTCGCTAACGCTGGCAAGCTCGGGTCTGCCCTTGCGTGAGCGTGTTTTTTCAAAGCCAAGAGTTATCGGCAGAAGCTCTACCTGTTTGATTGTGCCGTCTTCAACTACAAAGCGGGTGATGACCGATTCAAAAACCTTGCGGTTGACAACAAGGCCGCTGGTGCCGTTTTTACTTCTGGCTGCCCATCCATCAGAGGGAGTGTTATCAGGACCAAGGTTGTAAATATCGAAGAAGTCTGCCGGCTGACGCTCTACGCTGTCATTTTGGATGAAGAAGTCGCCCAAGCTGTAAAAAATAGGCTTGCTGTTATAAATCTCTATACCGCGCAGGATGTGCGGGCCGTGGCCTAAAAAGGCATCGACACCTGCGTCAATGCAGGCGTGGGCAAATTCACGGGTAAAGTCGGCAGCAACGGCCTTGTCAATGCCACGGAACTCGTGCGCATGGTGGCTGACTAATACTACGTCGGCCTGGCGCTTAGCTTCAGCAATATATCTTAAAATACGCTGGAGATCCTTTTGGTTGCAGAAGGTTTTAGTTCCTGCCTCGCCAACCTCAAAGCGGTTAGTGCCAACGGCAAAGCCTTCTTCGGCCTTGATAAAGCCTTCGCGCTCCAGCTGCAGGCGGCGTGCATTGACATAGGTTTTATCAACAATCTTACGCAAAACCTCAATATCTTCTTTAGGCAGATAGTTGATAAGATTAAAGCGCAGCATGTTGATGCCTGCGCGGCCAGGCACGTCAGGACGCTGCTCGCCGGCAATATGCCAATCCTTGCCCGAGGAGCAGACGCTGATTAAGGCAACGCGGCCTTCGGGTGTATCAATATAGCAGGGCATGCTTGCTTCAGCAAGGTTTGTGCCAATGCCTGCATAGGTGCAGTCGTTTTCCTTGAGGTGGCGCATGGTGGTCTTTAAGCCGTCATGACCCCAATCCAGGGAATGGTTGGTGGCACCTGCAAAAAGGTTAAGACCTAACCACTTTAAGTCCTTGATGACGCCGGGACGCGCCGCTACCCAGGTGCCGCCGCTGACGGCAGAGGGTGCAACCTCAAAATCATGCACCTGTAATTCAAAATTGGTAAAGCGTATATCTGCCTGCTCAAAAAGCTCCTTTAAGGCTAAGCAGGATTTATCCTGCCGTGGCAGACGCTGCGTAAGCAAGGAGTCGCCTGTGGCAACGATAGAAAATTTCATGTATATTCCCCCTCCAAGAATAAATATAGGACTATTAAAGGACTAGTCCACAAATAAAGAATAAAATAATCGCGCTCTGGTGTCAATATCAAAGCGCGATGTATACATAATTCATGTTTTGTTTTTATTGCTGCGTATATACTTTTCTTGTTACAGCTTTATCCGGTACACCTTGCGCGGTCTGCCCTTAGCTTCGGTCATTTCGGAGCTTGCTTCTTCGGCGTAGCCATGCTCTACTAATGTGGTGAGAATACGGCGGGCGCTGCGAGGCACCACCTGCAGTGTGCTGGCCAGCTCCTGCGCGTTGAGCTCGTCACGGCCGTATACCCTGAGCGCGTGGCAGATCTTGCTGAGCGTTGCCTGGCTGAGTGAGGTGGCACGGCTGACGGCTTCCAGCTGTGCGGAGGCGTATTGATATTCCAGCTGCTGCGCACTGCCGAGGGGACCGCAAATGGTTTTGTCATCAAGTACGGCATACCAGCTGCCTCTGCTATCGGCGCAGGCGTGCTTGAGCGCAATGATGGCATTGAATTCGGCTTCGCTGGCACTGTTGCCGATGCCGATGCCGCAGGCGCGCAGCTTTTTGTTAACGTCCTGCAGGGCAGGAATATTAGGAAGCTGCGTGAAGTTGTGCGTCAGTTTGCCCAAGATGCCGCGGGTGGTGAAAATATAAAAATTACCCTCATTGGCAGGCTTAAGCGAGCCGTTAATGCTTTTGGTGTAGCTGATAAGCTTTTGCGAAATAGCAATTTCCTGGCTGTACAGGTCATCAACCGAATAAAAAGCATCCCTGTTGGTGAGCAGGTTAAAGCTGAAAACCTGGATGGCAATCTGCGAATCCTGCAGGCGCTTGATACGGAAATGGCTGAGGATGAGATTTAAGATATTGCGGATAGTGACGCGCATAGGCAGAATACAAAAGGCGGGAATACCCTCTGCCTCCAGCAGTGTTTTGACGTAGTAGCTTTTAGTGATAGCGGCCTTGGTCGTGCCCTGATTGAAAAGTCTGCAGTGAAAATCGTAATAGCTGCTGCTGGAAAGCGAGCCTGATTCATCTGCCATATGGTTAATGGTGCTATAGCTAATCTGCATATCATCCAAACCGCGGGTGATGTCATAGTAGGGGATGGTATCTATGCTCAGCTCTTCGATTTTATAGCCATGGTAGAGCGCGCTGCACAACGCTTTATAAAAGCTGGCACCGCGGTAGGGGATGTAGTAGACGGGGCGTTTAGATTTTCCCCAGTTTTCTATGCGCAGATTATTGGCCTGGTCAAACACCAGCCATGCGTCTACATCCTCTTGGTGATTTTCTATAATTTGCAGGGTTTGTGTTTCCAGGTTATCTGCAAAGAGCAGGGTGGAATAATCATCATATTCGGCAATAACCTCCTGCAAGGTGTCTAAGGCGTGCTGTTCGCCGATGATGCCTAATTTTAGTTGCATTTTATGTGTTCTCCTATAAGGTTAATTTACATGATAGTCCTTGTAATAGTAATCGTACAATAAATTGTGCATATATGTCAATTGACTATTATTTTTGCGCTGGTTTAATCTGCTGCGAGAAAACAACTGTTGAGTTTTAATACTAACGTTTTTAGTATCGCAAATGCGATAAAATCTGATTAAAAATGTGAGAGGAATATTTTTTCAAAAAAATGTTGACAAAAACACTAACAGGATATAAAATATAGCCATCGAGAGATTATGAGAGAAAAAAGTCCATTGGTAAAGTATTCTGAGAAGAAAAGTGAAGATGTGGAGACTGAGTGATTTGAGTGCATGAGCAGAATCATTTAGTCTTTTTTTGCTTTAGAAAATTGTTTTACAGGACTTTGTGTTAATGAGATAGTAATTTTGAGAGAAAAAGACAATTTAAAACAGAAAAACTGATTAAGGTGCCTGCCGCGTTGCAGGGTAAATTAGGGAAAGCAGTGCAAATCTGCTACGGTCACGCCACTGTGAAGCTTCTTGGAGAATTTTGAGAGGCGAAGTCAGATCGCAGCCTTGATTATGTTATATATTTCTGCGAGAGACGGAGTGTATACGAGATATCTATGCCTAGATGTAATGTATCCTTTTCCGCCAGTAGCAGAAGAGGATATTTTTGTTTGCAGCGATGTCCGGAAATCACTGCGGCAGGCATATCCGCACTTATAAAAAATTATTAAATCTTTATATGGATGAAAGGAGACTAATTAATTATGAGCGTTGAACTCTATGCGTTGTTCTCTTACGCATTGACCGCAGCAATTGCTCTGGTTATGATTGGTGCTGTTGTACTGCTCAACAAGGTTATGGGCGGTAGTGATGATGAAGGAGGTATGGAATAACAATGGACGCAAATATCCTTGCACAATTATTCCCTGGCATTGCATCCTTTGCTGTACAAGATACCACGATTGCAATTGCTAGATTCGCACTTATTGTTTTTGGTTTTATCTTAGCTTATCTTGGCTTTAAACGTGTCCTCGAGCCGTTGATCATGGTTCCCATGGGCATTGGTATGATTTGTATCAACTGCGGCGTCCTCTTCCTGGACGGCGGCAAGCTTGGTACCCTGTTCTTAGATCCGTTGATTTCTGACCCTGCTAAATTGGTTGATATCATGCAGATTAACTTCCTGCAGCCGATTTACAACCTGACCTTCAGCAACAGCTTGGTTGCCTGCGTCGTATTCATGGGCGTTGGCGCAATGTGCGAAATTGGCTTCATCCTGGCTAACCCCTGGACCTCCATTATCATCGCAATCTTTGCTGAATGCGGTACCTTTGTTACCCTGGTACTTGGTGTTCACCTTGGTCTGACTCCTCCGGAAGCAGCTGCAGTTGCTTCTATCGGCGGTGCTGACGGCCCGATGGTTCTGTTCACCTCCCTGATGCTGGCTCCGCACCTGTTCGTACCTATCTCCGTAATCGCTTACCTGTACCTGTCCTTGACCTATGCCGGTTATCCCTGGCTGGTTAAGCTGATGGTTCCGAAAGCTCTGCGTGGTAAGGATATTCTGTACTACGCTCCCGAAGTTCCCAAACATAAGAAATTTATCTTCATCCTGGTTTGCTGCGCACTGCTGTGCCTGCTGCTGCCGATGGGCGCTCCGCTGATCATGTCTTTCTTCCTGGGCATGGCTATCAAGGAAGCCGAAATCGTACCGTACCAGGATCTGGTTGAAAATACCCTGCTGTACATCGGCACCCTGATGCTGGGCCTGCTGCTTGGCACCCTGTGCGAAGCTTCCACCCTGCTTGACCCCAAGGTTGCTCCGTTGATCGTTTTGGGCGTACTTGCTCTGGCAGTATCCGGTGCAGTCGGCATTCTGGGCGGCTATGTAGTTTACTGGTTCAAGAAAGGCGACTTCAACCCCGTTGTTGGTATTTCCGGCGTATCCTGCGTACCGACCACTGCTAAGATTGCTCAACATGCTGCTGAAGACGAGGATCCGTTCGCAGTTGTTATGCCTGTAGCTATGGGCGCTAACATCGGTGGTGTAATCGTTTCCGCTATCGCTTGCGGCGTATTCATCGCTACTATCGGCCTGGTTAAATAATTACCTACAAGTTTAGCTTACTATGAATATACAGCTTAGACACTTTGATGTATTGGAATCTACAAATGTTACTGCTGTAGCTGCTGCCAAGGATGGCGCGGCCGAAGGAACCGTCATTGTTGCGGGCAGGCAGGAGGGCGGCCACGGTCGCATGCGCCGGGTGTGGAATTCCCCGCTTGGCGGACTGTGGTTCACCATTATCCTGCGGCCGCAGATCGACCCCCAATTTGTTGCCCAGGTTACTTTGCTGGCAGGGGTTGCGGTGGCCAAAGCATTGCGCAGACTGTATGATACGGATGGCGTAATGATTAAATGGCCTAACGACCTTTTGCTCGACGGCAAAAAAGTCTGCGGAATTCTCTCCGAGCTACAGCTTGATGAAAACGGTGCAATAGACTATGCTGTTGTAGGGATAGGTGTTAACGTGGATCTGAAGGAAGAGGACTTCCCGAAGGAGCTGGCAGCTACGGCTGCCTCACTTAACGCCACCTTGCACAAGGCATATAGTACGGGCGAGGTGCTGGATGCCATTATGGCAGATTTCGCCAGTCTGTATGATGCATGGCTTGCACAGGGTGCAGGTGTGGTGATGGTTGAATGGAAACGACTTAACTGCACTGTAGGCAAAAAGGTTCTGGTTAAGGATAATGACCAGGTGATATTTGCCGGCACTGTAATCGCTGTTGATGAACAGGGCGCGCTTATGGTGCGCAATGAGGAAGGGATAGTCCAAAGCTTTGACTTTGGTGAAATAAGTATCCGTTAATAGTTCGCAATTGAGAGAGAAGGAGTGATCGAAATGGTGGCAGGTTCTGGACCGGGTTTTCTGGAAAACAGCGTTGTCAGCCCGGGTACTGCAGTAATGCTGCTGGCTATGACTCAGACGATTTATGATGAGGACATGGCAAAGCAGCTGGTGGCCAAAAAAGGCTTTAAGGCTGTGGTGACCGAGGTAGGCGGCAAGACCAGCTTCTATGATTTCAACGAGAGGATTAACAGAGCTGTAATCGGTGCCTGTTTAAATTCAGGCATCATCGAAAAAACGAGTAACGATATCCATGCGGTGATTCATGCTACGGAAGAGGCTAAGAAGGGTTTATTAGTGAGTGTAAGCACAAGTGCAAGCCTGGCTATGAAAATAGCAGTAGCAAGAAATGAGCATTGGATAGCAGTTGCCCTGTTTGGTAAGTCGGCACTGCATTATATGACCAACCACGAACGAGCAGGCTTGGGTATAATGCATATATAAGGTGCATATATTATCGGACGGGAAGCCCCTAAATAAAACTTCATAGTGGTGATTGAGAGAGCGAGTGCAGACGACCGGATAAAGCGGCCGTCGTCTTCCTCTCTCTTTTTTTGTCCGATTTATTATATGAAGGTTTTCTTAATTCAGAAAGGAGAGACCGTAATGGAGTTCAAAAAAGTTACCCGCGAGTGGGACACTCTGAAAAAGGACGCTTTGGAGCGCGCAAAGAATGCTGCCCCGCTGGTCAAGGAAGGGAAAATCGTTGATGCCAAGGATACTGTTGCATTGCTGGAAGCAGTAATCAAACCTTTTGATAAGGTAAACATCGAAGGCAACAACCAAAAGCAAGCTGACTTCCTGGCAAAATGCCTGTGTCAGGTTGACCCTGCCAAAATTCATGATCTGCACATGGTTCAATCCGTGTTGACTCTTCCTGAACATCTGGATGTATTTGAAAAAGGTATTGCTAAGAAGCTGGATATGTCCTTCTCCGGTCCGCAGGCTGGTCGTATTGCCCAATTCCTGCAGGAAGGCAAATTGGAGCTTGGCGCTATCCATACTTACCTTGAATTGTATGGTCGTTATTTCCTGGATCTGACTCCGCGTGTTGCTTTGGTTGCAGCTACTATGGCTGATAAGGAAGGCAACCTGTTCACCGGCTTCAGCACTGAGGATACCCCGGCTATCGTAGAAGCTACTAAATTCCGTCAGGGCATTGTTATCGCACAGGTTAACGAAATCGTTGACAAGCTGCCCCGCGTAGATATCCCGGCTGACTGGGTTGACTATGTAATTCAATCTCCGAAACCGTTCTATATTGAGCCTTTGTTCACCCGTGACCCTGCTCTGATTACCGACGCACAGGTATTGAAGGGCATGATGGCAATCAAAGGTATTTATGGTGAATACCAGGTTGAATCCATGAACCACGGCATCGGCTTCGACACCGCTGCTATCGAGCTCTTGCTGCCGACCTACGGCGAAGAACTTGGCCTGAGAGGCAAGATCTGCAAGAACTTCATCCTGAACCCGCATCCGTCCCTGATTCCGGCTATCGAAACCGGCTGGGTAGAATCCGTTCACTGCTTCGGCGGCGAGCTGGGTATGGAAGACTATGTAGCTGCCCGCAGCGACATCTTCTTCGTAGGTCCGGACGGCAGCATGCGTTCTAACCGCGCATTCAGCCAGACCGCTGGTCACTATGCAATTGATATGTTCATTGGCGGCACCCTGCAAATCGACCCGTATGGCAACAGCTCCACTGCTACTGCTAACCGTGTTGCAGGCTTCGGTGGTGCTCCGAACATGGGCTGCGACCCGAAGGGCCGTCGTCATTCCTCCGGCGCATGGCTCAAATGCGGCGAAGAATACGCACTCAACAAAGAGCTGTGGGGACCTGTACGCCGCGGCAAACGCCTTGTTGTACAACTGGCAGAAACCTTCCGCGAAAAACTGGCTCCTGGCTTCGTAGAAGAGCTGGATGCTTTCAAGCTGGCTAAGAACGCTAACCTGGCAATCGAGCCTGTAATGATTTATGGCGATGACCTGACCCACATCATTACTGAAGAAGGTATCGCTTACCTGCCGAAGTGCCGCAACATGGAAGAGCGCACCGCTGCTATCCGTGGTATCGCAGGCTTCACCGAAGTAGGTATGAAGGCAGATCCGAAAGAAACCAAACGTCTGCGTGAGCTTGGCATCATCAAGACCCCGCAGGATCTGGGTATCGATATGAGCAGAGCTAACCGCTCCATGCTGGCTGCTAAGAATGTACATGACCTGGTTGAATGGTCCGGTGGCTTGTACAATCCGCCTGCTAAATTCAGAAACTGGTAATAGGAGGAGCACAAAATGGCATTACAAAATCTGGAATTTGAGTTTGAATCTGAAAATACCCAAACCATTAATCCTGCATGGTCCCATATGGGCGTAACCGGCAGCGGTGATTTGGAAGTTATGTTCACCAAAGCTGACCTTGGCGGCAAGGTAAAAGCAAAGATTTGCACTCCGGTAGTTGGCTTTGACGCTGTTTGGGAAAAAATGCTGGGTAAATTCGTTAATGATACCGGCGTAGGCAACATCGTTATCGAAATCAACGACGATAATGCTACTCCTATCGTAGTATACATGAGATTGCGCCAGGCTCTGGCAGAAGCAACCGCAAAGGAGGCTGAATAAGATGAAAAGTTGGAACGAGCTGGAACAAAGCAGCTTCTTTGATGCTAATGCCCGTGAGCGTGCAGTAGGCATTTGCGATAAAGGCACCTTTACCGAACTCCTCGGCCCTGATGACCGTTTTGAAAGCCCGCATCTGCCTGTACTGGGCACTGCAGTAGAATTTGATGACGGCACCGTTACCGGTGTTGGCCTGATTGGCAAGCATCCTGTATTCGTTGTATCTATGGAAGGCAAATTCATCGGCGGCGCTATCGGCGAAGTTAACGGTGCAAAAATGGTTAACACCCTGCGTCTGGCTTTGAAGGCTGCTAAAGACATCAAAGCTGCTCATCCGGATGAATATGCTGCCCGTCGTCCGCTGGTTGCTATCTCCTTTGAAACTGGTGGTGTACGTCTGCACGAAGCAAACGCAGGCCTCTTAGCACATGCTGAGGTTATGGATGCTATCCAAGACTGCCGCCGCATTCTCCCGATCGTTGCAGTAGTTGGCTCTAAGGTTGGCTGCTTCGGCGGTATGGGCTTCGTTGCTGCTGCTACCGACGTAATCGTTATGAACGAGGAAGGCCGTATCGGCTTGACCGGTCCTGAAGTTATCGAGCAGGAAATGGGCAAGGACGAATTCGATGCTTCCAACAAAGCATTGGTATACCGCACCACCGGCGCTAAACATAAATATATCATCGGCGACTGCAACTACCTGGTTGAAGACGTTATCGGCGATTTCAAAAAAGCCTTGGCAGAGGTTGCTGACCTTTCCATGGACGAAATCGAAAAGATGCGCCGCATTGGTTCCTTGAAGCTGGTTCAAGAGCAACAAGGCCTGGTTAAGCTGGTAGCTGAAATGCAACCGAAGGATTCTATGGATCTGTGGAAACACTTTGGCAACGAAAACCCTGCAGAGCTTCCGGAAATGTCTACCGCAGACTTCCTGAAGGTTGTAAAACGCAGAGAGCGCGCATAAGAGAAGGAGGTAACAAAACATGGATGAAATGGAAAACACTATGATTGGCCGTGGTCGTGACGCAATCGAAATGATTGTTGACGCAGGCTCCTTCGAAGAAAACAAGGTTGGCGCTGCTGACTTCGACCCTGACTATGGTCCGGGTGCAGTAGTTGGTACTGCTAAACTGAAAGATGAAACCATTACCGTTATCGCTAACGACGCATATGCTTTCAATGACCGTTTCCCCGTTGTATTCGGCGGCGTAATCGGCCTGGAGGAAGGCTACAAAATGGCAACTGCCGTTTACCGCACCATGGAAGCCGACAAGGAAAAACCGGAAGCTGAAAAGCGCCCGATCGTTTTGATTGTTGACACCCCGGGCAACGGCCCTGGCAAACTGGAAGAAATCGCCGGCATGAATAAATCCACCGGCGGCTATCAGCTGGCTTTGGCTGAAGCTCGTAAGGCTGGCCATCCTATCGTAGCAATGGTAATCGGCCGTGCAATATCCGGCGCATTCCTGTGCCATGGCCTGCAGGCTGACCAGATCCTGGCACTGTCTCCGGAATTTGGCACCATGATTCACGTAATGCCGCTGACCTCCATCTCCCGTATCACCAAAATGGATATCGAGCGTTTGGAAGATCTGGCTAAGGTTAACCCCGTATTCGCACCTGGCGTTAACTTCTTCTACAACCTGGGCGGCGTAAAGGAAATCGTTAACAAGGTTGAAGATATGCGCGACGTAGTTGCTAAGCACGTTAAAGACGTACAGGCTTTGAAGGCTGCAGGCAAATACGAAGAGCTTGGTCCTTGGGGCCGCGGCCTGGATGGCGATGCACGCGGTGGCCGTGTAAACCGTCTGAAAGCTATGGCTAAGATGAACGAAGAGTTCGCAGCTGTTGCTGACAAATACATCAACGCTTAATTAGTTGAAGAAAGAAGGGGTAGTATGAAAGGTATTCTTGCTGAAATAGCATCTATGGTCAAGGACTTTGGTTCCGCGCCTACATTTGAGGAAATGCCGCGCAAGTCGCTGGCAGACAAGGGTATAGCCGGACCAACCGCTGCCCATACGATTGAAGAGGTTCATACTCCCCTAAATTTTGCTTATCTCACTTTTACTACAGGCTCGTCTGCCTTCCAAAACATTGTAGGCATTACCTTTGCAGAGCTGCCGCAAAGAATCAAGGCCTCATTTAAGGTGTTGGAGCGCGCAGGGCTTAAGGCAGGGGATAAGGTGCTTGTCACCTATCCGCCGCTGGTAAATGTTTTTAGCGGAGATTCCTTCAAACAGTATGGACTGGAATGGCAATTTTTGGTTCGTTCCAGCAGAGATGCCTTTCTGGCTGCGTTATACGAATTCCAGCCCAAGGCTGTTGTAGGAGAATCCTCCTTTATCAGAGCTGCCTTAGAGGACGCCAAGCATATGGGTGTCGTCGATGAGCTGCCTAAGAAACTCGTTTTGCTTACAGCTGGCACGCCGCTTGATCTGGAGTTGCTGCCGGTGGCTAAGGAGGTTTTGGATGCCGAGGTGCATGACTTATACGGCTGTCAGGAATTTGGCTGGCTGTGTATGGATGGTGTGCCGGTACGTGAAGATGTTGAGCTTGTGAAGCTGCCAAATAATGGCGGTCAGGATATGTACGAGCTGGTTGTGGGCGGTTTGCCTATGGGCGACAGCTTCCCCGTTTCCACCAGCGGACATGTCTGCAACAGTGAGGGTAAAATCATTACCTATCGCCGTGAGCGGACCTATCCTGAATATGAAGTGATTGTTAAAGCGACAACACTTACATCTACTGTTACTTTAGGCAGAGTTGCAAGGTCTATCCTGCGTATTAAGGGCCGCATCGTTAAAATCGCTCCTGATGTAAAAACCGGTGCTGAACACACAGTCTTGGAGCTGCGTCCTGATTATATCAGCGCAGGCCTACAGGAGGGCATTATCATTGAAGGACCTGAAAAAACCAAGTTCTTTGACGATATGGTGCAGGCACAGCTTGATTATCAACAGAAAGCAAAGGCGGATCCGACATGGACAAAACGCAGTTAAAGAGGCATAATCTGGTATTTGTATCCCAGCATGGAAAAGATCAAATCTGGCGTGATATAGCAGACCGCTATGATGGCGAAGCCAAACGCCTTGCAAAAGAGGTTTTGCAAGGAAAAGTTGACATACCCGGCTTTGTGCGACGTAGCGAACGACCCGCTGATACTGTTGCTATCGGCTTTGTACACCACGAAAGGCTTGATGGAAATAGAATCCGCATAGGTGCTTTTGCCGCTGAGGAGGATGTTGTAACTGTAATGACCCCATATGATGTTATGGTACGTAAGGCTTACGCCTGCAAGCCTAGAAACCGTTGTATGGAAAGTGTGCTACAGCTTTACAATCTGGCCGAAATTTTTGACCTGCGAGTAGGCGTGCTTGGTAGTGCAGCTCTTGAGCTCATCACCGGCCTGCCCTATACAGATGAGAATTCGGACATTGACCTCTTAGTACAGCCGGCACGTTACAACAGGCTGTTGCAGTTCTATCGTGCGGCTCAGGCCTGCACTGATGGCATCAACACAGATTTTGAACTTGATCTTCCCAATGGCTACGGAGTAAAGCTTGCTGAAATGTTTATGGAGACGCAGACAGTACTTGGTAAAAGTTTAGATGATGTTGCTTTGCTCAATCGCAAGGATGTCATGGAGTATTTACAGAATGACTGCCTTTGTGGCTGTCATGACTACTAAGATTGAAAAATTTTTAACCCGTACTAAAACTTGAAAAATTAAAGGAGTAAGAAATCATGGAAATTAAATCTCGCGTACCTGGTAAAATCGTTCGTTTTGAAAAACAAGTTGGCGACACTGTTGCAGTTCGTGACGTATTGATCGTTATGGAAGCAATGAAAATGAAACAACTGGTACCCTCTCCGGTAGCAGGCGTTGTAAAAGAATACAAAGTACAACCTGGCGACCGCGTAAGCGCAGGCCAAGTAGTTGCTATCGTTGAGTAATTTAGGCTTACTTTAAATTTATATAAAGCACTTATTATTGATATTCAAAGGAGTAAGAAATCATGGAAATTAAATCTCGCGTACCTGGTAAAATCGTTCGTTTTGAAAAACAAGTTGGCGACACTGTTGCAGTTCGTGACGTATTGATCGTTATGGAAGCAATGAAAATGAAACAACTGGTACCCTCTCCGGTAGCAGGCGTTGTAAAAGAATACAAGGTACAACCTGGCGATCGCGTAAGCGCAGGCCAAGTAGTTGCTATTGTTGAATAATAGCTTCTGCGGCTGACGTGGCATAAGAATGCCGGCGTCCTTCTTGTTTACTGTTTAACCCTTAGTTGTTTCACCGCCCCTGTTTTAGGGGCGGTGATAATAAAAAATTGTACTATGAGGTGATATTATGGTAATTTATGGTGTTGGTTTACTTTCTGCCTGCTTCTTAGTAGGTACATTTTTAGGCGATATCCTTGGTGCTGTATTGGGTGTTAAGGCAAATATCGGCGGTGTAGGCTTCGCAATGCTGTTCCTCATTATCCTGTCTAACAAGGGTATTGACGCAGGCTGGCTGGATAAAAAGAGCCAGGAAGGTATTGCATTCTGGTCTGCAATGTACATTCCTATCGTAGTAGCTATGAGCTCCATCCAAAACGTAGTAGCAGCTGTATCCGGTGGTGCTGTTGCATTCTTGGGCGGTCTTTTGGGCAGTGCTCTGGCTTTCATTTTGATTCCTGTGCTGAGCAAGCTTTCTAGGAAATAAAAGATAAAATACGTATAGGAGGTATTCATTATGGATTTAGTCGCAATGTTTGCAAAAGTCTTAAAATCTAATGGCTTGATCGCTGCATTCGTAATTATCGCAATTGTAAACCTGATTGCTTATAAATTTGCTGGTCTTTCCAAGGGCCGTATTCACGGCAGTGCTGTAGCAATTCTCTTCGGTCTTGTTCTTGCATATATCGGTGGTGGCGCTAAAGGTATCGCAACCATCCCCATGTTCGCCGGTATCGGCCTGATGGGCGGCGCAATGTTCCGCGATTTTGCAATTGTTTCTACCGCTTTCGGCGCTGACCTGCGTGAAATCAAAAAAGTAGGCTTTGTTGGCGTACTTTCCCTGATACTTGGCCTGTTCACTTCCTGGGTAGCTGGCGTAGCTGTTGCTTATGCTCTGGGCTATACCACTCCGGAAGATTTGGTTACCATCGGCGCTGGCGTTGCAACCTTCGTTGTTGGTCCTGTAACCGGTGCTGCTTTGGGCGTATCCTCTGAGGTTATCGCAATTTCCATCGCTGCCGGCGTTGTAAAATCCCTGGCAGTTATGATCTTCACTCCGTTCGTTGCTAAAGCTCTGGGTATTGATAACCCGCAATCTGCAATGGTATTCGGCGGCTTGGCAGGTACCACCTCCGGCACTGCTGCTGGTATGGCTGCTGTAGATCCTAAGCTGGTTCCGTATGCAGCAATGACTGCAACCTTCTACACCGGCTCTGGCTGCTTAACCTTCCCGTCCATTTTCTACTTCCTGACTAAAGCCATTTTCGGTTAATAGTCCGGGTATAAAAAATTTTTCAAGGCATATGATACGGAGAAAGTAGGTAGGCAATATGATCGAGCAACAATTTTTACTTCAACGAGTAGACAAAGATGAAATAAAAACTGCCAATGAGGTATATACCTGCAAGCTTTCTCCCTTCGATGCTGATTTGGAACGCACAAGCCAATATTTAACCCAGGCAATATTACTGGAGGTCACAACGCATCCCAAACCGGGACTTGTGACACGACTTTCCAACGGCTCGCACAAGGATATGAGCATTTTTACCTTTATGATGAGTTCTGCTGTGCTTAGCAAGGCCTTTGGCAACTTGCAGGCGATAGGGCAGTCACATAAAGGAACACTGGCAGAGCTCTTTAGTAAAATCCGCAGCTATGGTATAATTGCGGAAAAAGAGCTATTGCATGTTACTAAAGGCGTAAACACGCAACGCGGCATTTTGTTTGCCGGCGGCATCGTCAGTGCGGTTGCCGGCTATGCTATGAATTTGGGCCTTAATAAGGACGCTGTGATTCCTTTGATTAAGGAGATGGCGGCAGGCCTGGTAGCCAGTGAGCTACAAAACAACAGTCATGCAGATAAGACTGCAGGCGAAAAGCTGTATCGTAAATACGGTATTACCGGTATTCGCGGTGAGGTGGAAAAGGGTTTCCCAAGTGTGGTTAATCACGGACTGCCTGCTCTTTGCGAAGCACTGGCTAAGGGAGCGTCAATCAATGACGCACTGGTGCACACACTGCTGGCGCTTATGACAGTAGTAGAGGATAGCAATGTTATCTGGCGCACCGATTACGAAACTTTGTTAGAAGTGCAGAGAATTGCACGTGACATCCTGCAAAAGGGTAGTGTCTTTACCGAAGCAGGCAGGATGGCCATTGCCGAAACCGAGAGGTACTTCTTACAAAGGCGCATTAGTCCGGGAGGCAGCGCAGATCTGCTTTCTGTAACAATAACTTTATATTTGCTGGCACATAAGGAATTTCCCCACGATATATTTTAGGGACATGATATATCAGGAAAGCTCCTTGACATACAAATGCTTAGCACGATGATGCTAATACTCCTCCATTTAGCACGCAAGGTACGGTAGGGACAGCCGTGCCTTGTTGTGCGTTCTGAAAGAAGGTATAAATTTATGCTTAGTTATGTCTTGCAGGCACTAGATGGTATTTTTACTATTGTGCTTGTTGTTGGGATTGGTTATGTTTTGAGTAAAAAGGGTTGGTTTGACGACAAAAGCAGCGCGCTGATTGCTAAGCTGGTTACAACGGTTTCACTGCCATTGTACATGATTACCAGCCTGACTAAGAACTTTACAGCACAAAAGCTGTTGGAGCTGGCACCAGATATGCTGCTGCCGGTGTGCTCCATGCTGCTGGCTATGATTGTGGGCAAGCTGGCGGTGCGCCTGTTTAACGTGCGCCAGGGCAGACGTGGTGTGTTCGTCACTAACTTTTTTATCGCCAATACTATGTTTATCGGTCTGCCCGTTAATCTGGCGCTTTTCGGCGATGAAAGCATCCCGTCAGTTATGCTGTACTATATGGTGAATTTGACCTTCTTCTGGACGCTGGGCGTGCAGAATATTGTCGCTGACGTTGAAGGTGCAGGCAGCAGCCTGTTTTCCATGCAGGTGCTCAAAAAGCTGTGGTCACCACCCCTGATGGGTTTTGTGGCTGCTATCGTACTTATTCTTATCGGGCTGCCACTGCCTAAATTTTTGATGCGCGGTTTTCAGTACGTGGGTAATTTGACCACGCCGCTTTCCTTGGTGTTTATCGGTATCGAAATCAGCAAGATCAAGCTTAGTGATTTTAACTTTGAAAAGGATATCTGGGGCGGTCTTTTCGGGCGTTTTATTGTCTGCCCGTTATGCGTGCTGTGCCTGGTGCCGTTTATCAACGTATCGCCGATTTCGGTCAAGGTATTTGCTATGCAGGCAGCCATGCCTGCTATGACGCAGATGGCTATCGTCTGCAAGCAGTACGGCGGTGACAGCCAATTCGCGGCAGCATTGTCGTTTATTACGATTATCGGCGGCTTGCTGATGATTCCGGTGTATATGACGGTTGTCAACATGTACTTCTGATGTAAGGCTTGCGCTAGCACGCCATCTGCTTTGTATAACTATATATCATTATTTTCAGAAAGGCGGTTTTTTCATGAATCCAGAACAAGTAATCCGTAAAATGTGGAGCAGCAATGCTTTTATGAACGTCCTGAAGATTGAAATCAAGGAGGTGCATTGCGGCGGTGCTACGCTTGTTATGCCTATTGATTTTGATATTCACACCAACCATTGGCTGGGTGTGCATGGCGGTGCGATGGCAGCCTTGGCTGATTGTGTAACAGGTATTACCTGCGCTTCGGTGGGCAAAATTTGCACCACGCTGAATATGAATATTGATTATATCAGCAATGTGCGTGGTCTGGGCGCGCTGACTGTGTCCAGCAAAATTGTACACAAGGGGCAGTCCACCATTAACATCGTTTCGCAAATTACCGATGACGGTGGCAATCTTATCTGCAATGTCAGCTACATTATGTTTGTCATGGATAAGCTGAGCGAAGTGCCTGAGCAGTGGTAAGAAGATAAAAATAAAGGACTATTACGCTTCTTTCTAGGAGGTTGCATAATAGTCCTTTTGTGCTTTCTTACCTATATTTGTTAGTGTGCTTTTTGCGGGTGTGCTGCTCGCGGTAATCAGCCTGAACCTGGTATACCTGATAAATGTACAGTGCGCACAGTGGTAGGGCGATGATGAGGCCTAACCACCTGTTGTCAAAAAAGTAGCTGCCTGCCATGCCGCCCAAAAGGCTGACAATGACAACGACGATCATATTTACTTTGATTTTCATTAAGAGCTTTTTCATTTTGAGTTATTCCTCCTGTTGGGTTATGTGAATGATTTAAATAATCTTAGGAACAATAATATTGTGTTTGGGAACCTTATCCGGGTCAAAAATTTTTAGCAGCTCCTTGGGTGTAATAGGCTCTGGCTGCGGCAGCTGTCCTGCAAGATGCGCCAAAATGCCGATGATAGGTTCGCTCGCGCCGAAGTGTGCGCGCAAGGCGGCAAGCTCCAGATCTCCGTCGCGCTTGGCCAGCCTGCGTCCCTGTGCATCCGTGAGCAGCGGAATGTGGCAGAAGCTTGGTGGTGTAAAGCCTAAGAGCTTATATAGGTATAGCTGCATAGGGGTGGAGCTTAGCAGGTCACAGCCACGCACCACCTGCGTAACTCCCATGAGCGCATCGTCGATAACAACAGCCAGCTGATAGGCATATACGCCATCACTACGGCGCAGGATAAAGTCGCCTGCGTCCTGTGCCAGATTGAATTTCTGCACACCGTAATGTGCATCAGTGAAGCTTATGGGGGCATCAGTAACCTTGACGCGCCAGGCAGGATTACGGTCCTTGGCTTTGGCTGTGCGCTCTGCCTGCGAAAGTGAGCGGCAGGTGCCGGCGTAAATAATACGTCCGTCGCTGGCGTGGGGTGCCTCGGCGGTGTGTAGCTCGCCCCGGCTGCAAAAGCATGGGTAAACTAAATCGCGTGCCTGCAACTTGGCAAAGTAATGCGCGTAAATTTCGCTGCGTCTGCTTTGAAAATAGCTGTCGCTATTATTATCGCAATAAGCACCCTCGTCCCATGTCAGTCCCAGCCATTTTAGGTCACGTGCCAGGGCGTCGGCCTTAGCAAGTGAGCAGCGCTGCGGGTCAAGGTCTTCGATGCGCAAAACAATTTTGCCGCCGCTCTTTTTGGCGTAGAGCCAGGCTAGCAGACTGCAAAAGACATTGCCCAAATGCAAAAAGCCGCTGGGCGTGGGCGCAAAGCGGCCGACGTAGGGCGTACTGTTTGTTTCGTCCATGCCGTTTCGCTCTCCTCGCCACAAAAATTCGTATGCTACTATTTTACCATACTTCAGCGCGCTGTGCGCAGTAAAAATAAACAAAAGATTTCACGATAATGTCATTGGACAGACGCAGGCTTTAGGATATAATGTAATTAATGTAATCGCATGTTGCCGTTGGAGGTACTGCGTAGCTAAGTTTGCTGTTATGAGGTGAAGCAGATGACAGAACGACTGGATGAGCACAAAATGAAATATGCTGTGGATGTGGATAAGGAAGCAGAAGCAATCTGCCGCTGGGCAGCTGCCCGTGCCGGCGTGATTGTGGTGGCTCCGGGCGTGGGCACTATGGCGCTGATGGCCAATGAGGTGTACATGATTACCCGTCTGGCCAAGCTGCGCGGGATAGAGCTGTCAGAAAGCGCGGTTTTGGGGCTTTTGGGCTCGCTAGGAGCGGCCTTCGTGGGGCAGACGCTGGCAACACTCATTCCCTTTGCGCCAGTGCAGATACCTATAGGCGTGTCTGTGACTTACGCTGTGGGCAAGGTGGCTAACGCCTGGCTGGAGGCAGGCAGACCTGATGATCTTTCGGCCTTTAAGGCAACCTATGAGGAGGCGCGTCTGGAGGGCATCAAGATGCTGGGCGAGCTGAAGGATTTGGCCTGCAAGGATAAGCCGCTTGGCGATGAAGCACACAAATTTGATTTGGATATGCAAAACACCTTTGATAAGGTAAGCAAGCGCGCGGACGATGTGCTGCGTAAGGCTAAGGATATTTTTAAGTAGAATATGCTGAATAAGGGGATCGTCGCTTGCGGCGGTCCTTTTTGCTAATTCTTCTTTTCGCTGCAGCGTGTTTTAGTGTATAATATATTATCGAGATATTATATTTTTGTGAGGTTTAGATATGCGTTTAAGAAAAAAACCGTGGATTGAAGAAGCAATGAAGGAAGTGCAGGACGAATACGTTTTTATGCACGATATTGATAAGTTTAAGGGTCATTGGCAGGAAATGTTTCCCGGCAAGCGTCTGTGCCTGGAAATTGGCTGCGGTAAGGGCCGCTTTACCATAGGCATGGCAGAGCTGAACCCTGATAAGGCATTTATAGGCATCGAGACGCAGCATGATATTGCCTACTTCCCTGCGAAGGCGGCAAAGGATAAAAATCTGGATAACGTGCGCATTATTTGTGCCAATGCCGAAAATTTGCTGGACTGGTTTGAGCCGGGTGAAATCAAGGAGCTGTATTTGAATTTTAGCGATCCCTGGCCTAAGGCACGTCATGCCAAGCGTCGTCTGACACACCGCAATTTTCTGGCGCTTTACCAAAAGCTTTTGGGTAAGGGCGGACACCTGCGTTTTAAGACAGATAACCGTGCGCTTTTTGATTTTTCAGTAGAGGAGTTCAAGGAGTTTGGGCTGGAGATTATTGGCCTTAGCTATGATTTGCACCATTCAGAATATGATAACCCTGTACAGACAGAGTATGAGCAGAAGTTTAGTGCGCTGGGAACACCGATAAACTTTTGCGAGGTTGTATTTTAAATTGAGTTGAGCGCTATGAGGAAAAGATTTTTGCTATGGGATAATCCACGGCAGGCAATTTATATGTTGATGTTTATCCTGTTACTGGCTGGTGGTGTCAATGTTTACAGCGCCAGCTTTGTATCGGCGCAGGATATGTTTAGCAGTGGTTGCTATTATCTTGGCCGCTATTTTCTTTTTGCGGCAGGAGGGATGGTGGCTATTCATGTCGTGCGTAGCATTGGCTACAAAAGGATATTAAATAAGCGCTTTTTGTGGGGCTGCTATGTACTTACCTTTCTCATGCTGCTATATGTTGACTACATGGGCATTGCCAATAAGGGTGCGACACGCTGGATTTATCTGGGAGCATTTTCGATTCAGCCGTCGGAGATTGCCAAGCTAGTGATCATTTTGCTGGCGGCGCGCTATTTGGGCAGCGCTATGAAGAGCGGGCAAAGGGTAGAGCTGTTTACCGGTGAATGCGGACATGTTACCTATGCGACGCTGGCTGTGGCGGCGTTGGTTGTAAAGCAGCCTGACTTGGGAACGGCGGCTATTATTGTGGCACTTTTGATAGGAGTATTTGTTATTGCCGGTATGGCAAAAAAATGGATAGTAGGCATTATAGGTGCAGGCTTTGTTGGTGCTGTTGTGCTGACTATTACGTCACCCTACCGCTGGGAACGCATTAAGGTATGGTTTGATCCCTGGTTAGATGAGCGTGGCAATGGCTACCAGATGGTGCAATCACTGTTGGCGATTGGCAGCGGCGGCTTGACGGGTACGGAATGGGGACATGGTGCCGGTAAATTCTTTTACCTGCCTGAGGCGCATACGGATTTTGCTTTTGCTATTTTTTGTCAGGAAAATGGACTGATGGGAGCAATGCTTTTACTTTTAGTGTTTGCTGTTATGGGAGCAGCCTTTTATAGGATTTGCGTTAGCACACGCGACTCTAAGGGCTTTTTATTGGCTGCAGGTGTAACCTTTCTCATTATTGGGCAGGCCTTTGCTAATATGGCGATGGTGTGCGGTATTCTGCCTGTTATTGGCGTACCGCTTATCTTTATCAGCTATGGCGGCAGCTCCATGCTCATTTCTATGTGTGCTATAGGTCTTTTGCTTTCTGTATATGATGAAGAGGAAAGACAGATGGCAGTGGATGCCCAGACGCCGGAGGAGCGGCGTGCCAGCTTCCGCTTTGTGCATAGCAGGAGGTGATGGCTGTGAAATTATTTACCTTGTTGGCCGGAAAGAGACGCTTTACCTGGATTTGCACGCTTATGGTGTTCATGCTTATAGGTGTGTTTTTTCGTCTTGTCTGGCTTCAGCTGGTTGATGGCGACAGGCTGAAACAGCTCACCCAATCGCAGCTGCAGATAGATTATAAGATAACAACCCCGCGTGGGCGTATTGTAGACCGCGATGGCGAAGAGATGGCGGTTAGCATTATGACCGGTTCACTCTATGTCGATCCCGAAGGCATGAAGGATGAGCCTGAAGCACAAAAAAAGTGGCCTGGACGTGATACGCGCCGTGTGAGTGCAGATCTTTTGGCACCAGTGCTGAAAACAGACGCCGATAAGCTCTATGCTATTTTTAACGGCGGTGGACGCTTTGTCTGGTTAAAGCGTACTATGGAGCCTGCTGAAGTGCAAAAGGTGCGCGACATTATCAAAGAAAATGTATTGCCCGGCCTGCACTTTTTGGAGGAAAGCAAGCGCTATTATACCAAAAAGCGTGCTGCTGCCCAAATTTTAGGCTTTGTGGGTATGGATGATAAGGGCTTAAGCGGATTGGAATACGAGCTTAATGATATCCTTAAGGGGAAGGAAAGCACCTATTCGCAGCTACAGGATGCCTTTGGTCAGCAGATTTTGGGAACGATGGTTAACGATAAGGAGCCCGGACTGCAAAAGCAGCAGGAGCAGCTGCCTACAGTGTATCTGACGCTGGACAGCAAAATTCAGTACGTGCTGGAGGATGCTATGGACGATGCCATTGCGCGTACTAAGGCCAAGGGGGCAGCGGCCATAATTATGGATCCGTATACCGGCGAGATTTTGGGTATGGCAAGCAGGCCTACCTTTGATCCTAATAATTTTGGCAAATATAGCGCTGACAGCTGGAATAATAAGGCTATCTCTATGATTTATGAGCCAGGCTCGGTATTTAAGCCGTTGGTTGGCTGTATGGGTCTTACCGAGGGCATTATTACACCTGATACCACGTTTCAGGATTTGGGCAGCATCAAGGTTGCCGACCGCGTTATTCATAACTGGGATAGCGAAGGTATGGGGACAGTACCATTTTCGACAGTTATCAAGTTTTCTATCAATACAGGCATGGTGCAGCTGGGTATGCAGCTGGGTGCTGACAGGCTCATCAGCTATGCTAAAAAGTTTGGCTTTGGCACTCCTACAGGCATAGACCTGCCAGGCGAGGAGGGCGGTATTTTATACGATCCTAAGGCTATGTATGAGCCGGACGTAGCGACAATGGCTATAGGTCAGGGCGTGGCGGTGACGCCTATTCAGGTGCTGCGTGCAATTTGCGCTATTGCCAATGGCGGCGAGCTTTTGCAGCCATATATTGTGAAGAAAATTGTTGCAGCAGATGGTAGCACCATTCGCGAAGGACAGAAAAAGGTTGTGCGCAATGTGATGACCGAGCAGGTGGCACGTCAGATGCGCGCTATGATGGAGATGGTAGTAAGCGAGGGTGGCGGTAAGACAGCCGCTATCAAGGGCTACCGCATTGCCGGTAAAACAGGTACAGCCGAAAAGCTGGCAGAGGGCGGCGGCTATGCCGCAGGCCAGTACATCGCTTCGTTCGTGGGCTTTGTGCCTGCAGACAAGCCGCGTTATGCGATGCTGGTAATGCTTGATACACCACAGGGAGCATTTTATGGTTCGCAGGTAAGCGCGCCTATCTTCCGCGATACGCTGCAGCAGATTTTGGTAGCTAAGGGCATTCAGCCGGCTTCGAGCGAGGGACTGCCTTCTTTTGAAGAGATGAACGCCGTAGGACGCAAGGAGGCTGCTAAATCCAAGGAGCTGCCGACGATGCAGCTTTTGCCCAATGGCAAAATCAAGCTGCCGGACTTTACAGGTCTGGATATGCGCTATACTGCCGAGCTGCTGCAGCAGGGACATTTGCGCCTAAAGCCATATGGCAGTGGCAGTGCTTATCAGCAAAAGCCATCGGCAGGCAGTGAGGTGGATGAGGGCAGCACGATTGAGGTTTGGTTTAAGTAGAATTATTTTGTATACATGACCTTTTCAGGCAGGAAAATAAATGTCTGGGGAAGAATTATACCAGATAACTTTTGAATAAAAAACAGGAGGGGAATTACAAATGTTATCCGATATCGAAATTGCCCAACAGGCAAAAATGCAAAAAATTACCGATGTCGCAGCCAAGCTGGGCATAGGTGAGGATGATATTGAATTATATGGTAAATACAAGGCGAAGCTGTCCTATGATCTCATCCGCAAGGTGGCAGACAATAAGGCAGGCAAGCTGGTGCTGGTTACAGCCATCACCCCGACTCCGGCAGGTGAAGGCAAATCCACTACCACCGTAGGTTTAGCACAGGGCTTGGCCAAGCTTGGCAAAAAGGCTATTGTAGCCTTGCGTGAGCCTTCGCTCGGTCCCTGCATGGGCATTAAGGGCGGCGCTGCTGGCGGCGGTTATTCGCAGGTTGTACCTATGGAGGACATCAACCTGCACTTTACGGGCGATTTTCATGCTATCACCTCGGCACATATGCTGCTGGCTGCTATGCTTGATAACCATATTCAGCAGGGTAATGCGCTGAACATTGACCCGCGCCGCATTGTCTGGAAGCGCGTTGTGGATATGAACGACCGCGAGCTGCGTAATATCGTAGTTGGCCTGGGCGGCAAAGCGCATGGCGTTCCCCGTCAGGATGGCTTTGATATCACCGTTGCGTCTGAGGTTATGGCAATCCTGTGCCTGGCTAACGACCTGCATGATCTCAAGGAGCGCTTGTCTAAGATTATCGTTGCTTATGATTACAGCGGCAAGCCTGTTACCGCAGGCCAGATTAAGGCGCAGGGCGCAATGGCAGCACTTTTGAAGGATGCCATTAAGCCGAATCTGGTGCAGACCCTAGAAAACGTGCCTGCTATCATTCATGGCGGCCCCTTTGCTAACATCGCCCACGGCTGCAACAGCGTTATGGCCACTAAAACCGCTATGAAGCTGGCAGATTACACCATTACCGAGGCCGGCTTCGGTGCTGACCTTGGCGCAGAAAAATTCTTTGATATTAAATGCCGTTACGCCGGCCTTAAGCCTGATGCGGCAGTTATTGTTGCTACCGTGCGCGCCTTAAAGATGCACGGTGGCGTACCCAAGACCGAACTGACCACGCCTAATGTGGAAGCAGTTAAAAAAGGTCTGGTAAATTTGGAAAAGCATATCGAAAACGTCAAAAAGTTTGGCGTTCCCTGCGTGGTTGCTATCAATATCTTTGCCCAGGATACAGCCGAGGAGCTGGAGGCAGTGCGCGAGCATTGCGCTAAGCACGGCGTGAATGTTGCCTTGTCCGATGTCTTTGCCAAGGGCGGCGATGGTGGCATTGACCTTGCTAAAGAGGTTATTGCCCTGGCTGAAAGCGGCAAGAGCAGCTTTGCACCTATCTATCCGTTGGAATACAGCCTGAAGGATAAAATCGCTACCATTGCTAAAGAAATCTATGGCGCCGACGGCGTAAGCTATACTAAAGAAGCCAGCAAGGCACTCAAGGAATTTGAGGATTTGGGATATGGCAATTTGCCTGTTTGTATGGCCAAAACCCAATATTCCTTCTCGGATGATCCTGCGCTCTTAGGTCGTCCCAGTGGCTTTAACATCACCATCAAAAACTGCCGCATCTCAGCTGGTGCCGGATTCATCGTTGTTTTGACCGGTGACGTTATGACTATGCCTGGTTTGCCCAAGGTTCCGGCAGCAGAAAAGATAGATGTGTCGGATGATGGGGTTATCAGCGGTCTCTTCTGATGCAAGACTGGCGAATAAGGCACCATCTGCTTTATGAATTCTCCTAGACGTACTTCTAGTACGCCGTCGTCGAATTCATTTCGCATCTGATACCTTCTCGCCAGTCTTAGCGGGGTGGAAAGGCATCATCTGCTTTACGAATTTTCCTAGACGTACCTTTTAGTACGCCGTCGTCGAATTCATTTCGCATTTAATACCTTCTCGCCAGTCTTGGCGTGGTGGAAGGGTATCATTTGCTTTATGCATCAGTTATAAATATAGATATAAATATAAAATACATACTTTACATTATTTTTTTGAGGTGAAATGTCATGGAAACAATTTTAATGAGGGGTAAGCCTGTTGCCGACGTTTACCGTGAGGCTATTACAAAAAAGATTGCTGCAGCAAAGCAGCGCGGCCTGACTGTTACGTTAGCTATCCTGGTTGTGGGGGATGACCCTGCATCCCATGTTTACAAGGACAGGCTGGTCAAGCTAATCGAAAGCCTTGGTGGTGCTGCTAAGGTTATCCTGATGCCGGCAGATACGCCGGAGGAGGAGGTTGTGGGTGTTATCAAAAAGCTTAACCGCAATCGTTATGTAACTGGCATTATGCCTATGATGCCTATGCCTAAGCATATCAACGGCGATACTATCGGTGCTGCTATTTCGCCCAACAAGGATGTGGACTGTCTGAGTCCGCAGAATGTAGGCGATGTGTTCATGGGCCGCAGCCGCTTTGCGCCCTGCACACCGCGTGCCTGTATGGCAACACTGGAGCATTATGGCATAGAGCTGGAGGGCAAGCATGTTGTGGTTATTGGCCGCAGCAACGTTGTTGGCAAGCCTGTGAGTATTCTGCTGCTGGCTAAAAATGCCACAGTCACCATCTGCCATTCGCGCACACGCAACCTGCCGCAGCTTTTGCAGCAGGCGGATGTAGTTGTTGCAGCGGTGGGCAAAGCCTGCTTTGTAAAGCCTGAGATGGTAAAGGAAGGCGTTGTTATTGTTGATGTGGGCATTAATGCCGTAGAGGGCAAGCTGGTGGGCGACGTGGACCCTGCCGTAGTGCAAAAGGCTAGTGCCTTTACGCCTGTGCCCGGAGGCATTGGTGTTGTGAGCAATATGATGCTGATGGAATGTCTCACGCGGCACCTATAATGAGTGCAGGGATTTGTTCTTAGATAGGCTTGCCCTGCGCACAAGCAAAGTATAATAAAAACAAGCCTGTCAGAGCAGCGTGCTTTGATAGGCTTGTTTTGGGATGAAGTGAAATAAGCTATAGAAGGGAGCAAAAAAATGAAAAAATTACTTTTGGGTATGGCGCTGGCTGCGCTGTGCTTTACTGCTATGGGGCTGGCTGATGTATATGCAGCGCCTGCGCAAAGTCCTTATAAGACCAGGACTAATGACACCAGCTATAACACTGTGCCGCCTGCTACCAGTTATTCGTCATCTGACCAAAGCGGGTATGTATCCCGTCGTATGACGCTGCATCTGTCGTATAAGGATGCTAATGGCTACTATGAAGGCCAGGTAAATTCTCAGGGACTGCCTGATGGTCAGGGTCGTTTTACTACCACCTACACTAATAATACTAACAGATGGATGTACGAGGGTGAATTTCGCAACGGCCATTTTGAGGGTCAGGGAAGGGTTACTGACCTTGACGACAGCAAGGTGTGGCGCGAGGGTCCGTTTACTAACGATGAGCTGACAGGCTATGGCAAACTGGGCAAAAATTCAAGAGTGATTTTTGAAGGCTATTTCCAAAGAGATATACCTCTAGAGCGTGAATATTCGTTGCCTTATCCTGTGAGATACTCTAATTGGGAATTTTATATCAACGATATTTACGAGGATAATTACCTGGGACATGTACGCGCTAACGGCAAATTTATCATCCTGCTGACAAAGGCCAGAAACCTGACCAATCTTTATGTCTATCCCATTACTACACCTGGACTGGTACGCCTTTGGGATAGAAGAAGCGGCAATATCTATAAGGTTGCTACAGACGTAATGAAGCATTATTATAACGATTATGGCAATACTAATTGGATGACTGAGCGTATGGATCCTAATTCTACAACCGGTACGATAGCATTGACCTTTGAAGTGCCGTATTATGTTGATAATAGGGATTTGACGCTTATGTTCTATGCCGGTGGCGATAGCATTGCTCAGCCGTACAGCATTAATGTAAGGTAAGCAGCTCCTGGTATATTGAACAGATAATTTCATAAGCATCAGCCACTGTAGGTAGTGCGCTAGCAGCGCATCCTGCGGTGGCTTTTTGCTGTGGAGGCAGGGATCTGATAAGCTGAAAAGGCTGGGCAGATAGTGGGTCAATGCTGAGGAATAAATCCGCTTGCTCTTTTGGTTATCTTGTGCTATAATCATGGTTAACGACAGGTTAACGTAAAACATGGTCAAGGTTTACGCTAGCCTATAATTTTTGCAGCATTAAACTACTTAGCAAGTAGGTATTTATTTAGGAAAGAGGAGATAATATGGATCCCAAGGCATTGGCACAGGAAATTATTGATGGCAGAAGACTGACCCGTGAGGATGATTTACAAGCATTTTTGACCTGCGATTTGCAGGCACTTTGTGAGGGTGCTGATAAAATCCGTGAGCATTTTGTAGGCGCACGCGTGGATTTGTGCTCTATTATCAACGGCCGCAGCGGTCATTGTCCTGAAAACTGTAAGTTTTGCGCGCAGTCTGCACATAACCACACAACCTGTGAGGTTTATGACTTTTTGCCTGAGGAGGAAATTGTTAATCTGGCACGTCTCAACCAGGAGGAGGGCGTGCACCGCTTTTCTATCGTAACTGCTGGCAAGGCACTGACGGGTGAGGAGTTTGATAAGGCTATTCACGCTTACAATACCATGCACCGTGAGCTGAAAATTGATCTGTGCGCTTCGATGGGCTTCCTTTCGCGTGAGCAGCTGCACCGTCTGCACGAGGCCGGCGTTACCAGCTATCACCATAATATTGAAACCTCCAAGCGTAATTTCCCCAATATCTGTACTACGCATACCTATGACATGAAGATTAATACGCTGAAGATGGTTAAGGAGGAGGGAATGTGCGCCTGCTCCGGCGGCATCATCGGCATGGGCGAAACCTGGGAGGATCGTTTGGATATGGCCATCAGCCTGGCAGAGCTGGGCATTGATTCTATCCCTTTGAACGCTTTGATGCCTATTCCCGGCACACCGCTGGAGCATCTGCCGCGCTTGAGCGAGGATGACATTCTTCGCACTGTTGCCTTCTTCCGTTATATTAATCCGTTGGCCAATATCCGTTTGGGTGCCGGCCGTGCACTTTTGACGGGTGATGGCGAAACTGCCTTCCGCGCCGGCGCTTCTGCTACCATCACCGGTAACATGCTGACGACTGTGGCCTGCGCTACTATCCGCAGTGACCGCAAAATGCTCAACCATATGGGGCGCGATATTAAACCGGAATACATGACTGACGAAGAGGCTGCGGCGATTGACGCCAGAGCCGAGCTTGCGTAAAAATAAAACTCTCTTTCTATACACCCAAGCTAAAGGGCTGCCTGCAGAATTTGCGGCAGCTCTTTTTGCGTCCGCACTTGTAGAGAGCATTTTGCTGTTATATAATAAGAGATGATGTTTTGGGGATATACAGTTGTTTATGAATGATGGTAGCATGGAGGGAACATGGAGTTTAAGTTTTTCCAAAGAAAAATAAAAATATCCTTCTTCAGTATGATTATTTTTGCCTTCTTCCTGCTGGTTTCGTTGGTGAGCCTGCATATTGTGCGCGATAAGATACTGGAAAATTCGCACATTATGGGGCAGGAGATTGCTGCCCGCTTTGCTATAAGGGAAACGGGACGCATTAAATCACAGGAAATGCTGCTGCGCAGTGCGGCACAGAATATGGCGCATCTGCTGGAGATGAAGCCGGATATAACAGAAAACGAATTAGAGGGGGCCTTGGCACATTTTACGGAATACATGGAAACGAATTCCGAGGTGGGACGTTTTGAGATGTGCGCTGTTGTTAATGACCATGTTGTAGGCAAAAAGCTTGCCGGCACAGCTGCTGATGCGCGCAGCCAGAAATGGTACATGGCAGCCTTAAAAAATAAAAACAGCGTAGCTTATACCAATCTTTACCGCAAGGATGATAGCAGCGGACGCGTGCTGACCTTGGCTGTAAGCTTTGGCGATGACGATGTGCTGGCAATGAATATTTATCCGGAGCGTCTCAACGCGCTTCTGGCAGACAACCAGCTGCCGCCGCATAGTTATTATTATTTGTGTGACCCGGATGGTAACATCATGTTTGCTATCAATGACCGCAACCTGTCTATAGAAGAGCAGCAGCCTTATGTGGAGCAGATTTTTAAGGAAATACGCAATAATAATTCTGGTGATGTTTCTTATATAACTGATTATGATGGCAATAAGCGTGGCGTGTATTATACCACCTCTGACAAGGGTTGGATTTCTATTGTTACTATTCCCTATGATTTTTTGCTGGGTGACTACGAAAGCCTTCTGCATTGGTTTATGCTGACGCTTGGCGTACTGCTGCTGCTGGCAGCAGGGCTGGCGCTGCGCGAGCACGTCCTCAATAAGCAGATTCAAAGCATTAACGAGGTTATCCGCGTGATGAGCAAATCCTTTTTGGCGGTCTTTCGTGTAAATTTTGTTACTGGCCGTTATTATATGCTCAAAAGCACCTCCTTTGGTCCGCAGGAGGCGGAAGGCGATTATGACAAGCTTTTGCAGGGTTTGCTAGCCTATGTGGAGCCGGAGGCGGCCGATGAATTTGCCGAGACCTTTTCCCGTGACAACATCAAGGAGCTGGTGAACCGTCATATTTATGATTTCGGCGGCGAATTCCGCCAGCGCTTTGGGCGGGAATACAAATGGCTTAATGTGCGCCTGGTGCGTGACGATCTGCTTAAGGCGGATGAGGCTATCTTCTTCTTCCGTGAGGTGGACGCTGAAAAGCAAAAGGAGCTGGAGCGCCTGCAGGTGACGGAGCACGCCTTGCGTGTGGCACGTGAAAATGCCAAGTCACGCAATATGTTCTTTTCGGCCCTGTCGCACGATATGCGTGCACCGCTCAATGGTATTATCGGCATGGCCGAGCTGGCCGAGCTGCACAAGGACGATTGCGGTCAGGTTAAGGAATATATCCGCAAAATCCGCGGTGCAGGCCAGCAGCTGCTGACGCTGATTAACGACATACTGGAGATGGCGCGCTTGGATAACGGCCAGGTGGAGCATGTGCAGGAAACCTTTGCCATAGGTAAGGCGGTGCAGGATATCAGTGATATTTTTGCGGCCCAGGCTGAGCTGGAGCAAAAGTTCTTTGATGCACAGCTGTTGCTGCCCGAGGGTGAAACTGTGAGCGGCGATCTGCAGGGCCTGCAGCAGATATTGAATAATATTTTGTCCAATGCCGTCAAATACACCAAGGCACAGGGGAAGATAAGCTTCATGGTGCGCAAGGAGGCAACAAAGGAGCGCAACCGTGTGCGCTACACCTTTATTGTTACGGACACGGGCTGTGGTATGTCGGCTAAGTTTTTGGAAAAGATTTACAAGCCCTTTGAGCGTGACAGCCGTTTTGGTGTGCCCAAGGTTGTTGGTACTGGCCTTGGTATGACTATTGTTAAGAGCCTGGTAGACCGCATGGATGGCAGCATTCATATCAGCAGTCGTGTGGATGAGGGCACCTGCGTGCTGATTTCTCTGCCGTTTAACCTTGTTAAGCAGGCAGATGGCAGCAGTACCCAAAGCCAGCCTAAGCTGGCCGATTTTGCCGGCTGCAGGGTGCTGGTGGCCGAGGATAATGATATCAATATGGAAATTATCAGCGAGCTGCTGACGATGAATGGCTTGGAGGTGTTGCCTGCTGCGAACGGGCAGGAGGCAGTGGAGCTGTTTAAAGAGTCGGAGCCAGGCAGCATCAGTATGGTGCTTATGGATATGCAGATGCCGGAGCTGGACGGCTACGGCGCTGCGCGTGCTATCCGTGCGTTAGAGCGCGCTGATGCTAAGGCTGTGCCTATTGTGGCGCTTACCGGCAGCAGTGCGCCTGACGATATTAAGCAGGCGCTGAGTGCCGGAATGAATGATTACATGGTCAAGCCTGTGCAGATGAAGCTTTTAGCACAGAAAATGGGAGAATATCTGTCGCATTAATTTTAGAAGGAGGCAACAAGCGTGATTTTAGATGATTTGCCTAATTACATAGATATTAATATTGCCAAAGGCCTGGAGGAGCGTTTTATGGGTAGCGAGGCGCTTTATGTGCGCTTTTTGCGTAAGCTGGCTGCTTCACAGGAATTTGCTCAGCTGCAGGTTGCTGTGCAGGCTGCTAATTGGCAGGAGGCCTTGCGCCTGGCGCATAATCTTAAGGGCGTGTGCGCAACGCTGGAGCTGGGGACTCTTTCTGCTACCTTTGCAGCCATCGTCACTTTATTGCGCAGTGATAGCTTTGCGCCGCAGGACGTGCAGCAGCAGCTTGTGGCTGCGCAGGGCGAGTGGGATAAGACGCTGGCGTGCATTGAAAAATTGCAGGAGAGTGCGTGATGGAGCTTATTGGTATAGCTGCAGGCGGTGCACTAGGCGCATTATGCCGTTACCTTTTAGGCAATATCATCACTAGGATGATGGGCAGCAACCTGCCGTGGGGAACGTTTATTATTAATATCGCAGGCTGCTTTTTTATGGGTGCGCTGATGACGCTGATTGTGGAGCGGCAGCTGCTGCCTGCGGCATGGCGTTTGTTTTTATGCGTTGGCCTGTTGGGAGGCTTCACTACCTTTTCTTCGTTTGGCTACGAGGGACTGACGCTGCTTTTACAGGGTAATCTGGCTGCGGCGCTCGGCTATGTTGGTGGGAGCATCTTTCTAGGGCTTGCAGCTGTAGGCGTAGGGGTGCTTGTGGCAAGAGCAATTTAAAGTGCTGCTCAGCATACTTTGTGATTGGGATAAAGTGTAAAACGAGAAAAGATAAAACCGCTTGTTACTACTGCTGGAATAACTTTAGCAGAGGTAACGAGCGGTTTTTGCTTGCTTGCAGGTTTGTTATTGTTTTTCTAAATTCAACACTACGATTGCTGCAAGAATGAGCGCCATACCTGAGATTTTTGTCAGTGTCAGTGGTTCGGCAAAGCACAGCACGCCAACGGTAGCAGCTACGAAGGGTTCAATGGTGGCTAAAATAGAAGCGCGGCCGGCCTCTACTCCCTCCAACCCCTTGGTATATAGCAGATAAGGCAGCACAGCGCAAAGAATGCCTAAAGCGCAAACGTTGAAAATGGCTTGGCTGCTGAGACTGCCAAGGCTTGCCGACTGCAGGCCGGCTAGAGGCCAGGAGCCGAGGACTGCGAAATAAAAGGTATATGCAGTAATCGTCAGCGAAGAATAGCGTTTTACGGCGTACTTGCCAAAAATGCTGTAGAGAGCATAGCCGAAGCCGCTGCCCAGACCATAAAGCAGGCCGCTGGTGCTGAGAGTAAGACCGCTGCCTAAAGCACCGGTGACACAGGCGCAGCCTGTAAAGGTGAGCACAAGGGCAATGGCCTTGCTGCGCGTAAAGCGTTCACCAAAGCAGATGAGCGACAGAAGCATGACGAAAATGGGAGCGGTGTAGAGCAAAAGCGCTGCTACTGCCAGATTGGTCTGCTGCATAGAATTAAAATAGCAAAAGTTAAAAAATACCAGGCTGCAGATGCCTGTGCCAATAAACAGCCAGCAGTCGCGCGGACGGATGCTGAGCGTGCGGCGCGGGTTGCGCGCTACCAGCAGCGTGATACAGATTGCTGCTACCAGCGAGCGCAGTGCCACTATTTGCAGTGAAGAAAAGCCCTCTGCTGCCAGATGGCGGACAAAAAGTCCTATCAGACCCCAGCAGGCGGCAGCGGTGATGATGTACAGGTAGGATTTTGTTTTCACTTTGCGTCACCATCCTTGCGGCCGCGTCCCCAAAAGGCGTGGAATTTACCCAAAAGCTCCTTGCCGGGCTTGGCAGGCCACAGCTCCTGGCGGTCGCTGTTACGCATAGCGGCAGCCAGATGGTCGTAGATTTCAGGATACTGCGCATCGAGGGCGGCAATATGCTCCTTGATATCCTGGCGCATGGTGTGTCCGTCATAGGGACAGGGATTTTTGATGGGGTGCAGGCCGAGCTTAGCTACGAGCGCGCGGATTTCGCTTTCGCGGTAATACAAAAGCGGACGCAGCACGGTGATGCCGCTGCGCGACAGTGGCGTGACCGGCAAAAAGGTGCGCAGCTGGCCGCTGGTGACGAGGTTCATAAAAAAGGTTTCTACTGCGTCATCATTGTGGTGTGCCAGAGCCACCTTGTTGAAGCCAAGTTCCTTGGCGCGGCGGTTGGTGGCAGCACGGCGAAAGTACGCACAGGTGAAGCAGGGGCTGCCGCCCTTTTTGGCATGTGCGGCCATTACGTCCACCTCGTCGCTGTAATGTACAAGGCCGAACTGCGCGCAGAAGGCCTCCAGCTCTGCCTTGGGAAAGTCGGGTGCGAACATGCCGTTAACGGTGTAGCAGGCCAGGTCAAAGGGGATGGGGGAATATTTTTTGATTTCTGCCAGCATGGCCGTCAGCAGCATGCTGTCTTTGCCGCCGCTCAGGCCGACAAGGATGCGGTCACCAGGCTGCAGCATGTCAAATTCTATAATTGCCCGCCACAGCTTGCTCAAATCCTTGGCGGGTACAAAGGTACTTGTTTTAGTCATATACAGCGTCTCCTTTTTTGCAATGCATATGCTTATTTTAGCACAAAGCGCGTATGATTCCTAGTGTATTTATAGGCAAAGGATGGCTGTATGAGTGTGGACTGCTGCCGCTTTTCTTTTCGCCTGGGCAGTTGCTTTATGGTATAATATAAAGGTCAAAAACATTTTTGCATCAAGAGGAGCTATTGCTCCTATAATAGACTATGGAGGAAGCATATGACAGATACAATACAAGGCTTAAATAGACAGCAGCAGGATGCTGTACAAACGATTAACGGACCTATGCTGATTTTGGCAGGCGCCGGCAGCGGTAAGACCAAGGTGCTTACCTGCCGCATTGCGCACCTTTTGCAGCAGGGTGTGCGTCCCTACCGCATTTTGGCGATAACCTTTACTAACAAAGCCGCCGCCGAAATGCGTGAGCGCGTGGACCGTATGGCAGGCACTGCGGCACGTGATGTGTGGCTGTTTACCTTCCATGCCTTTTGTGCACGTGTGCTGCGCCGTGATTTGGAAAAGCTTACAGGCTATGGCAACAACTTTGCGATTTATGATACGTCCGACAGCAAGAACCTCATCAAGCAGGTGCTGAAGGAGATGAACCTGGATGATAAGTCGTATAATCCCAATAAAATTTGTGGTGATATCAGTAGATATAAAAACGAATTAAAAACTCCTGCAATGGTTATACAGGAAGCAGGAGGATACTTTAGAGATACTAAAATTGGTGAAATTTATGCGGCATACCAAAAGAAGCTGCAGGCAAATAATGCTGTGGATTTTGATGATCTGCTGCTGCTGACGCTGCGACTGTTTAAGGAAAATGCCGAGGTGCGTGAAAAATATCAGAACAAATTTGATTATATCATGGTTGACGAATACCAGGATACCAACCATGCGCAGTACCAGCTGACAAAGCTTTTAGCCGCTGGTCACAAAAACATCTGCGTAGTGGGTGATGCTGACCAAAGTATTTATGGCTGGCGTGGCGCTGATATCCAAAATATCTTGGATTTTGAAAAGGATTATCCCAACGCCAAGCTGGTGAAGCTGGAGCAAAATTATCGCAGCACGCAGTTTATTTTGGACGCAGCTAACGCCGTTATTGATAACAACAGCGGCCGCAAGCCTAAAAATTTGTGGACAGATAAGGATGGCGGCAGCGAGATTGTCTATTATCAGGCAATGGATGAGCGTGACGAGGCGCGCTTTGTGATTGAACGTGCGCAGGAGCTGCAGCAAAGGGAGCATGCCAAGCTGGGAGATATGGCGGTGCTGTACCGCACTAACGCTCAATCGCGTGTATTTGAAGAAATGCTGATTAAAAGCGGCATTGCCTATAACATGGTTGGTGGAACCAAGTTCTATGAGCGCAAGGAAATTAAGGATGTGCTGGCGTATTTGCGCCTTATTTATAACCCCAGCGACAGCCTCAGCCTGCTGCGCATTATTAACGTTCCCCGCCGTGGTATTGGCGATGCAACGATTGCGCGTCTGGCTGAATATGCTGCTGCCAGCGGCCAAAGTCTGTTTGAGGTAGTTTCTAACGCCGGCGACGTACCGGCGCTGGCCAGCCGCTTTGCTAACAAGCTGGACGGGCTGGCAGAGGTGCTGTTTGATTTGATGGGTGAGGCAGCAGATGCTCCTGTAAAGCAGCTTGTTGAAGATGTGCTGCAAAAAACAGGCTACCTTGCCGAGCTGGAGGGCAGCGGTGACGCGCAGGACCAAAGCCGTGTGGACAACTTACATGAGCTTTTGAGCGTAGCCGAGGATTTTGCTGCTAAGTGCGGGCGTAGTGGTGATGAGCAGACGCTGGAAAACTTTTTAGCAGATGTGGCCTTGGTAGCTGATATTGATGATGCCGATCTGGATGAGGATAAGATGACGCTAATGACGTTACATTCTGCTAAAGGCTTGGAATTCCCTACAGTTTTCCTCGTAGGCATGGAGGAAGGCATCTTCCCTCTTAGCCATGATGGTAAAGTTGAAGACATAGAAGAGGAGCGCCGTTTGTGTTACGTGGGCATTACCCGTGCAGAGCAGCATTTATTCCTGACGAATGCCAGGATGCGCACAATTTACGGCCGTTCCCAGTATTATCCTGCGTCACGCTTTTTGCAGGAGGTTCCGCGTAACCTTATCCACGAATATAAGCGGCCACAGGCGCAGCCGCGCAGAGCGGTGCGTGAAATAGTGGGCAGGACGGAGGTAAGGCACACCAGCAGCGGCTGGTCCTTTGCGTCCAAGGCGGCCTTTATGCCCGCCGACAGCAGTGCTGCTGCAGGTACAAGCTTTCGCGTAGGTGACAAGGTAATGCACAAAAAGTGGGGAGCAGGCACAGTCGTCAGCGTCAAGCCGTCAGAGGACGGGCAGGAGGTTAACGTGGCCTTCGCCGGGGCCGGCATCCGCAGCCTGCTGACTAAATATGCTAAGCTGGAAAAGCTGTAAGCTATTTTGTGATGTTTAACGCAGAAGATAACAGAAGGGACAAGAGCTGACTGGCTTAAGGCCTTATATATTAGGATGATATTAGCAGCGTATAAACCTTTGGAGGAAGAACAATGGCAGAATTAGATTTATTTGCTGATGAAAAAGCGATAGCTCTGGCCGAAGCGCAGGAGCTGCGTAAAAAAATCCGCCATAACGAGTATTTATATTATGTGCTGGATGCACCGGAAATCACCGATGCGGAATATGACAGAATGATGGTGCATCTGCGCGAAATTGAGGCTGAATATCCTGAAAGCGTGCCGGCTGATTCGCCCACGCAGCGCGTAGGAGGGCGTGCCTCTTCCCAATTTACCGAGGTGCGTCACCTGGAGCCGCTGCTGTCGTTGGGTAACGTATTTTCAGCGACAGAGCTGCGCGCCTTTGACGAGCGTGTGCAGAGCGGCCTGCCAGCAGGCAGCGGCGTGGAATATGTCATGGAACCCAAAATTGATGGTCTGGCGTGCAGCCTGATTTATGAAAACGGTGTGCTGGTGCGCGCTGCCACCCGTGGTGATGGCGTGGTTGGCGAAAATGTTACTGCCAACGTGCGTACTATCCGCAGCATTCCGTTGACGCTGAAGGTACCTGAGGGAGAGCCTGTACCCGAGCTTTTGGACGTGCGCGGTGAGGTGTATATGCCGCGGCGTGCGTTTATGCGCTTAAACGAGGAGCGTGCGGAGCGTGGTGAAAGTGAATTTGCCAATCCGCGCAATGCGGCGGCAGGCAGTCTGCGACAGCTTGACCCGCAGGTTACGGCCAGCCGCAGCCTCAGCTTTTTTGCTTATTATTTGGTTGGCGAGGGAGCGCAGGCCAAGCACAGCGAATCATTGGCAGCCTTGGCACGCTACGGCTTTAAGGTGAGCGAGGGCTATAGGGTTGTACATACTATTGATGAAGCATTGGCCTTTATCAGTAGCTTTAATGATAAGCGTCAAAGCCTTGCCTATGATACTGATGGCGCGGTAATCAAGGTTAACGATGTATGGCAGCAGCAGCTTTTGGGTGCGACAGGCAAGGATCCGCGCTGGGCTATTGCTTATAAATATCCGCCGGAGCAGGCTGAAACAACGCTGGAGGATATTGACTGGCGTGTGGGACGCACAGGAGTGCTTACACCGACGGCAGTGCTCACGCCTGTTAAGCTCAGCGGCAGCGTCATCAGCCGCGCCACCTTGCACAACGAGGACTTTATCCGCAGCAAGGATATCCGTATTGGTGACAGGGTTGTCATCAACAAGGCCGGCGAAATTATTCCCGAGGTTTTGCATGTGGTGACTGCAAAGCGCACAGGGGATGAAAAGGAGGTTGTTATTCCTACAACCTGCCCCGAATGTGGCTGGAGCGTGGAGCGTCAGGGGAGCGAGGCAGCCATCCGCTGCACTAATCCGCATTGTCCGGCCCTGGGACGCGAGGGTCTTATCCATTTTGTCAGCCGCGATGCTATGAACATTGAAGGCTGCGGACCGTCGGTTATCAATGCGCTTATTGATGCAGATTTAGTGCATGATGCGGCCGATTTGTACAGCCTGCAGCGTGCAGATATATTGCAATTGGAGCGTATGGGTGAAAAGTCGGCGGATAAGCTTTTGGCGGCCTTGGAGGCGAGCAAAAGCAATGAGCTGGATAAGCTGCTTTTTGCCTTGGGCATCCGTCATGTGGGGGCCAAGGTGGCGCGCACATTGGCGACGGAATATGGCAGCATGGAGCGCCTGCAGCAGGCAGGCGCGGACGAGCTGGCGCAAATCCGTGATATTGGTGCCAAGATTGCCGAAAGCGTCGTTACCTGGCTGAATGTGCCGGCCAATATCGATTTGCTTAATCGTTTGCAGGCGGCGGGGCTGAATATGAGCTTTGTTGCGCCTGCGAGCCGTGAGGATAATCCCTTCTTTGGCAAGACGCTGGTGTTTACAGGAACCTTGCCTACACTGGGCCGTGCGGAGGCCAAAACCATGGCTCAGGATGTGGGCGCCAAGGTGAGCGGCAGTGTCAGCAAAAAGACAGATTACGTTATCGCCGGGGCAGAGGCCGGCAGTAAGCTGGAAAAGGCGCAGCAGCTAGGTGTTGCTGTGATTGATGAGGCAGAATTTTTGCGTCTGTTGCAAAAAGCATAAAAAGCTCCCCGTGTAATTACGGGGAGCTGTAATGGTATTACATAAGTTATTTCTTTTCCAGCTTCAAGCTTATTTTGCCTACCCTGCCGATAAAGTAATGACCCCAGGGAACGCGTGCCAGCAGTTCCATTGTCAACAGGCTGAGGACCAGCATGATGACAAAAAGCAGGGGATAAAAAATTACCTGGCTGGGCGATACGTGTAAGGTAGCAAGCATGCTGCTGCCAACATACATATAGGTGATGTGGATAAGGAAAAGCCCGAAGGAATAATTGCCAAGATACAGCATAAAGCGCTTGCTGAGGCTGTCCTGGGATTCTAAGGTGTGTGCATAGCGGAAAAGCATAGCAATGATGATGCTGTACAAAAATAAATTAAGCGGAAAGCAGACAAATTCCAAAATAGGCAGGACGTGCAGGTAGTATTTTGCAAACCAGCAGACGCCGATCAGCGGCAGGTTGAACAAAAAGCCGCAGACCAACAGGCCATGGTGCGTGTCAATCCAGCGCAGCAGCTGCTTGTGATAAATAAAGGCCAGCATGCCAAAGGAAAAGTAGGCAATGTAGCGCATAAAGGTTGTTATATCCAGCGCCAGTACTGCGTAAGGGTTACTGCAGCCAAGGTTATTGCAGGCCTTCCAGATGAGCTGCAGCAGGATTACCTGGATGAGGAAGCGGTGCAGCTTGTGCTGTAGGCGGCAGTGGGAAAAATAACGCAAAAGCAGCGGATAGATGGCATAAAAGCCAAAGAGCGCACGGAAAAAGGCCATGTGCACGGCGCTGCTGCCGCTGATGATGAGATAGGCTGCGTGGTGCAGGCTGTAGCTGGCATCGCTAAAAAAGCAGGCACCTGCAAGGTAAAGCAGTGAAAACAGCAGATAGGGCGACAGCACAGATAAAAACATCTTGCGGAAAAACGGCCACTTGTAATAATCGGCGTGGCGGTTGTGGCTGATAAAGACATATCCCGAAACAAACATTACCAGGGGTACGGCAAAGAGCGAGATAATATCCAGCAGCATTTCAGAAATTGTGATCCAGGATTCGGCGTGGGCGTTGGTAAAATACCAGGTGGTGTGCATCAGCATAACGCCTAAAACGACGAAGCCGCGCAATAAGAGGGGGAAACTCATAGCTTAACATCTTCTTTCTCTAGTAGAGCTATTTTACTACTTTTACGTCAACAGTCAAATAGCAATTGGGAATTCACATTATAACCAAACGGAATATACTATGTACAAAATAACCATATATACTATAAATACATTAATACAATAACTTATAGGAATATATCACCGTATAAACGGCTGACACGTCAGGTGCAAGCCGATTTGCTCAGAAGAAAGTACAAGAGGGAGGCAAGGCATATGGAAAAGCAGGAATGGCAGGAATATGTGCGTAAGGTGGCAAGCTGTGATTACCCGATTCCGCTAAATTTGATCAATGATTATGATGACTGGAAGTGCCGCAGCAATGTGGGACGCATGCTGATGATTTTGAAGGATATTGAGGGTGCGATGGCAGTGCTGGCGACAGTGAAGGACGTGCAGCCGGATATGACGGATGCACCTGAATTTGGTTTGAGTGAGGCGGAGCACAAGGTGCTGTGCCTGCGCGACATTGCCGAAATCATATGGCAGCTGACGGGTATGGGAGACGCGCCTCTAGTATACCTTAAGGAGGCATACAGGCTGTGCCGCGCCTATGATAAGGTGTTTCGCAGCGCTGACCGTGGCGCTATCTGGGCGCGTGCCTTGGAAATCAGGCGCAGCTGTGGTGATGAAGCAGGTGCACTGGCTGATGCCCGTGCGATGCTTGCAGCTGAAGGAAAGCATCGCGGCGTAAACCCTTACGCCTTTCATGCCCTCAAGTTTATGGCAGAAGGTTTGGCTGCGCAGGGAGAATACGCTAAGGCAGCCTTACTGCTGGCTGATGCTTACGCTTACTTCCCGTTGAGTGAGGCAGGCAGACGTGATTTGGCTGCAGCTGCTGCTATAAGCGATGCTAAAGAGCGTTATGAGGCGTATCTGCATTGTACTACTATCCAATACCAGCCGTGGGAGCAGTACGATGTTCCTACGTTGGATGATGTACGTCGTCTGCAGGAGCGTAATTTTGCCCTGCGTGAGGCAGCAAAGGCCAAGGAGCAGGCAGAGTTAAATGGCAAGGCAGAGACAGAAAATTTAATTAACAAATTTAAATAAGCAATTAAAACACCTGATTAACGAAAATTATACATACTCTTCGCAAAACTGATACAATAGTACGAGATGAATTTTTTTGAGAAGGGATGTATATAAATGAAAAAACACTTTTTAGCGCTGACTGCGGCCGCTGTGCTGCTTTTGCCGCAGGTGGCAGGTGCCGAGGGCTTTGCTATTAACGAATGGTCCGCTGAGGGCGTAGCTATGGGCGGTGCGCGCATGTTTGCCGAGGATGATGCTGCCAATATTGCTTACGATCCTGCGTCGATTACCAAGATAAAGGGTGAGGCCTTAAAAAGCTCGTATACCTATCTCAGTCCGCATGGCAGCTATAAGCTTTACGATGGCAATGGCACGGAAATTGAAAATGGCCATAACAAAATTCATGCCGGCTGGGCAGTTGGCAGTTATTATGTAAAACAGCTGAATGAAAAGGACTGGTTTGGCATCGGTGCTTTTCCGCGTTTTTCTATGGTATCGGAATTTGAGCGCGGTAGTAAAGCAGCTACCAATGCTTTTTTCTCCAAACTTGTTGGCGTGAGCGTTACTCCTACATATGCGCATAAATTTGATAAAAAATGGAGTGCTGCAGTGGGTGCTGAAATTAACTACGTTGGTCTGGAGCTGCAAAAGAACCTGGTTATTCCTACAGCCGCAGTTAATGGCACTACACAGATAGAGGGAGAAAGCTACGCCTTGGGCTGGAATGCGGCAGCGAACTACGCTTTTGATGACAAAAATGAAATCGGCGTAGTGTACCGCAGCAGAATCACCCATTCGCTTGAGGCTGATTTAAAAGGTTATGGTACTAAAAGTGCTGCAGTTGGCGGTGGTGACGTATACGGCAATGCCTATGGTGTAGTAACGCTGCCTGATAGCTGGTCCATTGGCTATAATCATAAATTTGATAAAAAGACGCGCGTGGAGTTGAATGCTACACGCACTAACTGGAGCACATACGATGCCTTGAATGTATACTTCGATAAATCATTGATCGGTATTCCTGGCATGGCTACCAGCTCTGAATCTGCTAAAAACTGGGAAAGTGGTTGGCGCTATGCGGTTGGCGTGGAGCACAATCTGAGCGATAAATATGCCGTTATGGCAGGCTTTGCCTATGATGGATCCTCTATTCCGTATGACGGCGGTGATTTTATGGTTCCTACCGGTAACCGTCGCACCTATTCTATTGGTGGACGCTACAATGATAAGCAACAGACTTTAGCCTTTGCTCTTGGCTGGATGGATATTGGCGGCTTGAACTTTAAGGGTAACGGCACTGATAATTACGCAGAAGCACGCACCCGCAACAATTCCTGCAAGGTTATCAGTGTGGCCTACCAGCGCAACTTCTAACAAATTTACAAAAAGCGCGCAGCAGCTTGTGGGCGCATAGCAAAGCAGCACCTCAACGGTTTAAGTTCCGTGAGGTGCTGCTTTGATTATGCGTTATGCTTATTTTACATTTGGGTGCTGATTTCCATCAGGCAGTCGCCGCTTTCTACGCGTTCGCCTGCTGCTACATGAATGGCGCTGATGATACCGCTGATAGGAGCGGACAGTGTTGTTTCCATCTTCATGGCCTCGGTGACGATGAGCGGGGTACCCTTGGTTACGGACTGACCTTTTTCTACCAATACCTTGACAACAGAGCCGGAGAGGGAGGCGCCGATTTCGCCCATATTGCCCTTTTCGGCCTTTTTGCGGCTGACGGTGGTAGCCTTGGCGTTGCGGTCCTTGATTTCGATTTCACGCGGCAGGCCGTTGAATTCAAAGACCACGGTGCGCATGCCGGCGGCGTTGGCTTCTGAAATATGATCCAATTTAATAATCAAAACCTTGCCCTGTTCAATTTCAACCTTGATAACCTCGCCCGGGGTCATGCCAAAGAAGAAGGTGGGGGTATCGAGTACAGATACATCACCAAATTCGTTGTAGCGTTTTACCCAGTCGGTGAATACCTTAGGATAGAGGCAATAGGCGCTTACAGCCTCGTCCGAGGTGGGTGCGTCCATTTCGGCCAGCTTGCTGCGTACCTCTTCAAAATCTACCGGCGGCAGTACTGCGCCCGGACGCTCGGTGATAGGAGCGCGTCCCTTGAGCACAATGCGCTGCAGCTTTTCGGGGAAGCCTTGGTAAGGAGTGCCGATGCGGCCCTCGAAGAATTCTACTACAGAGGCAGGGAAGTCCAGCACGTCGCCCTTAGCGTAAACGTCTTCCTCTGTCAGCTCGTTTTGTACCATATAAAGTGCCATATCGCCTACAACCTTAGATGACGGGGTAACCTTAATCAAATCACCGAACATCATGGATACGCGGTGATACATATCCTTAATTTCCTCCCAGCGGTGGATGAGGCCGAGAGCCTGTGCCTGCTGCTTGAGGTTGGTGTACTGACCGCCCGGCATTTCATGCACGTAAACTTCGGGATTGGGGAAGTTTTCGGTGCGGTCGGCAGCTTTGTAGTAAGGACGTACGGTTTCCCAATAGCGGGACAGCTCGTTCATAGCGTCCACATCCAGGCGCGGTTGACGCGGATGTCCGCTTAAAGCGTAATACAGGCTGCTGCCGCTGGGTTGGGAGGTGCCGCTGCTCATGGCGCTCATAGCGGTATCTACAATGTCTACGCCTGCGTCGATAGCGCGTGCATAGGTGTAGATAGCGTTGCCGCTGCCCTCGTGGGTGTGCAGGTGAATCGGTACGCCGACGTACGATTTCAGGCTGCTGACGAGGCGGTAGGCTGCCTCAGGCTTTAACAGGCCGGCCATATCCTTGATAGCGATGATGTTGGCGCCTGCCTTTTCCAGCTCCTTGGCCATGTTAACATAATATTGCAGGTCGTATTTATCACGGGTGGGGTCTAAGATATCGCCGGTGTAGCACAGGGCTGCTTCGGCAACCTTGCCGCATTCGCGTACGGTGTCGATAGAAAGACGCATATTGTCCAAGCCGTTGAGGCTGTCGAAAATACGGAACACATCAATGCCGTTTTTGGCTGCCAGCTTGATAAACTGTTTAACTACATTATCAGGATAGCTGGTGTAGCCTACAGCGTTGGCACCACGCAGCAGCATTTGGAAGAGAATGTTAGGCGCAGCCTCGCGGAACTGTGCCAGACGCTGCCAGGGGCTTTCGTCCAGGAAACGGTAGGCAACGTCAAAGGTGGCGCCGCCCCAGCATTCAAAGGAGAAGAGTCCGGGAAGCTTGCCGGCGGTATCACGCATTACGCGCAGCATGTCGGCTGTGCGCAGACGGGTTGCAAACAGGGATTGATGGGCATCGCGGAAGGTGGTGTCGGTGAGCAAAACCTCCTGCTGTGCCATAACCCAATCAGCCAGGGCCTCAGGTCCGCGGGTATCGAGCACGTGCTTAGCGCCCAGTGCCAGGATGCCATTGTAAGGCTTAGGCATATTAAGCGGAGCAAAGTCAGGCTTGGGTTGTACGCCGACGTTGGAATAGCCGTTGACAGTGATGTCGGCAATGTAATGCAAAAGCTTGTTGCCGCGGTCCAGCGTTTTGGGGAAGACAAACAGCTCAGGCGTAGTATCGACAAAGTCGGTTGTATAATTACCTTTGATAAAGTGGTCGTTTTGCAGCACGTTTTCCAGGAACTGGATGTTGGTCTTAACGCCGCGGATACGGAATTCCTTGAGGCAGCGCAGCATCTTGGTAATAGCGATCTGGTGCGTCAGACCCCAGGTTGTTGCCTTAACCAGCAGGGAATCGTAATACGGGGTGATGACAGAGCCGGTGTAGGCGTTACCACCATCCAGGCGGATGCCGAAGCCGCCGCCGCTGCGGTAGGTAATCAGCTTGCCGGTATCAGGCATAAAGTTGTTGGACGGATCCTCGGTGGTAATACGGCATTGGATAGCGTGACCGATGGTGTGCAGATCCTTTTGCTCCGGCAGAGCGATTTCAGGACCATGTAAATTAGCACCCTCAGCAATTTTAATCTGGGTTTGCACGATATCAATACCGGTAATCTGCTCGGTGACGGTGTGCTCAACCTGGATACGGGGGTTAACCTCGATGAAGTAGAACTTACCATCAGGTGTAGCTAAAAATTCTACGGTGCCGGCGCTGATGTAGTCAACGTTCTTCATCAGTTTGACAGCAGCATCGCAGATAGCCTGGCGCTGCTCTAAAGGCAGGGCGAAGGCCGGGGCGATTTCTACCAGCTTTTGGTGACGGCGCTGCACGGAGCAGTCACGCTCGAACAGGTGCATTAAATTGCCGTGGGTATCGCCGATAATCTGTACCTCAATGTGCTTTGGGTTCTGCAGATATTTTTCTAAATAAATTTCGTCATTGCCAAAGGCTTTTTTTGCTTCGCTCTTGGCCATGTCGTAGGCAGTAACTGCTTCCTCGGCGTTGTGTACTACGCGCATGCCGCGGCCGCCGCCGCCATTAACCGCCTTGATGATGATGGGGTAGCCATACTTTTCGCCAAAGTCCAGCACCTCCTGCATGCTGCTGATGGTGCCGTTGCTGCCGGGAATCATGGGGATGCCTGCCAGCTCGGCCTGCTTACGGGCGTTCAGCTTATCGCCGAACATTACCAGATGCTCCAGGCGGGGACCGATGAAAATCAAGCCCTCCTCGGCACAGCGGCGTGCCAGGTTGCTGTTTTCCGATAAAAAGCCGTAGCCGGGATGAATAGCATCAACGTCATGCTCCTTGGCTACGCGCAGGATATCTTCGATATCAAGATATGCATCAGTAGGGCTTTTGCCTTCGCCCACCATATAAGCTTCGTCTGCTTTGTTGCGGTGCAGCGAAAGCGTATCCTCCTTGGAATATATAGCAACAGTACGGATTCCTAATTCATTGCAGGCGCGGAAAACGCGGATAGCGATTTCGCCGCGGTTAGCAACTAAAACTGTATTAATTTTAGGCATGGGGTTGACCTCCTTAGATATTTACATATTAATTGTATAGAAAATTTTATATAATTTCAAGCTGTCAAAGCTATGTATACAAGTATTCTTGCAGGACGGGACAGGCAGATATCAGCAAATTAGAGCCTTTTCTTTGCCCTAAAGCCTTCACACTTTTTTCAGTTGTATGACGCAATGTATAGGTATACAATAATGGTATCAATAATATTAAGGAGAGATGAGGCTATGAATAATGATGGCAACAAAAAGCGGTCGCTGACCTATTATTATGTGCTGACGCTGCTAATTATTTTAGTATTCAATTCGGTGATTACGCCTTTATTCTTTAGTCCGAAGATGAAGGAAATATCCTACAATAACTTTATCCAGATGGTGGACGAGGGCAAGGTATCCAAGGTTGAAATTACTGAAAAGCGCCTGGCGGCGGTGGATAAGAGCAACGAAAAAGAAATTTACGTTACCGGCAGGGTGGAAGACCCTGAAATGGTTAAGCGTCTGCTAAATAAAAATGTAGAATTCACCCAGGTTGTGCCCAAGGAGCAAAATCCGATTGCGGCCTTTTTCACCAATTGGATTTTGCCTATCTTGATTTTCTTTGCCTTGGGGCAGCTGTTTATGTATTTTATGGGCAAGCGCATGGGCGGCAACGCTATGACCTTTGGCAAGAGCAATGCCAAGGTATATGTAGAGGCCCAGACGGGCAAAAGCTTTGCTGATGTCGCCGGTCAGGATGAGGCCAAGGAAGCGCTGATGGAGCTGGTGGATTTTTTGCATAACCCCGGCAAGTACAAGGAAATTGGTGCTAATATGCCTAAGGGCGCGCTTTTGGTTGGCCCTCCGGGTACAGGTAAAACCCTGCTGGCCAAGGCTGTTGCCGGCGAAGCTAAGGTGCCGTTTTTCAGCATCAGCGGCAGTGAGTTTGTAGAAATGTTTGTGGGTATGGGCGCTGCCCGTGTGCGCGATTTGTTTAAGCAGGCGCAGGAAAAGGCTCCCTGTATTGTCTTTATCGATGAGATTGATGCAATTGGCAAGCGTCGTGACAGCGGCCAGTTTGGCGGCAATGACGAGCGTGAACAGACGCTTAACCAGCTTTTGAGTGAGATGGATGGCTTCGACGGCAGCAAGGGCGTTGTTATTTTGGCAGCCACCAACCGTCCGGAATCTTTGGATAAGGCGCTGCTTCGTCCCGGTCGTTTTGACCGCCGTATTCCGGTAGAGCTGCCTGACCTGCAGGGACGCGAGGCTATACTTAAGGTGCATGCACGCGCCGTGCATATGGCTGATAATATTGATTATGGCACACTGGCACGCGCAACAGCAGGTGCCAGCGGCGCCGAGCTTGCCAACATCATCAATGAGGGCGCGCTGCGCGCTGTTAAGCTGCACCGCAGCGTTGTAGAGCAGGAGGATTTGGAGGAATCCATTGAAACCGTTATCGCAGGCTATCAGCGTAAGGGTGCGGTAATTTCGCCGCAGGAAAAGAAGGTTATTGCCTACCACGAAATCGGTCATGCGCTGGTGGCAGCAATGCAAAAGCACAGCGCGCCTGTACACAAGATTACTATTATTCCCCGCACCAATGGCGCGCTTGGCTACACTATGCAGATTAGCGAAAACGACAGCGTGCTGATGACACGTGAGGAGCTGTTTAATAAGATTGTTACGATGACCGGCGGACGCAGCGCCGAAGAAATTGTTTTTGGCAGCATCACCAGCGGTGCCTCCAACGATATTGAGCAGGCCACAAAGCTGGCACGCAACATGGTTACCCGTCTGGGCATGACGGAAGAATTTGATATGATGGCCACCGAGGTTATTACCAACCAGTATTTGGGCGGCGATGCAGCACTGCAATGCAGCGAGACCACCGCCGGCAAGATTGATGCCAAGGTGCTGGCCTTGATTAAGGACGCACACGAAAAGGCACGCAGGATTTTGTCCGAAAACCGCAACAAGCTGGACGTGCTGGCACAGTATCTGCTGGAAAAGGAAACGATTACGGGGGAGCAGTTTATGGACCTGTTGCATCAGGAGGAGGCTAAGGAAGCAACTGCAAGTGCTGAAGAAAAAAATCTCTAAAAAATTTTCAATTAGCTATTGCTAACTCAAAAAATGTGTGGTACAATAATCATGAAGTTAGTGATAGCTAACCAATGCATATCGTCCCTTCCTGATTTTGCATTGCAGCCTTGACCTTTGACCTTGACAATTTCCATAGGTGCATTGGTTAGCCCCTTACTTTAAAATAAGCTGCTATTTGCTTTTATAAGCAAATTCATATTTCTCCTCCAAAATGAAAAAACGCTGTATATCCGTTAGGCAAGCGGATTGCAGCGTTTTTTTATGTTATTATGTATTATAACTCTTCTGGTCTTGCTTTTATTTGGTAGCCACCTCAAAGAGGTGGCTTTGCAGAGCTTTTGCAGACTTACCATCTTCTGTAGCCGTGCTTTTTTTGGTATTCGCGTTCTGCCTTGCGGGCTTCACGCTCGGCCTCGTATACCTCGCGGGCGGCAAAAAAGTCTTCAAGCTTCCAGCCGCGGTTAAACATTTCAATTAAAAGCTTACCGGTGTTGTTGGCATCATCAAAGGCTGTGTGCCACAGGCCGGCAGTGTCGACCTCCTGTTCCTCGGTAGCCTTCTTCAGGCCGGTGGTATAGTCATCACCCTTCCAAAGCCTATAGGCCAAAGCTAAATCCAGGTAGTCCTCATATTGCACAGGGTTTGCTATTTTGTGCCGCTCGCAGCCTGTGTCTAAAACCTTGTAATCCTCGGTGCCCCAGGCAACGAAGTAGGTTTCGCCTGCTTCGTACAGGGCAGCCAGCTGCTCCACCATGGCGGGAAATTCGATAGCACTTTGCATATCCTTGGGGGTAATCATGCAAAAATCCATAGAATCCTTAGCCTGCTTGGGGAAAAAATGCGGCTTAACAAAGCTTTGGATGCGGCCGCTATCAGCTAAAGGCTCGCCTGCCAGCTTTACGGCGCCAATCTCGATGATTTCCGAAAAAAAGCCACGTGGACGGCCAACGGGACGCTCGTAGGTAGTAAATTCAAAATCGACAACTAAAAATTTCTTCATCGTGTTACCTTCTTTGAAGCTCAATGAGTGCTGCTCAATTTTTCTTGCCGCAGCACTTTTTATATTTTTTGCCGCTGCCGCAGGGACAGGGATCGTTAGGATAAATCTTTTTAGCCTTAGTACCAATGCGTCCGTTGGGTTTGGCAGCATTCTTTTGGGCTATAGCAATTTTTGTTGCCTCGTCCGGGGTGTGGCCGCCTAGGCAGAACAGACGGGTACCGCTGTTGTGTGCTGCCTGCAGCAGCACCGAAAACTGGCCGAGATGCTTATAATTGCTCCAGGTAGGGATGTTATCCTGCAGCTTTTGGATAAGATCGGCGGGGGAGCGCAGCTCGAAGACGTTTTCGTATTCGTATATATATTGACACCAATAATGCGCTTCTACCGTGTTAATAGCCAAATCTGTAGCAAAAAAGCTGTACAGATTCTGGTAGGCACTGTTGCTTTCCAGGTAGCCGTAGTGCGACAGCTGGGTGATCTCCTCTGCTGTGGGCATATAAAGACCAAAATTACTGCGTCCCTGCTTCAGTACGGCAAATATCTGGGGATCATCAATGCTTTTGAGCTGAATATTGCCATCGGCAATCAGGCAGGGGTTAAAGCTGCCGGGAACCTCGGCCAAAAGCTGGCGCAGCTCGTTAGGCGTCAGGCTAAAGCCTTCCCTTTGCTTATACATATCGCAGAAAAATTCTACAGGAACGCACAAATGCAGGCTGCTCATGGCAGTAACGCAGTCTAGCAGCCAGGCAAGCTGCTTGCGGTGCGTATGGAAGGCAGGGGTGTTAAGCTTTTTATACAGCGCGCGTGCTTCCTTCACGGCTTCCAGGTAATTGTCATCGTAGGCGGCAATATAACCCATGGAAATAAAGGGCAGAAGCAGAGCGTATTCGCTGTTGTTGGGTAAAAAGCATTTTTTGTCCAATGCTTCTTCAAAGGCATGGATATTTTCATCCGGCATAATAGCAAAGCGCTTGCCGGCGATTTCGGGGTTTTGCATTTCTGCAGCTAGTTTGTCTATCAGCTCGTTTTTCTTCAGCTTGCTGTAGCTTACGCACAGCTGGCGTGCAGCAAAAACAAGCTTGTCCTTGGTGTATTTTTGTAAGCAGGCCAACAGCGTTGGCTTGCGGGATGGTTTTTGTTTAGCGATAATTGGTGTATGCGTCGACATAAAATAAATAGTCTCCTTCTTTGTAAACTTACTTATCTATTAATTATAAATAAAATTAAGGCATATGGCAAGAGGCGAGGGGGATGCAATAACCCCGGCGGCCAATAGCAGACCGTCGGGGTTTATTATTGCCTTTATTTAATTCATATTATTCTTCATTAGACAGGATAATCTTAAGAAAATCCTTGCTGCTCATGCCCTTGCTGCTGCGCAGAGAATAGCTGTACCCATACTTTTGCCAAACAGCCAGGTGGAACAACGTACCATTGCCCTTGAGGGAGATGTTGCGGCGATTGCGTGTCGTTTCCCAAATAAAGGGATAGTGTGTGTAATCGCCTGAATTATCATCATACCCGGGACTCTTGCGGTAGACAAGGCTGCGCTTGCCATCAGTGTAGGTGATTTGTGCTAACTTTTTATCAAATGCCTGGTATTTAGCTTCATTTGCCCAAAAAGGAATATTATTTAGGTCGCGTACATCAAAGCCAACATAGCGTGCTAATTCATCGTCTGTTTCGAAGCTGTACACCTGCGGCGCAGCTGCTCCCATAAGCTGTAGCTCCTCCTCGCTGGTTTGAACATTGCCTGCAGGCGGGTGGGCAGTTTGTTCTGTTGCTTGCTGTTGCTGTGTTGTGGCAGGCGGTGCTTCGGCTTTGGTGTCTGCGTTTTGTCTGCTGTGCTCCGGTGTCGGCTGTGTTTGTGGCAGCGGTGAAGGCTCAGGCGTTTTTTGCTCAATATGTGGTAACGACGGCGGCAAAACGGCGGGTGTATGCTTTTGCCAGGGATAAAGACCTGCAAAGCCGATGCACAGCAGCAGGCAGGCTGCCATAGAGGTAATGCGCATGATTTTGGGCAAGGAAAAGCTGTGTTTGGAGGCTTGCTTTTGCACGTTTGTCAAAATGCGTTCGCGCATAGCAGCATCCATCTGCACCTTGTCCATAATTTCCTTATAGGCCTTACTCAAAATCATACACCTCCTTCAGCAGCTCCTTGAGCCTGGCACGTCCGCGGTGCAGGTCGCTGCGGATGCTGCTTTCGTTGCGCTCAAGAATATCAGCAATTTCACTTGCGGAATAGCCTTCGTAATAATATAAGTGAATGGCGTCGCGATAGCTTGCAGGCAGGCTCTTTACTGCCTGCCAGACAAAGGTCAGGTCACTGCGGTTTTCGCTGGCAAGAGTATCAGCAAGCTCGTCGATGTCGTCAGCCTGACGCAAGCGGTTATAGTCCAGCCTGTTTTTGCACAGGTTGGCTGCAACGCGCAAAAGCCAAGCCTTTTGGTGTTCCCTTGTAGTGAATACTGGTTTTGCCTGCAGATATTTGATAAGAGCTTCCTGCAGGATATCTTCAGCGTCCGCCATATTGTGCATATACGAATAAGCCAGGCGCAGCACCGCATTACCATAGATGTCTAAAAGCTGTGCTGCCTGGCTTTGTGCTGCTGCCTGTGTTGCTTCGGGCGCTATGGAAGTTGTTTTTTCCGACAGTCCGTGTAACATAGCAGCAAGCGATATTAAGATATTTTTACAGGAGTATGGATGCTGCAGTATTGCAAGCATTGTAATTCCCCCAATGGTTTGGTGTTATTTTATCTGCGCTAGCAGCTGTTGCATAGCCTCTTTGCTGCAGGCAGTGGTGCTGACAGCATAGCTGTAGCAGTTTTCTACACGGGTAGCAAGCGTATATTTACCGTCGTTGCCCTTTAGCTCTACAAAGCCATTGGCTGTAGTCTGGCGTTCTACCTTGGCGTAGCTGTTGTAGTCACCGCTGATATCATGGCAGCCTCTGCCTTTACGCACGCGCGCCACCTCGGTATCTCCCTTGTAGTAGATTACCTCCAGTATATCTGCTCCAGTGCGGTAAACGCGTCTGTCTGAGCCTGCAATACTCTTGGGAAGCTTGAGTTTGTAGCCTGCGGCCTTTTCGGCTTGGCGCAGGCTGTCGTGATCCGTAAAGGGGTTAGGCATACCGCATAAGATTTCGGTAGCCGTTTCTGTTTCGTTTACAGGTGCTTCGTTGGCAAGGGCAGTGCCTGCACTAAGCATAGCGGCGCAGATAGTAAGCATAGCAAGTTTTTTGAACATCATATTAATCAAGTCCTTTCGAGCTGTTTTAGTGGAGCTTTTTTGGCTCTCTATAATAGATACAGCTGAGAGGGCGGAAATGTTGCAGGCTGCAAAAAATTTATTTTGCAGTTGCCAGCATCAGCTTGATGCGGTTTTCCTGATTAACACGCGAAGCGCTGGCGTCGTAATCTAATGCCAAGATATTGGCTTCTTCAGCGATTTCTTTGATTCTGTTAATCATACCGCGGCCGGCGATATGGTTAGGCAGGCAGCCGAATGGCTGCGCACAGATGATGTTGCAATAGCCGCTGTGCACCAATTCCAGCATTTCGGCGGTAAGCAGCCAACCCTCGCCCATGTTGTTGCCATAGCCGATAACTCCCTTGGCCATAGCCTTTGTTTCCTCGTAGGTGGCAGGGGCGCTGAAGGGCGCGGTGTTGAGCGCCTGGTGCAGGATGGATTCCATGTGCTTTAAATACCACATAGCGCCTTGGTTGGCACCGTACTTCAAAAAGCTGCCGCCATAAAGCTTATAGTCGGTAATATAGGTATCCACGCAATACATCACGAAATTTAATAGTCCGGGCAGCATGTATTCACAGTTTTGCTTTTGCAAAAAGCCTTCCAGATTATTATTGCCGAGTGCGGCGTATTTGATGTAAATTTCACCTACTATGCCAACCTTAGTTTTTTCCTTGTTGGTGATGGGGACGTCGGCAAATTCGCGGACGATGGCATTAGTAAAGCCTTTGATGCTGCTTAATGCCTGCGCTTTGCCATTTTGGAAGGCAGCACTAAGGCGCCCCAGCCACTTTTGCGCCAGCTTGTCGGCTGCGCCCTGCACTACCTCGTAGGGACGGATTTTGTTCGTCAGGTACATAAGGGCGTCGCCATAGATAACGGCGGCCAAAAATTTGCGCAGCATAGATGCGTCCAGGTGAAAGCCAGGCTGCTTTTCCATGCCGTTGACGTTGAGGCTGATAACGGGAATATATGTGAGACCTGCCTTTTCCAGTGCCTTGCGCAGCAAAAAGATGTAGTTTGACGCGCGGCAGCCGCCGCCGGTCTGGCTGATAATGAGCGCTGTGTGCTGCAAATCGTATTTGCCGCTTTCCAAGGCGTTCAAAAGCTGCCCGATAACCAAAAGTGCAGGGTAACAGATATCGTTATTCACATACTTTAAACCAGTCTCTATCACATCACGCCCGGTGTTCTGCAAAATTTCGGCTTTGTAGCCACAGCTGGTGAGTGCAGACTGCAAAAGCGTAAAATGCATAGGCAGCATGCCGGGGATAAGAATCGTATGCGTTTTTTTCATATCCTCCGTGAAGGGAGTAAAGCTGGTCTTAGAGGCTTCTGTCATAGGAAGTGCTCCTTTAATTATTATCTAAATCAAACAGCTGGGCCGCAGAAAACAGGCTGCGGATGCGGATCTTGGCCGCTCCCAGGTTGTCGATATCGTCGATCTTGATCTGCGTATAGATGCGTCCGCGTTCTTCTAACAGGCGGCGGCATTCATCTGCAGTAATAGCATCACAGCCGCAGCCAAAGCTTACCAGCTGGATGAGATGCATATCCGGGTTATCAGCAACGTATTTGGCAGCGGCATACAGGCGGCCGTGGTAGGTCCACTGGTTGAGCACCTGCAGGTCCTGCGCCAGCTGCTGTGGCGAGATGTGGCTGCTTACAGCATCCTCGCTGACAAGCGCTGCTCCCATAGTCGTGATAAGGCGGTCAATGCTGTGGTTAACCTTGGGGTCGATATGGTAGGGACGGCCTGCGAGCACGACAATCGGCTTGTGCTGGGCGCGCGCTTGGTTGATGATTTGCTGCCCCTTAGACTTAACCTGTGCTTCGTAGTTATAAAAGGCGGCAAAGGCAGCATCTATAGCCTTTTTAAATTCCTTTTTGCTGATATCAGGATGCGTTTTGGCAAACATTTCCTGTAGCTTTTGTAAAAGCTTTTTCTTGTGCAAAAGTCCCAGATAATCAAAAAAGAAATGCACATTGCTATCCGTCAGCTCGCGCATATTGGCGTGCAAAACCTCGGGATAATAGGCAACTACGGGACAGTTGTAGCAGTTTTCGGTTCCCTGCTCATTGATATTATAGGTCATGCAGGGATAAAAGATATTGGTGATACCCTGTGCTAGCAGCCATTTAATGTGGCCGTGCATGAGCTTGGCCGGGTAGCAGACAGTGTCGCTGGGGATGGTTCCCTGTCCCAGACGGTAAATAGTTTTGTCCTCGATAGGACTGTGCACTACCTTAAAGCCCAGCTCGCCCAAAAGCGCTGTCCAAAACGGCAGTAGCTCATACATATTGAGTCCCATAGGTATGCCCATCACGCCACGGATCGGCGCTTCGTTTACAGGCAGCTTTTTGAGCAGCTCCAGCTTTTGGCGGTACAGGTTAAAATCGTCACGCGGTGCCATGTGGGTTATGGGCCGTTCACAGCGGTTGCCGCTGATAAAACGCTTACCACCTGCAAAGGTGTTAATAGTGAGATGACAGTGATTATTGCACAGACCGCAGATTGTACCCTTGACGGTATGAACGAATTCCTGCAGCTGCTGCAGATTGAGCAGGGTGGTGGGATGCGGTGCGGCTACATAGCGGCGCATAGCGTACAGAGCGGCACCATAGGCCCCCATAAGTCCTGCGATGTTGGGACGCACTACCTCCAGCCCCATTTCCTGCTCAAAGGCACGCAGCACGCAGTCGTTGAGGAAGGTTCCTCCCTGCACTACGATATGCTTGCCGATAGCGTCCTTGCTGGCAGGACGGATAACCTTATATAGGGCGTTTTTGACAATGCTGATGGACAGGCCGGCGCTGATATTGGCGATAGAAGCACCGTCCTTTTGTGCCTGCTTGACGCTGCTGTTCATAAAAACGGTGCAGCGGCTGCCAAGGTCTACAGGCATATCTGCCATTAGACCGATTTTAGCAAATTCCTCGGCGCTGTAGCCAAGGATTTCAGCAAAGGTCTGCAAAAAGCTGCCGCAGCCGCTGGAGCAGGCTTCATTCAGGAAGATGTTATCGATGGCACCGTTGTGGATTTTCAGGCACTTCATGTCCTGACCGCCGATATCCAAAATAAAGTCTACTTCAGGCTCCAGATATTGGGCTGCATAAAAATGGGCCATGGTCTCCACGATGCCGTAATCTACGCCAAAGCCGTGACGGATTAAATCCTCGCCATAGCCTGTGACAGCACCTGCCAGAAGCTGGCATTGCGGATAGCTTTTATAAAAGCTGGTAAGGTAATTGCGCACGGCAACAACAGGATTTCCCTTATTGCTTTGGTAAAAGGAATCTAAAAGCTGGCCTTCGGGACTGATGACAGCAATTTTTATCGTCGTACTGCCGGAATCGATGCCGATAAAAGCAGTTTCGGCCTGCAGGGGACTGCCGATGGTCACGCTGTCCTTGGAATGGCGCTCTTGGAAGGCAGCGTATTCGGCTTTGTTTTGAAAGAGCGGTGGCATGTGCTCAAAGCTGTGGTTTGCTGCTGCTTCTTTCAGCTTATCCGGAAGCGTGAGCAGGTCAACCTCATGCTCTGCGCAGAAGGCGGCGCCTATAGCTACGTAATATAGGCTGTTTTCGGGACATTCACCTTTGATGTGCAATACCTCGTCAAAGGCATTGCGCAGGTAGCTCATAAAGGTGAGCGGACCGCCTAAATAAAGTACCTTGCCGGTGATGGGACGCCCCTTGGCCAGACCAGTTATGGTTTGGCTGGCTACAGCGTGAAAAATGCTGGCGGCTAAATCACTTTTGGCTGCACCCTGGTTTAACAGTGGCTGTATGTCGCTTTTGGCAAAAACACCGCAACGGCTTGCGATGGTGTAGGTGTTGGTGGCACGCTCTGCCAGTGTGTTCATCTCCGGGGTTTCTACGTTCAAAAGTGAAGCCATCTGGTCGATGAAGGCGCCGGTGCCGCCGGCACAGCTATCGTTCATGCGGGCGTCAAAATGGCGGCCTAAAAAAAGAATTTTGGCATCCTCGCCACCCAGCTCAATTACTGCGTCTGTGCCAGGGGCAAGGCGCTCGGTACAGATCTTTTCGGCAAAAACCTCCTGCACAAACTGGATAGCGCAGCTATCGGCAACACCGATGCCGGCACTGCCGCTGATAGCCATGCGTGCGCTGCGCAGCGTAGGGAATTTTTGCAAAAGCTCTGTATGTAGTGCCAAAATCTTTTCGGCGATCTGACTGTAATGGCGTTCGTATTTATGAAACAGCAGAGTTCCTGCATCATCAAGCATGGCAATTTTTATTGTTGTACTGCCTATGTCTAAACCTATTTGCATTGAATCCTCACAGTTATGTTAATAGTATTTTGGACTAATAATGTCTCACACTATATTGTAATACTTTAGTAGGATTTAGTAAAACGCAAAGGCAGTATTGAAAGTAAAAAAAGTGTGACATTGGTCACGATTGCAGCAAAAAGCCCATGAAGAATTTTGCTTGTAGCAAATCCTCATGGGCTGTGATGCTAAGAATAAATTAGTTAATAGTTATTTGTATAAAACAAGTAACACCGTTTTAGAACGTACCCTGTACCAGCTGCGCAATATTTTTTGAATGGTCGGATACACGCTTCATGTTAATTAACAGCTCCATCATAACAAAGCCGGCAACAGGATTGCACCTGCCCTCGTTGAGACGGGTGATATGATTTTTGCGGATTTCCTTTTGATAGTGCTTTACCTCGCGGCAGAGGCGCACTGCATCATCAGCGATGGCCTTATCATCCTTTTCCAGGGACTCGAGCGCACGTCCGCTGGCGCGCAGCACCATCTCGCTCAGCTGCAGCAGCTCCTCCTTAGCTTGAGGGGAAAGGGTGATATCGTCTTCAAAAATCATGCGTGCCTTTTTAACCAGCGTTTCACCATGGTCACCAATACGCTCGATATCGGTGCAGGCATGTAAAAGACCTGTATGGCGTGCGGACAGGCTATCGCTCATTTCGGTGGCGTTCATCTGCGTCAGGTAGTCGGTAATATCGCGTTCCAAGGCGTCGACAACAGGCTCGTGCTCCAAAACATATTTAAGCTTTTGCTCGTCAAAGGTTTGGATAGCCTCCATACCGAGACGCACGTCCTTACGCGCCAGGTTACCCATGCGCACAACCTCCTTTACTGCCAGGCTGATGGCGATAGAAGGCGTATGCAGCATATTTTTATCCAGATAAACAGGACGCATGGAAATAATTTCGGCCTTGCCGGGGACAACCTTTTCGACCAGCTTGATGAACGGGTTGACAAAGGGCATAAACAGCAGGGTATTAATAATATTGAAGGCGGAATGGGCATTGGCTATCTGACGTGCGATGTCGCCTGTAGGTGACACAGTGAGCACAAGCTTGATGAACCAGGGCATGAAGGTAACAAAGATAATGCTGCCGATGACGTTGAACATGACATGGGCGGCGGCAACGCGCTTAGCGGTCAAATTAGCACGCAGAGAAGCCAGCACTGCAGTTATGCAGGTGCCGATGTTATCGCCCAAAAGCACAGGAATGGCACCCTCAAGAGGAATCAGTCCCTGGCTGGCCATAGCGATCAAAATACCGATGGTGGCGCTACTGGATTGGATAATAACGGTCATGAGCATGCCAATACCGATGCCGAGCAGCGGATTGCTGGAAAAGCGTTCGATAAAGTCAACAAAGCCAGGGTAGTCGCGCAGCGGCATAACGGATTTACCCATCATATCCATGCCCAGCATTAAAATACCAAAGCCCAGCATAACCTGTCCCAAATATTTGCTGCGGCTTTTTTTAGCCAGCAGCTGTACCAAAAAGCCAATAAAGATAAGAATGGTAATGTAGTCAGAAAGCTTGAAAGCAATTAGCTGGGCGGTCATGGTGGTGCCGATGTTGGCGCCCATAATGATGCCAAAGCCCTGCTTAAGGGTGAGCAGTCCGGCGTTCACCAGGCCAACCGTCATAACCGTGGTGGCTCCGCTGGCCTGCAGTACTGCTGTTACTACAGCACCTAGCAAGATACCCATAGCGAGCACACCGGTCATAACCTCCAATATTTTTTGCAGCTTAGCACCGGCAGCCTTTTGCAGGCCATCGCCCATAAGCTGCATACCATACATAAACAAGGCGATACCGCCCAAGAAACCTAAAAAATAAGCTGTCATAGACAAAAATTCTCCTCGTAATGAATTTTGCAAGCAGTGGGACACTTTTGTTACCCACTGTGTCTATTATACTAAAAAAAAGCTTACGTTAAAAGCATGTAAAGAACTTTACACAAATTTTACATTAACGCAGACAAAAAAACACCGTACCCAACGGACAGGTACGGTGCTTTATAAGGAGAGGTGTATGATGAAAAAATGTTACTGCAGCTGCTTAATAAGAGTCATGGCTTCATCAACAGAAAGCGTGCTGCCGAAGGCTACAAGCTTTTCGTCAATGACTAAAGCGGGGAAGGCCATTACTCCGTAGGCCGCTGCCCTGCGGAATTCGGAAACTTTTTCAAACTCAGCTTTGACCTTCATTTTCTTCAGCGCAATAGCTGTATTTTGCATTAGCAGCTCTGCCTGCTTTGTCATGGGGCCAAGAATCTTTACGTGCATTGAAATCACCTTTCTTTGCTTTGCCAGGTTCAATAGGTTCCTCTCATCCTCGGTTAATATTATAACAGGGGATTATGACAAAGGTAGGTGAATTGTGTGAAGTTATTTCGAAATAAACCCTATTTGAGGATTACGTTAAGGAAGGATCTGAGACGCTCGTTCTTAGGATTGTCAAACAGCTCGACCGGGCTGCCCTGCTCCTGCACGCGCCCGTCAGCCATAAACACCACCTTGGTGGCAACCTCGCGGGCAAAGCCCATTTCGTGGGTTACTACGACCATGGTCATTTTTTCCTCAGCCAGCTCGCGCATTGTGCGCAGCACCTCGCCTGTCAGCTCAGGATCCAGGGAAGAAGTTGGTTCGTCAAAGAGCATGATGGCAGGCTTCATAGCCAGGGCGCGGGCAATAGCTACACGCTGCTGCTGGCCGCCGCTCAGCTTACGCGGATAGACGTCGCGCTTATCGGACAAGCCTACCTTGGCTAAAAGCTCTTCGGCTTCCTTGATAACCTGGGCCTTGTCGCGCTTTTGTACGTTGACAGGTGCTTCGATAAGGTTTTCCAGCACGGTCATATGCGGGAAAAGGTTAAATTGTTGAAATACCATGCCCATTTTGCAGGCCAGGCGGCGCACGTCGGCAGTACTGACGTATTCGGCACCATTGGCCGTTTCCTGACATAAGGCTTCGCCGTCAATAGTAATGCTGCCGTTATCTACAGTCTCCAGTTTATTCAGGCAGCGCAGAAGGGTACTCTTGCCGCCGCCGGAGGGACCGATAACTGCTACGACTTCACCCTCGTTTACCTCCAGGTCTATGCCTTTTAATACTTCCAGGTTATTAAATTTCTTCCATATGTTAGTTGCTTTGATTTTACTGCTCATGCTATATACTCCTCCTTATTGATCATATCTGGAGAAGCGTTTTTCCAGACGTTCGAACAGAATTGTCAAAACCAGTGTTGCCAGCAGATAAAATACAGCAGCTACGATGAAGGGGGTGATGGAAAAGTCGCGCTGTACAAGGTTGCGGGCTGTACGCATCAAATCGTTCATGGCCAGAACATATACTAAGGAGGTATCTTTTACCAGCGTGATAGTTTCGTTGCTGATCGGTGGCAGGATAATGCGGACAACCTGCGGCAGGATGATGCGGCGCATGGTCTGTACATAGTTCATACCCAGGGTGTGAGCGGCCTCGTATTGTCCTTGGGGAATAGCCTGGATGCCGGCGCGGAAGATTTCGCAAAAATATGCGGCGTAGTTCAAAACAAAGGCAACGATGGCCGACTGAAAATCCGGCAGACGGATGCCTACGGCAGGCAGTACGAAATATACAAAAAAGATTTGCAGCATCAAGGGGGAGCCGCGCAAAATCCACACGTAGCAGCCGATTACAGCCTGCAGCGGACGGATACCGGAAACGCGGCCCAGGCTGAGCAGCATACCAAGGGGAATACTCAAAACTATAGTGATTAAAAAGACCTGCAGCGATACCAGACAGCCGTCAAGCATCTGCGGAATGATGTTCAAAACGTAATCCATAAATTCTCTCCATATAACCAGAATATGGGCTGCCGCAAAATGCGACAGCCCTCATAAGCAAAAGCTCTAAATTAATACTTAGTGATATCTGCACCCATCCATTTTTCGGAAATCTTTTTGGTGGTGCCGTCCTTCTTCATTTCGTCCAAAGCCTTATCAATGCGGTCCTTAAAGTCCTTGTCATCCTTGCGGAAGGCAACTGCTACAACCTCATCGCCCATGGTTTCGTCCAGGATTCTGTAGGTATCGGGTTTCTTCTTATCATAATAGCCACGAGCAAGCACGGCGTCAACAATAGCAGCATCTACGCGCTTGTTATCAATTTCCATGTAAATAGCGGCAAAGTCAGGATATTTGCGGATTTCCTTCAAACCAGCTGCCAAATCCTTATGAGCGGGCTGCTCCAACAGGTAGGAGCCGGTGCTGTCGTCCTGTACGGCTACGATTTTGCCCTTCAGGTCAGCCAAGGTTTTGATCGGGGAATCCTTAGCAACAACGATCAGCTGGGAATTGCTGATATAAGGCTTGGAAAGGCCATAGACCTTTTCGCGCTCAGGGTTAACGGTAAAGCAGTTCCAGATAGCGTCAATGCGTTTGGATTTCAGCTCTGCTTCCTTAGCGCCCCAATCGATAGGCTTGAATTCTACTTCCATACCGGCGCGTTTGCAGGCCTCGCGTGCGAGGTCGATATCCATGCCGACAATTTCATTTTTTTCATTGCGGTAACCCATAGGAGCGAAGTTGTCGTCCAAGCCAACTACCATTTTCTTCGGACCATCGCTGCCGCAGCCGGCAACCATCATGAGCATCATTACGAGACCCATTACTAAAGCTAATAATTTTTTCATCCTTTACACCTCATTTGTTGATTGCAATTTAGCATGTACCCATTATACTTTAGTATGCTAAATTTGTAAAGTGCTAACGTGAGGATTTTTTGAAATTTTTTTAGACTCATTTTTGCAATCGTTTGGGTGGATTGTCATTATGGTGGCAGGTGTAGGAAATATTTGCCTGGTATCGGCAATAGGCTTATAATGGTAAGGAATAGACATGAGGAGGTCATGGTAATGAAAATCGATAATACTAAAACTGATATTTGTGCCAACCGCTTTGGCGGTAATGGTGATGTTATCATCGAACACTATATTGACGAAAAGCTGTTGAACGACAGCGTAGTGATGTATGCTAAGGTTACCTTAAAGCCTGGCTGCAGTCTTGGCTACCACATCCACGATGGCAACAGTGAAACCATAGTGGTGCTTGCAGGCAAGGCCGAATATAATGACAATGGTACGCCAATGACGCTTGCTGCAGGTGACACGGTGCACTGTCCCAGCGGTGAAGGACATGCTATAGGTAATCCTGCTGATGCAGACTGTGATTTGCTGCTGCAGGCTTTGGTAATTAAAAAGTAAGCAACGAAAAACACTGTTAGGTGCGTGATATATACACCTGACAGTGTTTTTTGCAAATTATTACCCCTTGAACAAGTTCCCTAAAATCCCACGGACGAGCTTATTGCCAATTTGGCGGGTGGCAGTGTTGATAGCGCTGTCTACGACCTTGTCCAGCACGCCTTTTTTGCGGCTGGCAGCTCTTTCTTCGGCAGCACGCGCACGCTCTGCTGCCTTGGCAGCCTTTGCATCTTCTTTAGCTTTGAGTGCGGCGGCTTTTTCTTCCTCCTTGGCTTTGGCGGCAGCAACGGCTTCCTCCTGCGCCTGGGTAGCTTTTTGCGTCAGCAACTCATAAGCGGATTCACGGTCGACTGCTTCTGCGTACTTGCTGTAAAGCGGGCAGGTCTTGATCATTTGCTGACGCTTTTCATCATCACAGACGCCCAGGTAGCTGCGCGGCGGCATAACGTAGGCACGCTGCACCATGGTGGGAATACCCTCGGGATCTAAAAGCGAAACAAGTACTTCGCCGGTGCCCAACTCGCCTAAGGCTGCTTCGGCATCGATGGCAGGATTTTCGCGGAAGGACTGCGCAGTGGCCTTCAGGCTTTTACGCTCCTTGGGGGTGTAGGCACGCAGTGCATGCTGCAGCTTGTTACCCAGCTGTGCCAGTACTGATTCCGGTACGTCTGCCGGCTGCTGGGTGATGAAGTAAATACCAATGCCCTTGGAACGGATAAGACGGACAATCTGTTCTACCTTATCGAGCAGGGATTGCGGAGCATCCTTAAAGATCAGATGTGCTTCATCAAAGAAGAATACCATTTTGGGTTTATCTAAATCGCCTGCTTCTGGCATCATTTCGTACAGCTCGCTGAGCATCCACAAAAGGAAGGTGGAATATAAGAGCGGCCGTTGGAAGAGCTCAGTAGCATGCAACAGGTTGATAACGCCGCGGCCGTCCTCGGCAGTGGCAAACCAGTCATGAATATCAAGTGCAGGCTCGCCAAAGAAAATGTCGGCTCCCTGGTCCTCCAGCTTGAGCAGTGCCCTTTGGATGCTGCCAATGCTGGCAGCGCTGACATTGCCATAGGTGGTTTTGTATTCGGAAGCGTGTTCACCCACGTACTGCACCATGCTACGCAAATCCTTAAAGTCTAAAAGCAATAGTCCTTGGTCGTCGGCTACGCGGAAGACGATGCTCATAACGCCGCTTTGTGTTTCGTTGAGCTCTAAAAGTCGGCTTAATAGATCGGGACCCATTTCGGACACAGTGGCACGGATAGGGATGCCGCCCTTGCCGTAAACATCCCAAAAGCGCACGGGGTAGCCGGCAAACTTCCATTGGGTTTCTAACCCCAGCTTGTTTTTAAGACGCTTTTGGAAGCCTTCGCTGTCCTCACCGGGCAGGCACATACCGGATACGTCACCCTTGATATCTGCTAAAAATACAGGTACGCCCATTTCGCTGAAGCTTTCGGCCAACACCTTGAGCGTTACGGTTTTGCCTGTGCCTGTCGCACCGGCTATAAGACCATGGCGGTTGGCCATTTTGGGATACATATAAATGCCGCCTTTGTCATTTTGGCAGAGCCAAATTTTGTGCAGCTTTGGGATATACATAAAAACATCCTCCTTTTGTTGGTGCTGATATGGAAAAAGCTGCGATTACCTCACAGCCTTCTGGTGAAATCAGTATGAACGTCTGCCCCATATGGGATGAGAGCAGGGACGCAGTGCCAAACGATGCACCATATGTGCCGCTTCCTCCAGCGTCAAATCCTCACGCGAGCTGCTGCGTTCCAAAACGCACAGCGGAGCCTCGCTGCCTACCTCACCGCCGGGCAGATAAATATATTCTTCGTTGTCGTTGTCGCCAAAAATATAGCCGGCGAGCAGCTTTTCTTTTGTAACCTTGGACATTAGCAAAACCTCAATTTACATAAACTAAAACATCCGCTTTTTCCACAGCAGGAAGGCAGTACCGAAGGCGATACAGGCCGCCAGCATAATGACAAAGGCAAAGCCGTAGGGGTTTTCGGCAAAGGGCACAGGTACGTTCATGCCCCACAGACCACTGATGAGCGTGGGAATAGCAAGGATGATGGTAACAGAAGCCAAAAACTTCATGACTAGGTTGAGGTTGTTGCTGATGATGCTGGCAAAAACCTCCATCATGCTGTTAAGAATGTGGCTGTACATCTCTACCATTTCTACTGCCTGCTTGTATTCGATGATAACGTCATCCAGCAAATCCTCATCCTCTTCGTATACCTTGACTAGATGCTGGGACTGCGTGGCGTTGCGCAGACGCAGCAGCCTTTCGAGCACGATGGAATTGCTGCGCAGTGACGTGGAAAAGTAGGTGAGGGATTTTTGCAAATCCAACAGGTTAAATAACTCGTTATTTTCCATAGACTGGCGCAGATGTATTTCCAGTTCATCTGTACGGCGGATGATGATACGGATATATTTTAGATAGAGAGTGGCAGACTTATACAGGATTTGGAAAAGAAAGCGTGTTTTTTTGAAGGTGCTGAACATTTTGCTGTTGTGGGCACCAAAATCTGCCGTAACTGCGTTGGGCTCCAGGCAGATAGTGGCAATACCCATTTCGGTGACAATGATGCCTAAAGGCAGAGTGTCGTAATCCTTGTTACTGCGTAAAAACGGGATGTCCACCAAAATCAAAATTTGATCGTCTTCGACCTCGATACGTGATTTTTCTTCTTCATCCAGTGCAGCGCTCAAAAAATCCATCTGGATTTTAGTAGCTGCTGCAATTTCCTTAAGCTCTTCTACAGAAGGAGCCACTATGTCCAGCCAGTAGCCTTTTTCCAGACGGGCAAGCTCCAGCTCATCTAGTCCGGTGTCGGTGCTTTTGGTTATTTTGTACATAATGTCCTCCTTCCTTGATAAAGGTACGTAAAACGTACCTTCTATATTATAATGTAATGTTTATGTAAGCAAGTTGCTTCTAAAGTATAAAATCCTAAAAAGCTGTCTTACAGGTGCTCCAAAATGGCCTTGGACAGTTGATCAGCACAGCTGGTGGGACGGTTGCCGCATTTGTTGCCAGCTAAAAGTGTGGCAATCTCTTTGGCATCCTTGCCTTCGATGAGAGTGCAGATAGCAGCCAGGTTGCCGGGGCAGCCGCCATCAAAACGTACATTGTGCAGCTTGCCGTCAATTATATCAAAATGAATCTGGCGGGAGCAGACCCCGCTGGTATTATAGGTGTACATATTACTTCCTCCAATGCATTACAACATACATTATGCAATTCGACAAAAATAAATAAAATCCTTTTTCGGAAGCGCACGAGAAAGAAAATTTGTGTAAAATTTATAACGCTAGAGCTGGTGTGGGAGAAAATTTATCCTATAAGCTTTTAATTAAACGTAAAAGTTGGTATAATATTACACAAATTATTGTGCGTTGTAGGATGGTAGTATGGTTAATAGTCTTACAGCATAGCAGTATTAACGTGCTATGGCAGCATGGAAGAAAGGTAGTGTATTTTTTTATGTCTATTCAGTTGGTTATTGTTGTGGTGTACATTGCATTGCTCTTTGGCATCAGCCTCTGGGCAAAGCACAGGGCAGACAGCGGTTCTACAGCCTTTTTGCTTGCAGGCCGCAAGCTGGGAACAATTCTTGTGGCAGTAAATGTAACCGGTTTGGCAGTTGGTGCTGCTTCTACCGTAGGCGTGGCACAGCGCGCGTTTAGCGTTGGTATGGCTGCCGGCTGGTACAATGGCGCCTGGTCTATCGGCGCTATTGTTATGGGTCTTTTGGCAGCGGGCAAGCTGCGTTCGATGAAGGTATCCACTATCCCTGAATTTTTTGAGTACTACTACGACACCAAAGGCCGTGCGATCGCTGCAATCGGCCTGGTAATTATCATGTGCGTTATCACTGCTTTGCAGTACATGGCAGGCGGTGCGATTTTATCGTCGCTTTTGCCGCAGTTCTTCTCCTTTAAGGGCGGCATGATTATGAGCGCAGTTGTCTTCATCGGCATTACGCTTATTGGCGGCTTGTGGTCCAGCGGCTTGGCTAACATCGTCAGCGTTACTTTGATTTATATCGGCATTATTTATTCCGCTGTTCAGTCTGTAGCCAACGTTGGCGGCTGGGACGCAGTGCTGAGCAAGGTGCCGCAGGCTGAGATGATGGGCAGTCCCGTCGGCGGCCTGGCCTTTGCTACTATCCTTGGCTGGATTATCGTTATGATCACCCAAACTATTACCGCGCAGGGTCCCGTGCAGATTGCCTGCGGCGCTAAAAACGCCAAGGCTGCACGTAACGGCTATATTCTGGCAGGTTTGATGATTTTCCCGGTTGGCTTTATCTGTGCTGTGCTTGGTATTGTGTGCAAGGCTATGTATCCCGAAATGCCCTTGGCGCAGGCCGCACTTGCTATGCCTAAAGTTGTTATGACATTGGATCCGCTTGCCGGCGGTGTAACACTGGCTGCGCTTTGGGCTGCGGATGTATCCACCGCCTGCACCATTTTGCTGGGTGCGGCAACGCTCTTTAGCAATGATATTTACAAACGCTTCATTAATCCTAAGATTGCAGAGGATAAATTCGTTATCATCAACCGTCTTTCTGTCTTTGTTGTTGGTTTGGTGACCTTGTGGTTTGCCTTCAACGCAGCAGGTATCGTTAAGACAATGATTGCCGGTCTTTCTATGACCTGTGGCCTGACCTGCGTTTTCTTCTTTACGATGTTCGCACCTGGTCTGTGCCGTCGCAGTGCTGCCTTTTGGACTACGCTGGTGAGCCTTATCGGCATTGCGCTTTGGTTTATGCCTGGCAGTCCGCTTGAAGGCATCAAGCCGATGTTTGCAAACGAGGTTATTTATTTTGAATGGCCTATCTGCATTATTACCTTTATTTTGGTATATCTTTTTGATAAAAACAAGATTAAAGACGTTATAGAAATTCCTGAAGAGGACTAAAATAATTTGACTTGTTTGAGGGGAGTGACTATTTTATGCATGAATGTGGTAAAAACTGCCTCAACAGCATAGAGGTGGGGCGTGCGGCGCTGCGCATCGCGCTTACAGCCAGCCGTGTTGAAGAAAACAAGGTTAAGGAGCGCCTCTCGGAGCATGGCATCCGCTCCACTGCTGTAGATTTTGGCGGAGAGTTTCTTCCTTCAATTGTGAAAATTATCGAGCGCGCCGTTGTGGCAGCACAAAGGCAGGGATTGGTTACAGAAACACATGTGGGTGCAGGTGCTGTAGCAGGTGCGGCACATGAGGCGCTGGAGCAGGTGAAGGTGAAGGCCTTTGGCTTTAATGTTGGTGGCAAGATTGGTCTGGCACGAGCCGGGGAGCATCTTTGCGTGGCTATTTATATGGGTGTGGGCGTGCTCAACCTCAATGAGATGTGCGTCGGCTTGGCACACCGCTCTTTGGCTAGCGATGAATAGAGGTGCGCTATGAGTATTTTGGATATTATCGGTCCGGTGATGATTGGTCCGTCCAGCTCGCATACGGCCGGGGCTGTACGCTTGGGCCTTTTGGCTGCCAGCATTTTGGGCGCAAGACCTGTTAAGGCTGAAATTTACCTGCATGGCTCCTTTGCTGAAACCTACAAGGGACATGGCACGGACATGGCGCTTCTGGCAGGACTGATGGGCTGGCTGCCTGATGATGAGCGCATACCTAATGCCAGCACTTATGCTAAGGAAAGCGGCTTGGAATACAGCTATAGCAAAATTGACCTGGGCAATAAGGCTCATCCTAATACAGTATTCTTTAAGCTGACGGCTGCAAATGGCGCCCGTTGCGATATTGTGGGTTCATCCATAGGTGGCGGTCAGGTGCAGGTGACCGAAATTGACGGCTTCCCCGTGGAGCTTACGGGACGCTTGCCGGCAATCCTTACTGTGCATATCGATACCCGCGGCGTTATTGCTTTGGTGACGAGCACGTTGGCTAATGCCGGTGTGAATATTGCTACCATGCGTCTGTTCCGCAGTGATAAGGGCGGTATGGCTTCTATGGTTATTGAATGTGACGAGGCAGTTCCGGATGAGATTATCAATCTTATCGGTGCGCTGCAGCAGATAGAATCTGTGCGTTTTATCGCCAGTGTTTTGTGAGGTAGGCAGCATGAAAAAGGAAATGCTTTCGTTAAACAGCTGGATAGAGGAGGCTGCTAACTGGCAGCAGTCCTTGGATGATTTTTTAATCGACTATAATATGCGTGAGCTGGAATGCAGCCAGGAGGATTTGCTGGCTAAAATGCAGGACATGCTTGACGTTATGGAAAAATCTGTAGAGTTTGGACTTACGGGCAGGCGTTCGCACAGCGGCTTGACCGGCGGTGATGCTAAAAAGCTGGCTGATGCGGTTGGCGCAGGCAACTATATCAGCCTTTTGGGCGATAAGGCGCGTGATGCTGTTATTTATGCTACGGCTGTGGGCGAATGTAACGCGGCTATGGGACGTATTGTGGCTGCTCCTACAGCAGGTGCCAGCGGTGTGCTCCCGGGAGTTTTCTTCGCACTCAAAAAGCACTGCTGCCTGAGTGATAATGTCCTGCAGCGCGGCATGGTGGTTGCTGGCAGCATTGGCATGGTCATTGCTGAGCGTGCTTCGCTTGCGGGTGCGACCGGCGGTTGTCAGGCAGAATGTGGCAGTGCGGCAGCTATGGCGGCCGGCGCGGCGGTAACTATGCTTGGTGGCACACCGCAGCAGGTGGGAACGGCCGTAGCTATTGTCTTTAAAAATGTATTAGGCTTGGTTTGCGATCCTGTTGCCGGTCTTGTCGAGGTTCCCTGTATAAAGCGTAACGGTGCCTGCGCCTTGCAGGCGCTTTTGGCAGCAGAGCTGGCGCTGGCGGGAATTACAAGCTTTATCAATGCAGATGAAGCCATTGATGCTATGAAGAGTGTAGGGGACGCGCTTCCCTGCGCTTTGAAGGAAACTGCAGGCGGCGGTATGGCCGCTACGCCTACGGCTATAGAATGGGCAGTTAAATATTTTGCCCAAAATACAAATAAGTAAAAGGAGATTTTATCATGGAAGTTATTGCAACAAATAATGCTCCCGCGGCCTTGGGCCCATATTCCCAGGCAATTTTAGCAGGCTCTACTTTATTTGCCTCTGGCCAGATTGCTATCAACCCTGCAACCGGCGAGATGGTGCAAAGCTCTATTGAGGCAGAAACTCAGCAGGTTTTGGATAATATTAACGCAATTTTGACGGCAGCAGGCTTCAGCTTTAGCAACGTTGTAAAGACCACCGTCTATGCCGATGATATTAAAAATTTTGGCGCTATCAACGGCGTATATGCAAAAGCCTTTACAGCTAATCCGCCTGCACGTTCCTTTGTACAGGTTGCAGCCCTGCCTAAGGGAGCGCATGTGGAGATTGAGGTTATTGCCAGCCGCTGAAAGCATAAAAAGTGTTGATATCTTTACGAAAAAGTGATTTTCGTACTTGACTTACAACTTAATATATAGTATAATACTATTCGTCGCCAAGCTATTCAGTTTGGAAACAATTTGGTGGCTGTGGTGAAGTGGTTAACACGGCGGATTGTGGCTCCGTTACGCGTGGGTTCGACTCCCACCAGTCACCCCACCTTTATCAGATAGGTTAATCTGATAACCACATTTTATGCTTGGGGCGTAGCCAAGTCGGTAAGGCACGGGACTTTGACTCCCGCATGCGTTGGTTCGAGTCCAGCCGCCCCAGCCAATGATCCACTAGCTCAGTTGGTAGAGCACCTGACTTTTAATCAGGGTGTCCCGAGTTCGAGTCTCGGGTGGATCACCACGAATTTGAAGCCGTTCTTCGTGAGAGGAACGGTTTTTTGTTGCGCAAAAAAGCTGCCGTAAGCAGCGGCAGCTTAACAAAGAACCGATTATTTATTAACCTTAGTCATAAATTTTTCGTTGTTGATGACAAAGCGTTCATGCGAACCCTTGCCGATAACGCCCTTGCTATCTTTGGCTTGCACCTCAAAGGTCAGCTTGCGTCCGTCCACAGCAGTGAGCGTGGCGGTGGCAGTTACAGTGTCACCTAGCTTGGTGGCACGGTCATGGGTAATATTCAGGCTGATACCGACAGTGCCGCTTCCTGCTTCAAGCTGTGCGTTGACGGCAGCACAGGCAGCCTCCTCCATAAGGGCGCACATTGCAGGAGTGGCAAAAACGGCGAGCGAACCGCTCTTCATGGTGGCGGCGCTGTTGGCAGTGCTGGCAGCTACGCTGGCACTGCCTGTGAGACCGGGAATAAGGTTGGACATATTTATACCTTCTTTCGATAACTTTTTAGTTAGCTTTTAATGGGACAAGCTGATTATATAATAAAATATTCTATAGCATATGACAAGAAGAATCTTGTGTTTTGTTACACTTTTTACCTTGGATTTTTCTTCCTAGGCAGGAATTGCTTACATCGATAGCGAATTAATAAATATAAGAAGGGAAGTAATATAGATAATAAATAGATTCCCTGGAGGTGACATGTATGGCTATCGAATTTAAAAATACAACATTTTTGAAAATTTATACGGGTGAGGATGTCATGCTGGACGATGTGCCGCTGTACAAGGCAATTTTGCGTGAAGCACGCAGATTGGGCCTGGCGGGCGGAACAGTTATAAAAGGTATCGAAGGCTATGCTACGCAGGTGCGCGGTGTAGGGCGTGCGGTGAGCACGTTCATCAGTGGTAACGCTAATTTTCCTGTCGTAGTGGAGCTGGTGGATAAGGAAGAAAATATTGCCAAAATTTTACCCTATCTGGAAAAGAATGCTACCCATGCCTTGGTTGTTAAGGGCGAGGCAAGCTATCTTGTTACGGACTTTATGCGTAATGAGGGTTATAAGGGTTATAAAAATATTGACAATGCCAACTCGGAGTACGGGCTGAAGCAGCAAAACCAACAGCAGTAAGCTAATTAAGTCCTAAACCGCGGCCCACAGGCTGAGCTGCGGTTTTTTGCTGGAATAGGGATTAGGAGGAGAAAATATGTATGATGTAGCGATTATTGGTGGCGGGCCGGCAGCGATTTTTGCGGCCTACGAATTTGTGATGAAATATCCAAAGCTTAAGGTGATTATGCTGGAAGCCGGTAATGATATTGATAAACGCTTTTGCCCTTTGGCAGCAAAAAAAGTAGACCATTGCATTAATTGCAAGCCCTGCAGCATTATGCGCGGCTTTGGCGGCGCGGGTGCGTTTTCTGATGGTAAGTATAATTTTACCACGGAATTTGGTGGCTGGCTGAGTGACTATCTGCCGGAGGAAACGGTTATCAATCTTATTGACTATGTTGATGAGCTTAACTGCCGCCATGGTGCGCCTGGTGAATATTTTACTACCAAAAACAGCAAAATTGGTATGCAGGCACTCAAATATGACTTGCATCTCTTGAACGCTAAGGTGCGCCATCTGGGAACCGAAAATAACCTGGTTATCATGGAAAATATTTATAAGTTTTTGCAGGACAAGATTGAAATTCATTGTAACACTGCTGTTGATGAAATCTGCCGTGAGGAGGATGGTACGTTTGTACTGGAGCTAAGCAAGGGAGACGAGGTGCGCAGCAAATATCTGATTGCTGCACCGGGCCGTGCCGGTGCTGAATGGTATACTGAGCAATGCGGCAAGATGTGTCTGAAATTTATCAATAACCAGGTGGATATCGGCGTGCGCGTGGAGGTGCCTGCGGAGATTTTTAAACACATTACCGACGAGGTATATGAGGCCAAGATTTTATATCGTACCGCACTATATAATGATGTTGTGCGTACCTTCTGCATGAATCCCTATGGTTATGTTGTAGCTGAAAATACTGATGGTATTATTACTGTGAACGGACATAGCTTCCGCGACCCTAAGCTGCATAGCAAAAATACAAACTTTGCCCTGCTTGTAAGCAGCAAGTTTACCGAACCATTCCATGAGCCGCTGCAATATGGCAAGCGTATTGCTTCGTTCTCTAACATGCTGGGCGGTGGTGTTTTGGTGCAGCGCTTCGGCGATTTAGTGAAGGGACGCCGCACGGACGAGAAACGTATGCTTAAAAGCTTTACCAAACCGACACTCAGCGCAACGCCCGGTGATTTAAGTTTGGTCTTGCCTAAACGTCAATTGGATGATATTATTGAAATGATTTACGCCTTGGATAAGATTGCCCCCGGTATGGCCAATGCTGATACGCTGCTTTATGGTGTAGAGGTTAAGTTTTACAGTGCACGCTTGGAGCTGGACAATAATCTTGAAACCAAGGTGCCGAATATGTTCGCTGTAGGCGATGGTGCCGGCATCACACGTGGTCTGTCGCAGGCTAGTGCCAGCGGCGTTTGGGTGGCACGTATAATTGGTCAGCGCGCCTGCGGACAGAAGTAATAAGGAAGGTGCTCTTTAGATGAACTTTGAGTTTTTCGCGTTTTTAGTATTTATGTCGTTTGTTTCGTTTGCTGTGGCTTTTTTGGCCTATGGTATGGTAGTGCGCTTCATGGGCAAGGAAGGCTTTGCTGCCCGGTTGGGACAGGTCATCCTGGTGCCCGCGTGCATCGTAATTTACGATTTTATCACTATGGCTGCGCCGCAGGGCTATCGTTACATTGTTGGCAGTGTCCCGCTGCTTTTGATTGCCGGTATAGCGTTGTATTTTAGGTTTGTTAAGGGTGAAAGCTTTGCTGAGGGGACAGAAAAAACACCCTCAGAGCTGGCAAGGCTGGCAGAAGAATCTAAAAAGTTCAGCAAAAAATCTGCCCGTATTCATGAAAAAAGAAAAAATCGTGCTGCTAAATGATTTAGGCAGGATTTTTTTTCGTAAGGTAGAATATACAGATTAAGAGGATGGGCGTCTTCTGTATATGATAATTAGAAGTTAGTGCATTGTTGTGGAGGTGCGTTGTTATGTTTAAAAAAATTCTTATTCCTGTTGATGGCAGTGAAGGCTCTTGGAGAGCACTGAATACTGCTGTAGAGCTGGGTAAAAAGTTTGGTAGTGAACTGCATGTTATCAATGTTATCCAACCGTATAATAATGCTGCTTTGCTGGCAGTACCTCTAGATCATGCAACTGTAAGCCAAGGCAACAGCGAGCTGGAAAAAATTGGTGACAAGGTTTTGGAAATGGCACAGGAGCGTCTGGCAGGCTATGAGGGTGAAACCAAATTTACTTTGGAGGTTGGCCATCCGTCTGAGCGTATTATTGCTATTGCTAAAAAGACTGATGTAGACGCCATTGTAATTGGCAGCCGCGGCCTTTCCGGTATTGCGGAATTCTTCCTGGGTAGCGTAAGCTCCAAGGTTTCGCAATATGCAACAGTTCCTGTCCTGATTGTAAAATAAAATGTTGCGCCGTATTTTGGTGCCAATTGATGGTACGGATCATTCATGGAGAGCATTGGAGTACGCCTGTGAGCTGGTGAGTTACACTCATGGCGCGCTGGTGATAATGACGGTAACTTCAGGCAAAACCAGACAGCCTGTCATAGAAATGGATGGCGACTGCCTATATGCACAGATTGGTGACGAGGTGCTGGATGCAGCACATGCAATTCTGAGTGGTAAGAATGTAGACTGCACTTATTTGTTGGAGAATGATAGCGATGTGCCGGAAAGCATTCTACGCATTGCAGATGAGCAGGGCTGCGATGGGATTGTGCTAGGCTGCAGGGGGATGGGTGCGATAGAGGGCCTGCTTCGCAGCAGCGTCAGTCAGGTTGTTGTAGAAAACGCCAAGGTACCGGTGACCTTGGTAAAGTAAATAGTAAAATTTAAAGCAGGTATGTCTGATATGTGGACGTACCTGCTTTTAGTTTACTGTTTAGCGTTATGCATAATGAATTTGAGAAAATCCTGTACATATGTGGGAAGAATATAGTTTTTGCGGTAAACCATATACAGGCTACGCTCGGATAGCCTTTGTGGCAGCGAAAAAGCCAGCAGACGTTTTTCTTGGATAAAGTTTGCAGCTGCCAATGCCGAAATAATAGAAATACCTAGTCCTCCTGCGACGAGGTTTTTGATAGCCTCCTGGTCGTTGACGCGGGCAACGATATGTAATTTGCCTGTATCCAGACTACTGTCTGCTAAGAATTTATCAGCAATTTTTTGACTGCCGCTGCCGTTTTCACGCAGAATGAGCGGCTCCTGTTCGAGTAGTGATATGGCAGAGGCATTATTAGCCTTGAGCGAGAGAAAATGCTCATTAACTGGTGTAATTATAATCATATGGTCCTGGCAAAAAGGCTGGCAGATGAGGTCGTCATCATTTGTAGGCATACCGATAAAGCCAAGGTTAAAAAGACCGCTGTGCAGACCATCGATGATTCCCTGGCTGTCGCTTTGATGGATAACAAAGTAGATATCGTTGTGCAGGCTGCCGAACTGCGGTAGCAGCTGTGGCAGAATATAGGCTGAAGGAATGGTTGAGGTACCCAAATGGATGATGCGCTGATTTTCTATAGAGCAGGCCTGCAGCATACGCTTTTTTAATTCCAATATATTTATAGCGTAGCCGTAAAGCTCGTGACCTTTGGCGGTGACACGGATGCTTTTGGTGGTACGTAAAATCAATCTGGTGTTAAGCTCAGCCTCCAGCTGGCTGATATGCAGGCTGATGGTGGGCTGGGATATGAACAGCTTGGCTGCAGCCTGGGTAAAGCTACCCTCCTGCACTACGGCGACAAAGCTTTGCAGCTGCTTAAATTCCATGTGTCAGCACCTCCTCTAATGCCTGCAGCGCGCTTTCTATATCCTGTGAGGTGTTGCTCCAGCCAAGGGAAAACCGCAGCGTGCCTGTGGGGTAGGTTCCCAATACCTTGTGGGCGTGGGGAGCGCAGTGCAGGCCTACGCGCGTAGCGATACCGTAATTTTCACTTAAGGCATACGCAAGGGCGGCGATATCCAGGCGATGCGTGCTGATAGAAACTACGCTGGTGCGGTCCTTGCAGTCCCTGTGGCCGATTATGCGCAGAAGCTGCCTGGTCTCTAATAGCTGCAATCCCTGCAAAAGCTGCTGTGTCAGCGCCAGCTCGTGTGTATGCAATTTTTCTATGCTTTGCTGCTGCAGCCAGCGCAGAGCTGCGCCTAATCCTATAATGCCGGGGATGTTGAACGTGCCTGCTTCAAACTTATCAGGTAAAAAGTCCGGCTGCTGTTCACTGTGGCTGGCGCTGCCTGTGCCGCCAACAATCAGCGGTGTGAGGCAGTGGGTAATTTTATCACTTAATATGCAGCCACCAATGCCCTGTGGCCCCAATAGTCCCTTGTGTCCCGTGAATGCCAGTGCGTCAATTTCAAGCTTCTGCATATCTATGGCAATACTGCCGGCGGTTTGTGCTGTATCGACAATAAACCAAAGACCATAATTGCGGCAAAAACGTCCCAGCTCTGCAAGTGGCTGCAAGGTGCCACAGACATTACTGGCGTGTGTGCAGATGATGGCACGGGTGTTGGGACGCACAAGCTTTGGCAGCAGCTCCAGCTGCATGTTCCCTTCGCTATCAGCCGGGATACGGCTGAAGCTGATGGCGTGCGCAGGTGTTCTGGCAGTGAGCTCTTCGCCTATCTGCTGCAACGGGCGCATGACGGCATTGTGCTCTAATGATGATACCAGTACATGATCGCCGGGATGCAGCAGTCCCTTGATAATGAGATTTAAGGCTTCGGTGATATTCTTGGTAAAAACTACATTTTGGGCATCTTGGACACCAAAAAGCGCGCACAGGTCACAGCGCACGTCAAAGACAGCTTCGGCGGCAGCGATGGCGCTGGCGTAGCTGCCACGTCCGAGGTTGGCTCCGCCCTCGGTCATATATTTATAAACAGCGTCAGCAACTGCCTTAGGCTTAGGAAAGGAGGTGCTGGCGTTATCAAGATAAATCTGGCGCATAAAAATCCCTCCTGCTTCATTGTATCATCAATGGAGGCAGGAGGGCAAATATCAGATATTCTTATCGTTGTCCTTGACAATCATTACAGGACAGCTTACGTGGTGCAATACATATTGGCTGACAGAGCCCATAACGATTTCTTTTAGATTGCTGGCACCGCGGCTGCCCATAATAATCCAGTCTGGCTGCAGCTCTTCAGCGACAGCTACGATGGTCTGGTGTGGCGAGCCGGCCTGCAGAACCTGCTTTATTGGCAGCTCCTGGGGCATATGGCTGCGGTAGGCGGCAAGCAGGTCTTCCCCCTGCTTTTTGATGCTCTCCGGAACATAGCCGCTCATAGAAACCCGGTCAAAGGATGTCATTTTGAGGTTAAGATCCACAACGTGTAAAAGCGTTATGGTTGCTCCTGTGCCTTGCGCTACAGTGCAGGCCCATTTGCAGGCGCAGATGGATTCCTTGGATCCATCCACAGGAACGAGAATGTTATTTAATTTTTTTGCTTTCATCATTTATTTCTCCCATTCAGCATTCAGACTGGAAACATGCAGCTCCTGCTCCTCCAGTGCTGAGGCCTCTTTATAAAAGCGATAACAAAAGACGGCAATGATGATACCCAGGTAGATAAAGAAGCCACCTATAATGTCAGGTATTTCCCATAAATGTGAGCCGCGGATGATAATATCGCGGGTAAAATTGAATTCCCATGTTAGCGGGAAAAAGTGTGTAGAAAATATTACCCACGAGGGATATAGCGAAATAGGAAGTGTGGCACCACCGAAGACAAAGCCGCCAGGAATCAAAAACACCATACGTCCGCCTGCTACCCCCGGGTTAGCTGCACCCCAGCCAAAGAGCAGGGACAAAAGGCCTAGCGCAGGCAGGTAAAAAAGCTGTGTGATTACAAATTCCCAAATCGTACCTGCAAATACCATGTCACCAAACAGGCGCAGCACTGCCATACCTACAAAAAGAGCCACTAAAAGGCAGCCCATGTAGGGAAGAAGGCGTATTGCCAGCACCATGGGATTGCCACTTTTTAAGATACCCCCCCATTCACCTGTTTCACGCAGGCGAGGTACCATGCCTATGGTCGCCAGGGTGAAGAACATGGACGAAAACATAAAGAGAAATCCTTGGACTGTACTGTTGCAGGCAGAGCTTGCAGGGTTAAAGAGCAGGCGCTCGTTGAGCACCATACCACTGCCGGAGCTGCCGCTGGAAACTGTGATATTGGAGTTTTCCAGTGCCACCAGGTTATTAAGAGCGGAACGGATGTTGCCGTCAAGCGCAGTGTTGCTGTTGTCGGCAAACAGACCGATAGAAGCAGCCTGACCGGAATAATGGTTACGCTCCAAATCCTTAGGTAATACGATAACGGCAAAGTTTTTGTCCTGAGCTAAAAATTTTTTTGGCTCCTGTGTGGTATAAACCACGGAAGTAACGCGCATATTGGGGGAAGAGTCGATTTTAGCAACAAGCTCTTGGCTGTAGCGCGAATGGTCAAGATCGATGACAGCTACAGCCGCATCACGGGTGATGTTGTTACCAAGATAGAGGGTGAAGAAGATGGTGACGAAGATGGCGACTATCAGGCACACCTTTTCATAGGGCATGCCCAGGCCGGAAAAAAGATATTTTATCTCATTCTTTAGCGAATTGATCATGATGCACCTCGATGGTCATACCGGGGATGACGTTGTCTACATGGGTGGTGTAGATGCGCACCTGAAAGCTGGTGATATCAGCGGAGCTTTTTTCACGCGACATTTTATAATCGGCAAAGCCGTCAGCGCGGGCAACCAGCCTTACAGTACCAGGCACCTTGATTTTGCCGGCAATGGTGGTGCCTTCTACCTTGCTGCCCTCCTTGAGGGTGCCCAAATCATCTTCGGGTACGTAGATATCATAATAAGTGCGGTTGCTTTCTAAAAGAATAACAGGCGAATTGGCAGTGATCATTTCGCCTTCCTTGGCGATGACCTTTAAAATTTTGCCATCCTCGGGAGCACGCAGCACCAGGCGGCCTTTGTCCACCTGCAGTTCCTTAAGCGTAACCTCTAATTGCTTCTTTTGCTGCTTCAAGCTGGCGAGGGTATTCTTTTGGTTGGCTACCTCGGCGCGCTGGTTTTGGATGGCAGGCAGCACAAGGCTGTCGGTATCGCCGGTGTCATAGGCGCCGCCCAATAATTGGTTGAGGCCGTTGACAGCAGAATTTACATCAGCACGGGCAACCTCCATAGCGTTGCGGTAGGCATCAAGCTCCTTGTGTGAAATGGCACCGTCGCGCTCAAGCTTTTCCATACGGTTAAAATCGGCCAGCTTGGTGGCATAGGTGGAATTGGCCGAATCGATGGCTGCTTTTTGCATATCAATCTGGCGGAAGGTCTGTACCTCACTGGTATCTGCCTGGGCAAAGCCGATGTCAATGCTTTGGCTTTGGGCGGCAATTTGCGCGTCTAATTGGGCAATCTGTGCTTCGGTTTTTTCGATAGACAGATCAGTATCGGTGGCATCAATAACCATCAATACATCACCTTTTTTGACATGGTCCCCTTCCTTGACTGCTTCGCGGATAAGACGGCCGCCTACGGAATCAAAGGCAACCTTAACCTGCTCGGCCGTGAGGATTCCGTCCTTGCGTATCTTGGCCTGTGCGACGGGGTCAAAGCCCTTGTAGAGTAAAAGTAGTCCGGAAGCGATGAGCAGACCGATGAAGACTGCTAGGACTTTTTTTGGCTGGCTGTTTAGTTTCATAGTGAACAATTCTCCTTTATCATAGGGTTGCATAACGAGATTTATAATAAACACTACTATATGTTAATGACGTTAGCAAAATGTGTAAAAGATAATCCGCCCTAAAGCGGATTAGTGATGAAGCGAAAGCGGCTGTGATCATAGCGGGACAAGACCGCAGCACGCATTTAGTGCTTCTTTAAATGGTCGGCTACCTTTTGGGTCAGGCGCAGGTATTCCTTGGCGTCCTCTTCTCCCAGTGCCTGCAAAAGCTCGCTCAGCTGGTTGTGCAGCTCAGCCATTTTGATATTGGCCAGCTCCAGACCTGCTTTGGTGGGGTGGATATACACCTTGCGGCGGTCCTGGTTGTCGTGAATGCGGACGATGAGGCTCTTATCCTCCAGATGGTTGAGGATGGTTGCAATTCTTGCTGTAGTCAGCGAAAACTTGCGGGCCAGCTCTGTCGGGGTGATTTCCTGCTTTTCGGAAATGTGGCAGAGCACGGGTATTTCACCCTTCAACAGCTCGGCAGCATTTTTGATGGGACCAAGAAAAATTATCTTCATGCTTTCTACAAGCTCTAAGGCAGCTTCGTTATATCTCATAAATACTCCTCCATATTACTAACGTCATTAGATGTTATTATTATAAGACTTTTTCTGTAGATGTCAAGCATAAAGTTAGAAATTTTTTCTGCAAATAGTCTGTTTTTGTGATTACGTTGGTGGATTATATCTAATTCTACTGTTATTATCATAATTTATTAATTATAGTAATAAATTCATCTGCTTTATCTATAAATGTTATTGGAGTAATACTCTTGGCTGTGATATACTTTTGCTGATAAATTAATATGGGAGGCTATTTTTGATGCGAAGTGAAAAAACAGTAATAATTACAACTGGTGCGGTGGTTGGTATAATCGCCTCGTTGCTGGTTTATTTTGGTAATCCTGCCAATATGGGTTTTTGTATAGCCTGCTTTTTGCGTGATACCGCAGGCGGCTTGGGTCTGCATGCGGCTAAGGCAGTGCAGTACATCCGTCCTGAAATCAGCGGCTTGGTTTTAGGAGCTATGGGTGCTGCCTATATGCACAAGGAATTTGCGCCTAAGGGTGGCAGCTCGCCGCTGACACGCTTTGTGCTGGGCTTTTTTGCTATGATTGGCTGCCTGATGTTTTTGGGCTGTCCCTTCCGTATGCTGCTGCGCCTGGCAGGTGGTGATTTAAATGCTTTAGTTGGCCTTGTTGGCTTTGCCGGCGGCATCTACGCAGGCATTTTCTTCTTAAATCGCGGCTATAGCCTTAAGCGTACCTATAAGATGACTGCTATGGAGGGCAGCCTGCTGCCTGCGATAGCTGTTACCTTACTGGTGTTGCTGGCTTTGGCTCCTGCGTTTATCCACTTTACTAAGGCAGGCGGCGGTCCCGGCGCTAAGCACGCAGCTGTTGCTATCAGCCTGGCTGCAGGCCTGGGTGTAGGCTATTTGACTCAGCGTACACGCTTTTGCATGATTGCAGGCATCCGTGATTTTATCCTGTTCAAAGAAAGCAAGATGCTGCTGGGCTTTGCAGCTGTAGTGATTGCTGCTGCTGCCAGCAACTTGGTTTTGGGCGCGGTAACCGGCACACCGTTCTTTAAGCTGGGCTTTGCGGCGCAGCCTATTGCCCACACTGATGCGCTGTGGAACATTTTGGGCCTTTTCCTTGCAGGCTTTGCCTGTGTGCTTTTAGGTGGCTGCCCCATGCGTCAGCTGGTGCTGGCAGGCGAGGGTAATTCCGACAGTGCTGTTACTATCATCGGCCTGCTGGTGGGTGCTGCTTTTGCACACAACTTTGGCCTGGCCTCCAGTGGTAACGGGCCCACCTTAAATGGACAGGTGGCTGTTGTTATTGGTATCATAGTGGTAACGGCCATTGCTTATTTTAATACGTATAGAAAGTAAGGTGAAAAGAATGCAGGTTATTGATGCACGTGGTTTATCCTGTCCTGAGCCGGTAATTTTGACGCGTCAGGCTATGACTGATGGTGCGGCTTCCTATGAGGTTATCGTGGATAATAATACATCCAAGGAAAATGTTACCCGCTATGCAGAGCATCAGGGCTACAAGGTGGCGGTTACAGAGTGTGACGGCGAATTTACGTTGCACCTGAGCAAATGAGCCAATATATTGCAACCTTTTATTCGCATTTTGGCGCTGTACGCTTTGCGCGTGCCTGCGAGGCGCGCGGCTGGCAGACGCAGCTGCGGCCAGTGCCCCGCACTCTCAGCAGCAGCTGTGGCACTTGCGTATATTTTGTGGCAGACATTTTGCCTGCGCTGGAGCAGCTGCTTACGCCCGAGCTGGAGCAGCTGGTGCGTCAGGAGGATGGCTATAAGGTTATTTATACTAGTAATTAGCAGATAGAATAAGGCGTTGCTGTATGCTGCTATATTGATGGTTGTCGGAAGGTGATGTGCATGGAAAACGAGGTTAAGCTGACCAAGCTGGCGAGCTGCGCCGGCTGTGGTGCCAAGGTGGGCGCAGGGACGCTGTGCCAGCTTTTAGAGGGCTTTGAAACGCATTACGATGCAAGGCTGTTGGTTGGCTATGACAAGAGCGATGATGCCAGTGTCTATGCTGTCAGTGACGAGCTGGCCATTATTCAGACAACGGATTTTTTTCCGCCGATTGTGGATGATCCGTTTATGTACGGACAGATTGCGGCGACTAATGCTATCAGTGATGTGTATGCTATGGGCGGCGAGCCTAAGCTTGCGCTCAACATCATGTGTATCCCTGAAAAGATGGAAAAGCACGTAGTGCAGGAAATTTTGCGTGGTGGCTACAGCAAGGCTTATGAGGCAGGCGCTATCATTACAGGCGGACACACTATTCACGGCGCGGAGCCTATTTACGGTCTGGCGGTGACAGGCTTTGCCCAGCCGCAAAAAATCTGGCGCAATAGTGGTGCTAAGTCTGGTGACGTACTTATTTTGACTAAGCCATTGGGCGTGGGTATTTTGACTACGGCGGCTAAGGCAGATTTGGTAGAGCCTGCGCTGCTCACAAAGCTTTATGCACAGATGAGCACGCTTAATAAATATGCACGCGATGTACTGGTGCGTTACAGTGTGCATGCCTGCACGGATGTAACAGGCTTTGCGCTTTTGGGGCACAGCCTGGAGATGGCGCAGGGCAGTGGGGTGACGCTGCACATTAATGCTAAGGATGTGCCATATCATGCAGAGGCCTATGAAATGGCTGACATGGGCTTTGTGCCTGCAGGAGCCTACCGTAACCGCGATTTTGCACAGAAAGAGGTGCGGGTTGTTGGCAACGTGGTGCGTGCTCTGCAGGATATATTGTATGACCCTCAGACGAGCGGCGGCCTTTTGGCAGTTATTCCTGAGGCAGAAGCGCAGGCGTGCCTGCATGAGCTGCAAGCGGTAGTGCCGCAGGCGGTAATCATCGGTTACGTTGGCGAAAAGCTGGATGCAGCAATTTATTTAGAGGGATAAAAAAGGGTGAGATGCTATTTTTAGGAAAATCAGCGATTAATCATAGATTTTCCTAAAAATGCGTATTGCTAATAGATGCTTTTTACAGAGATAGACGGAAATTGTCTATCTCTTTTGTAATATATAGGGCAGGATAAGACGGAAGAGTGTAGAATATACACAATATGAGTCTTGTTTTTAACTAACTTTATTTTTTGATAACAAAGGTGTAGTTTATTTCATAAAGACTATTAATCAGTGAGGTGCTATAGTGCTCATGAAAAGTTCAAAGCAACAGGAGCAGGAGTTTAGAAGATGGTTAGCTGAAACTAAATCATCTAAAGGAATTCCTTTTGCTACTAATACAATTAATGCTTATATTACTAATATGAAAAAAGCGTTCAAAACATTTACAAATCCACTAGAAGTGAAGGAGTTATTTGATATTCAATCAAAAAAAGATTTAGAAATATATACAAATAATCTTTTCAATGAACAAGGATATAAGTTGTTTAATTTCAACAACGGAAGAGGTTCTTGTTCATGTGGGTTTATAGAGTATTCGAAGTTTTTGGACAGAGTGATACCGACGGTAGAACGATTCGTATCTTCATACAGCCGTAACAGGATAATTTTTGGTGCTCCTGGTACTGGTAAAAGCTTTCTTCTCAAGATAGATTGCAAAAAGCTTTTGCAAGCAGGTGGCAGTTATGAAAGAATTACACTGCATCCCGATTACACTTATTCGCAATTTGTGGGCTGTTACAAACCTGCCATGTCAGCCAAAGATAATAGTATATAATATAGGTTTATTCCTGG
>CAVBQX010000003.1:0-86024 GCA_963597755.1 Segatella copri
AAAAAATACCATCATCTCCGATGTCGTCACCGGCAAAATCGACGTGCGCCATGTCGCAATTCCTGCGTATGAACACGTTGAAGATGTTGCTGACGCTGGCGATGGAGAAGAAATTGCAGAGGAGCTTGCGGAAGAAACGGAGGCGTGAATATGGCTTTCACAGATAAAACAGAAAAGGGCTTGGAAGATATTATTGTTAACTGGTTGAATACGCCTGGGTGTAATTATTACGAGAAAGGTACTAACGACGATTACAACAAAGAATACGCTGTGGACGAAGTGCGCCTGTTCCGCTTTTTGAACGATACGCAGCCTGCAGAGATGGAAAGGTTGGGCGCTAATAAAAGTGAGCAGAAAAAGCGTGAGTTTTTAAACCGCCTTTCCAGCGAAATTACCAGGCGCGGCATAATTGATGTGCTCAGAAATGGTGTGAAAGTTTATCCTGCCGACCTTGTGATGTTTTACTTTACGCCGACGGAAGGCAATGAAAAAGCAAAAGAATTGTTTGGCAAGAACATTTTCAGTGTTACGCGCCAGCTGCGTTATTCAGTGGATTCCTCAAAACTTGCACTTGATCTGTGTATTTTTATTAATGGACTGCCTGTTATCACTATGGAACTGAAAAATCATTTCACCGGGCAGATGACGGATAACGCTGTGGACCAATATAAAGATGATCGTGACCCACGCGATTTGCTCTTCTCGTTTAAGCGTTGCATGGTGCATTTTGCTGTGGACGATATGAATATTCAGTTCTGCACTAAGCTTGCAGGTAAAGACAGCTGGTTCTTGCCTTTTAACAAAGGCTATAACGATGGCGCAGGTAATCCGCCGAATCCCAATGGCCTTATGACGGACTATCTGTGGAAGGATATTTTGACAAAACGGAAGCTGGCGCGAATTATCGAAAACTATGCGCAAGTTATTACGGAAGTAGATCCTGAAACTAAGAAAAAATCCGTAAAACAGATCTGGCCACGCTATCACCAGCTTGACTGCGTAGAAAAACTGCTTGCAGACGTACAGCAAAATGGCGTAGGCAAGCGTTACCTAATTCAGCACAGTGCTGGTTCAGGTAAGTCAAACTCTATTGCCTGGCTGGCGCACCAGCTTATCGGTCTGGAAAAAGACGGACATCCGCTGATTGATTCTGTTATTGTGGTTACGGACAGAAAAATTTTGGATAAGCAGATTAAGGATACTATTAAGCAGTTTGTACAGGTTAGCAGCACCGTAACCTGGGCACGCCATTCAGGTGAACTGGAAGATGCTATCAGAGATGGCAAGCGCATTATCATCACGACAATAGAAAAGTTCCCATATATCGCGCAAAAAATTGGGCAGCAGCATGTGGGTAATAAATTTGCTATTATTATTGATGAAGCTCATTCCGGACAGAGCGGGCGCAACTCTGCTAACATGAATCTTGCACTTTCAGGGCTTGCTTCTGACGACGAATTGGATAACGAAGACAAGATTAACGCAATTATGGAAGGCCGTAAGCTGGTCAAAAATGCCAGCTACTTTGCTTTTACCGCCACGCCGAAAAATAAAACGGAAGAATTGTTTGGCACGCCATACGAAGAAGATGGTGAAATCAAGCACAGGCCTTTCCATGTCTACACGATGAAACAGGCTATTCAGGAAGGTTTTATTTTGGACGTTCTGAAAAACTATACCACTATTGACAGTTGGTATAAGCTTGCCAAAAAAGTGGAAGATGACCCTATGTTTGATAAAAAGCGGGCGCAAAAGAAGCTGCGTGCCTTTGTCGAAGGCAATGCGGACGTAATCGCTAAAAAAGCAGCGATGATGGTGGAACATTTCCATGAACAGGTCATTGCTCGCAAAAAATTGAACGGAAAAGCACGTGCGATGGTTGTTACCGCAAGCATTGCCCGTTGTGTTGAGTATTATTACGCTATAAACAAGCACCTTGCTGCAAGGCATAGCCCGTATAAGGCGATAGTGGCTTTTTCTGGCGAGCATAAATATAATGGGCAGGAACCTGCGCTTACTTCTGCAGATCTAAATGGCTTTCCAGATGCCAAAATACCAACGGAGTTCAAAAAAGATCCTTACCGGATTCTAGTTGTAGCAGATATGTTCCAGACAGGTTTTGACGAACCACTGCTGCAAACAATGTATGTTGATAAGCCTTTATATGATATTGCCGCAGTGCAGACGTTATCGCGCTTGAACCGTGCTTGTCCTGGTAAAGATGAAGTATATGTACTCGATTTTGCGAATAAGACGAGCATAATTGAGCAAGCCTTTTCCAGATACTATCGCACAACGATACTTTCCGGAGAAACAGACCCTAATAAGCTTTATGATTTGCTTTTTCTGCTGGAATCTTACCAAGTATATAGCGTTGATGATGTAAATAAGTTGGTAGATTTATTCATTTCCGGAGCAGAACGTGACCGTTTAGACCCTATCATTGATCCTTGCGTTTGCATATATAAAGAATTAGAACTTGATGACCAAATTAAGTTCAAAAGTGCGGCGAAAGCCTTTGTGCGGACGTATGGCTTTTTGGGAGCGATTTTGCCTTATGGTAACGTGGAATGGGAAAAGCTTTCTATTTTCCTCAATCTGCTGATTATGAAATTACCGGCACCTCAGGCTGAAGATTTATCTGAAGGTATACTTGCAGCAATAGATCTTGATAGTTATCGCAACGAGGCGCAAGAAGCTATTGCTATTAAGCTGAAAGATGAAGACGCAGTAATTGATCCTGTACCGACGGGGAATGGCGGGCATATCATTGAACCGGAGATGGATCAGCTTTCGCGGATTATTAGTGACTTTAATGATATGTTTGGCAATATCAACTGGCATGACGAAGATAATGTGCGCAGGCAGATTTTGGAGATTCCGGCGATGGTGTCTAAAGATGAAAAATACCAAAACGCTATGAAAAACTCTGATGAGCAGGAAGCTCGTACGGAAAGCGAACGTGCTCTGCAGAAAGTTATCTTTGCTATCATGGCTGACAATATGGAACTTTTTAAGCAGTTTCAGGATAATCCGTCGTTTAAGAAGTGGCTGAGCAATTTGGTATTTAATCTTACGTATAACAAGACTGGGAAGGAGTACCAGACTCCGCAGAAACGTAAGAAAGTAGTTGATTTGGATACGGTCAGGGATAAATCTATGCCATTAACTTTGGCTGCGGAAGAGCAGGAGAAGTATGGGAAGCATGTGGAGAACCAGGGGATATTGCTGAGCACAAGAAACAAAGAACACAATTATTTAAACTGATTTTTGTGCCTTAAAAATGTAGAATGCATGTATTTATACTTGTTTAGTAAATAATCTTGAAAGAAGTGTTCAATTTGAACTTGCAATTTACGCTTAATATTTACTTGGGTGATTGTGATAACTAGATTTACAATCCACCATTATACTTTATAAATCAATTTTTAGCGCGTTTTTGCCTCTCACTTATATACTCCGTTTTTTTTCTTGTTTTTTAAACGTGTACAAAAAATTTTTTTTCGGACGTTTAAAAATGACTTAAAAATGCGGAGTATATAAGTGAGATCTTCTTTTTTCTCTCTCTCTTTTATTAAATTTTCTCTCTCTGTTTTTTCTTCTGCCAAAATCAATACTACTAACGTAGTTAGTAGTTACCTTGTTCTTTAATAGTACTACCTAAAGGTTAGTAGTTACTAAAGGTAGCAGTAGTACGTAAAAAAAGCATCCCACCCGTTGTAGGGCAGGATGCTGAGGGTTAAGGGTTGAGCCGTATGCTTCGGGCTTATTAGTTTTTGTGGCCGGGATATGCCTTGAGTGCCTCACCCAGAATGTAGATGGCGCGCTCTAAATCCTCGCTCTTTAATACGTAAGCCAGGCGTGCTTCGTTGACGCCGGTGCCGGCAGTGCTGTAGAAGCCGTTACCAGGGGCGAACATCACGGTTTCACCGTCAATAGCAAAGTTTTCGAGTGTCCAGATGGCAAATTTTTCTGCGTCGTCCACAGGCAGGCTCACCATGATGTAAAAGGCACCCTTGGGGTCGGAGGCCTTTACGCCGGGCAGCTTTTGCAGGGCAGCAACAATGGTGTCGCGGCGTTTTTTGTACTCCTTGTTAACCTCCTCCAGATAGCTTACAGGAGTGGTGTACAGGGCAGCAGCGCCAACCTGCTCCAGGATAGGGCTGCACAGACGTGCCTGGCAGCATTTGATGATCTGCTTGCTGAATTCTTTGTTTTTGCTGATGATGCAGCCGATACGCGCGCCGCAGGCACTGTAGCGCTTGGAAACGGAATCGATGATGATGAGGTTATCATCCAGCTCGGGCATGGTGCCGAAGCTGCGATAAGCACCGTCATAAACAAATTCGCGGTAAACCTCGTCGGCAATCAGCGCCAGGTTGTGCTTGCGCACGATGCGGGAAATCATCTCCTGCTCGGCCTCGGTATAAACAACGCCTGTGGGGTTGCCGGGGTTGGTGAGCAAAATTGCCTTGGTGTTAGGGGTGATATGCTTTTCAATTTCCTCCTCGCTGGGCAGATGGTAGCCATTATCTACGCTGGTAGGAACAGCATTGATCTTAGCGCCATACTGCTTGCAGAAGGTGGTGTAGTTGGCGTAGAAGGGTTCAAAAACCATAACCTCGTCACCGGGGTCGCACAGTCCCATAACAGCAAAGGTCAGGGCTTCGCTGCCGCCGTTGGTGACGAAAATATCTTCAATGGCATATTCCATGCCTTTTTCTGCATAATATTTTTGGATAGCCTTAAGCAGGAACATTTCGCCCTTGGAATTGCTGTAGGCAATAACGGGAGCCTTGTATTCACGGATGCTGTCCATGAACTGGTCCGGGGTTTTGATGTCCGGCTGGCCGATGTTTAAGTGATATACCTTTTTGCCGGCAGCCTTGGCTGCGTCAGCATAGGGAGACAGCTTTCTGATAGGGGAAGAGGTTAAGCTTTGGATACGTTGTGAAAGTTTCATCAAGTAAAACTCCTTACTTTAAATAATTTGGGCAGATGTCACTGCTACGCTTATTATAACATGAATACAGGGGTTATAGTGTATACACATGCTGTTATACTGTATACATTCTTCAAAGCAGCAAAAAGCCCGGGCAGGCATTGCTGCGCACCCGGGTCATTGCTATAAACTAATCACTCTTAATTATCCGCTAATCAATCCCAGCGCTTCAAGAGGTCTTCGATGATTTCCTTTTTGGTTTTGCGGCGCTTTTTTTCGTAGTTGCGGAAGTTGTTGTCACGGTGGTCGGTGGAATAGTCGGCGTAATCAAAATCGTCGTTGTTGCGCTCGTAGCTGCGGTTGTAATCACCATGGCCGTCGTCCGCAAGCACGGGGATAATGGGGTTGTAGCTGTTTGTATAGATATACATTGTGTGCCTCTTATACGTAATTGTGTTCCTTTACATGGTTGGAGTGCAAAATTGCTTCGGATTTTTCGCTGAGCGGTTTTTCCAAAAAGTCCGCATACAGCTTTTGCACGTCAGGATTGTTGTGCGACTGGCGCAGAGTGCGGGCGCAATCTAGCGCGTACAGCTTGCCGCCGAGCGCGCCGGCACGCTCCTCGCCGTCGTGGATAGGCTGGCCGCCGCCGCCGACGCAGCCGCCGGGACAGGCCATAATCTCCACGAAGTCATAATGCACCTTGCCGGCAGCCAGTTCATCTAAAAGCTTGGCAGCGTTGCCCAGGCCGCTGATGGTGCAGGTACGCAGCGTGGCAGCGCCTAAGGTGAATTCGCGCACCTTGCGGCTTTCTTCGCCGCGCACGTCGGCAAAGGCATTTGCGGGTGCCTCCTTGCCCTCGATAACCTTGTAGGCCGTGCGCAGTGCTGCCTCCATAACGCCGCCTGTAGCACCGAAGATGACGCCTGCGCCGGTGCTGGCGCCCAGCGGACTGTCAAAGGGCATTTCCTCCAGGTAGGCAGGGTTGATGTGCTCGCTGCGCAGCAGGCGGATGAGCTCGCGCGTCGTCAGCACGATATCTACGTCATGCGTGCCGCTGCTACGCATGGAAAAGAGTGCTGCCTCACGCTTCTTGGAGACGCAGGGCATGATGGATATGGAGCAGATTTCCTTGGGCTTCAGGCCCTTATGCTGCGCAAAGTAGGATTTGGTGAGTGCACCGAAAATCTGCTGCGGGGATTTGGTGGTCGAAAGGTTGCCCACAAAGCGCGGATATTTTTTGTTGACGAAGGCTACCCAGCCGGGGCAGCAGGAGGTGAACATAGGCCAGCTGTGCTCATCGGGTTTGGCCAGATGCTCTAAAAGCTCGCTTGCCTCCTCCATGATGGTGACGTCGGCGGCGTAGCAGGTGTCAAAGACATAATCAAAGCCCACCTTTTTGAGCGCAGCCACCATGCGGCCTTCGGTTGCCAGCTCGGGCGGCAGGTTAAAGGCTTCGGCCCAGGCGGTGCGCACTGCAGGCGCCACCTGCACCACGGTAACCTTGGCAGGGTCGGCCAAAACATCATAAATCTTGGGTACGTCGTTGCGCTCCTTCAGCGCGCCTACAGGGCAGTGGGTGATGCACTGTCCGCACAGGCAGCAGTCGCTGTCTTCGATAGCAACGTTGTTGGCAACGTCCACGGTAGTGCGGGCGCCGGTGTTTTGCACGTCCCAAATGTGCAGTCCCTGGATTTTATCGCACACCTGCACGCAGCGCATGCATTTGATGCACTTTTTGGAATCGCGGATAAGCGGAAAATCCTGGTTCCAGGGAGTATCCACAATATCACGTTCGTAGGGAATATCATAAATACCCAAATCGTTAGAAAGCTTTTGCAGGCTGCAGTTGCCGCTGCGCACGCAGGTGGCGCACAGGCAGTCGTGCTGCGATAAAATAAGCTCCACGTTGGTGCGGCGCACGCTGCGCGCCTTGGGGGAATTGGTGTAGACCACAAGTCCCTCCTGCACAGGCGTGGTGCAGGCAGTCACAACGCGGTTCTGACCCTGGATTTCCACAACACACACCTTGCAGGCGCTGATTTCATTAAGATCCTTCAGATAACACAGGCGCGGAATTTCGATGCCGATGGTGGCAGCAGCCTGCATAATAGTTGTTCCTTGCGGTACGGATACGTTTTGTCCGTCAATTGTCAGGTTTACCATTTTAAGGTTCTGCCTCCTTTGAGTGTACTAAAGCCAAACTTGTCACAGCGCAGGCAGCGCCCGGCCTCCTGGCAGGCCTCCTGCTTCGTCATGCCGCATTCGATAGGAGCAAAGGTGCCCTTACGCTCACCGGCTTCGGTTTCGTGCATTTGGATACGTCCGCAGGGACGCTTGTCATCAATGGAGGGGTCAGGAATGACCACGTCACAGGACATGATGTGTTCGTAGCCTAAATATTCGTCTATGTTGGCTGCGGCAACCTTGCCTGCAGCGATGGCGCGGATAACGGTGGCAGGACCGGTTACGCAGTCGCCGCCGGCAAAAACACCCTCGTTGTTGGCCAGCTCGCTGCTGGAAAGGGCGCTGATGGTGCCGCGCTTGATTTTGATGCCTGCCTCCTCAAAGGGACGCAGCTCGATGCCCTGGCCGATGGCGACGACGATTACGTCGCAGGGGATGCGCTCCAGCTCTACGTCGGCGTGGATGGGGCGCGCACGTCCCCAGGCGTCGATAGGACCGATAATCTGCGGCTCTACCCACAGGGCAGCAACCCTGCCGTTTGCGTCAGCTTCGATGTGGTGCGGCGATTTGAGGCCGTACAGCTCTGCACCCTCGGCGATTGCTCCTTCAATCTCCTCGGGCAGCGCTGTCATATCGTCCTGACGGCGGCGGTAGGCGATGATTACCTTCTTGGCGCCCAGGCGGATGGAGCTGCGGGTGCAGTCCATAGCTACGTTGCCGCCGCCGATAACGACAACGGTTTTATCCTTAAAGTCCGGCATTTTTTCTTCGCCGATGTTGCGCAGCATTTCGACCGCGCTGATAACACCCTGCGAATTTTCGCCGTCAATACCGATTTTTTTGTCAGTGTGCGCGCCGATGGCGATATAAACTGCATCAAACTCCTTGCGCAGTGTCTCAAAGGGAATTTCGCCCTCGCCATTGCCGATTTTGCTGTTTCTGTGGACCTCTACGCCCGTGGAAAGGATGGCGTCGATGTCCTGCTGCAGACGCTCACGGGGGAAGCGGTAGGACGGGATGCCGTAGCGCAGCATACCGCCGAGCTTGCCTTTTTCTTCAAAGACAACGGTGTGGTGACCCATCAGCTCCAGATAGTAGGCCGCTGAAAGACCACTGGGGCCGCCGCCGATGATAGCGATGCGCTTGCCTGTAGCGGCCTGCTTGGCAGGCACAGGCACAACGTCCGAGGGAGCGTTATCCACTGCCATACGCTTGAGACCGCGGATGTTGATAGGTGCGTCAATCATGCTGCGGCGGCAGCGTGCTTCACACGGATGCTCGCAGATGAGGGCGCAGGCTGTGGGAAAGGGGTTATCCTTGCGGATGAGCTTGACGGCGTCGGCGTAGCGTCCTGCACCGACAAGCGCGATATAACCGGGAATATCCACCTGCGCCGGGCACAGAGCCACGCAGGGGATGGAATTGTGTACATTGATAGAGCATTTACCTTTTTTTATATGGTTGATATAATCCTCGCGGAAGCCTTCAAGACCGGCCAAAACCATTTTGGCTGCCTCAAAGCCGATAGCGCAGTCAGCGCTGTTGGCAACGTTTTGCGCTGTGCTTTCGATTAAATCCAGGGTGTGCATATCGGCCTTGCCATCAAGCACATCCTCCATAAGATGCTGCAACTGCGCCAGGCCAACACGGCAGGGAACGCACTTGCCGCAGGTCTGGGCATGGCATACCTTAAGGAACGACAGCTGCAGATCAACAGGGCACAGTCCCGGGGGACTGGCGATGATGTGTCGCTCCAAATCCTTATACAGGCGTTCAACCGTCAGCTGCGCCTGATCAGGAGATTCGATTCTTAAACGGCTCATAGTTTTTCCTCCAAAAAAGCATACACTAAATATAATACTGTATAAACAGTATTATACTCAAAAAGCACTACATATGCAAGAAAAGTGATAAATGTTTTGTGTAAACATAGTAGCATAATTAGCATATACAAGGTGAGAAATGTATATTTTGCCGTAGTAACAATGCTTTGCTGTTTGTGGTATAATAAAAACATGATTATAGCGTCAGCTTGTGGGTGTTGCTGGTGTTGAGGAGTGATTGTATGCAGCTTACCAAGGTACATTTTATTAGTATGATTCTTACACTGCTGCTTACGGTTTTGCCGGGGATTATCGCATCGCGCAGGGTGAAGTCTGCGGATGATTACAATGTGGGCGGCCGCAGCTCGGGTGTGGGCCTTGTAGCAGGCACCATTATCGGCACAATCGTCGGCGGCGCTGCTACTGTGGGCACGGCGCAGCTTGGCTTTAAGCTGGGACTGACGGCGTGGTGGTTCACGCTTGGCAGCGGCATCGCACTTTTGCTCATGGCTGTCTTTTATGCTGCGTCCCTGCGCCGTAGTGCGCTGACCACGATTGCCGAGTTTTTGGTCACCTCCTACGGCAGGAGCGCAGGCTATCTGGCAACGGCATCGTCTAGTGCGGGAATTTTTTTCAGCATTGTAGCCAGCACGCTCACGGCCCTGCACCTGGTTGCAGGCATCTTTGGCGTACAGCTGCCTGTGGCGGCAGTGCTGATTATCGTTATCACAGCCTGCTTTGTTTTCTTTGGCGGCCTCAGCAGCAGCGGTATGGCAGGCATTTTCAAGATAGTGCTGATCTTCGCCAGCATTTTTGTCGGCGGCGTGCTTGCTTATAGCGATATGGGTGCCTGGCAGGGAGTAAAGCAGAGCTTTGAGCCCTTTCCCTGGTTCAGTCTTTTCGGCCGCGGCGTGGAGGATGGCCTGGTGAGCCTTGGCTCGATGATCGTGGGCGTCATCTCTACGCAAACCTATGTGCAGGCGATTTTTTCGGCACGCGACAGCAAAACTGCCGCCGCCGGCTGTGCTGCCGCGGCGCTGGTGGTGATACCTGTGGGACTGCCGTCTGTGGTCATCGGTATGTTTATGCACCTGCATCATCCGGACATTAATTCTATTGACGCGCTGCCACTGTATTTGGTAACTTATCTGCCGCACTGGCTTGGCGGCATTGGCCTTGCTGCCGTGCTGATTTCCGCGCTGGGGTCGATTGCAGGCCTGGCGCTTGGCGTAGGCACTATGCTTTCGCGCGACATTATCCATAACATTTGGCAAGAAGCTAATAGCAAGGCGCAGCTGTGGGCGAGCCGTTTGAGCGTGCTGGCTGTGAGCATTGCCGCAATGGTGTTTGTTTTCTTCCATTTGGACTCTTCGGTGCTGGAATGGAACTACCTGTCTATGGCCTTGCGTGGCAGTGGCATCTTTTTGCCGCTTACGTTTTGCGTCTTCTTTCCGGGCAGGGTGCGTGCCTCGATGGGAGTGGCGGCCATGGGCGCAGGCGTTTTTGCTGCCGTTTTTTGGAAATATATAAGCCCCTGGCAGGTAAACAGCCTACTGCCTGCCTTGTGCTACAGCCTGTTCTTTTTGCTCATTGGCCTGGCCTGGGGCAGAAAACGTGAATAAAATGAAAAAACTGCCTTCGCTGCAGGCGGCTTGCTTGCAAAAGACAGTGAGTTATGCTATATTATAGACAAAGGACAACCGCCCACAAGGTGGGTTGCCGAAACTGTGAACGGAAAGACCGCCCTACGTCTCGTCAAAGTTGAAGGGCGGTTTTCCTATGAGTAGCTTACTTGCAAAACATAAATATAAATGTCAGCAATGCTAGGATGAACATACCAAAGGACATAAGATCCTTAAAGTCATAATTCTTCATAGACATCACCTCCATTCTGTATGAGAATGTCGGCGACACCACCCCGCAGCACGATTGCCCAAGTCCCTTACATTTTAACATAGTTATACAAAACATACAACGAACAAACTGTGAAGTTTATCGGTGTGTGTTTTTTTGCTTATAGCAGGAAATTTGCGTGTTATAATAGAATTAGAAAGCATGATTTTTATTTAGAAAAAGAGGAATAACATGAGCCAACGCTTTACCCATTTACATGTTCATACGGAATACAGCCTGCTTGATGGCGCCTCCAAAATTCCGGAGCTGGTGGCATATGCCAAGGAGCTGGGGATGGACAGCCTGGCGATCACCGACCACGGCGTGATGTACGGCGCGGTGGAGTTTTATCAGGAATGCACCAAGGCAGGCATTAAGCCCATCTTAGGCTGTGAGGTCTATCTCGCCGGTGGCTCGCATCTGGAAAAGAACAACCGTGGTATGTACCATTTGATTTTGCTTGCCGAAAACGATATTGGCTATCACAATTTGATGAAGATAGTCAGCATCGGCCAACTGGAGGGCTTTTACTACAAGCCGCGCGTGGATAAGGATGTGCTGCGCACCTATCACGAGGGCATTATCTGCCTGAGTGCCTGCATTGCGGGCGAGCTGCCTGTTTTAATTCTGCAGGATAACCTGGAGGGAGCACGCCGCTGCATACGGGAATACATAGATATCTTTGGCAAGGATAATTACTTTTTGGAAATTCAGGACCACGATATGGAGGAGGAACACAAGGTAAGTGCGGCCTTAAAGCAGCTGGCGAAAGAGTTTGACCTGGGCCTTGTGGCGACCAACGACCTGCATTATGTGCAGCGCAAGGACGCGGCGGCGCAGGATATTTTGCTATGCATCCAGACGACCAGCAGCGTGGACGACCCCGACAGGATGCGCTTCCCGAACGACAGCTTTTATTTGAAGAGCTATGATGAGATGGCGCAGCTTTTTGGCGACTGCCCCGAAGCGCTCGCAAACACCAATAAAATTGCCGACCGCTGTAATGTAAGCATGGAGTTCGGTCATCTGCTGCTGCCACAGTTCCCTGTGCCTGATGGTTATGATGCGGTGAGCTACCTGCGTTATTTGTGCGAGCAGGCACTGCCTGTGCGTTACGACGTAGTTGATGAGCGTGTGCGCAGGCGTCTGGATTTTGAGCTGGATATTATCAATACCATGGGCTATGCCTGCTATTTTTTGATCGTATGGGATTTTATTAACTACTGTCGTGAGCACGATATTCCTGTCGGACCAGGACGCGGCAGTGCGGCAGGCAGCATTGTGGCCTATCTTTTGCGCATAACGAATATTGAGCCCTTGCGCTACAACCTGCTGTTTGAACGCTTTTTGAACCCCGAGCGTGTGAGCATGCCTGATATTGATACTGATTTTTGTTATGTCAAGCGCAACCAGGTGCTGGATTACGTTGTGCGCCGCTACGGACAGGAGCGCGTGGCGCAGATTATTACCTTTGGCACGCTGCAGGCGCGGGCGGCGGTGCGCGACGTGGGCAAGGCACTGGGCATGAGCTATGGTGCTGTTGACGAAATTGCTAAGCTGATTCCGCGCGAGCTGGGAATTACTTTGGAAAAAGCGCTGCAGCAGAGCAAGGATTTTCGTCAGGCCTACGATACAAGGCCCGAGGTGAAGCAGCTTATAGACCTGGCCGAAAGCGTGGAGGGCCTGCCCCGCAACGCAGGCACGCATGCGGCAGGCGTCATCATTGCACCGCGCGACTTAAAGGATTATGTACCGCTGCAGCAGGGCAGTGAGGGCGGCGTAATTACCCAGTACGACAAAAACAAGGTGGAAGAGCTGGGCCTTTTGAAGATGGATTTTCTGGGATTGCGCACGCTGACGGTTATCGGTGACTGCATTCGCTTTATCCGCGAAACGACGGGTGAGGCTGTGGATATTGATAACATTCCCCTGGCGGACGAGGCAACCTGCGCTATGCTGCGCCGCGGCGAGACAGCCTGCGTCTTTCAGCTGGAATCGGCCGGGATCACTAAGCTGCTGGTGGAGCTTGCACCGGAAAGCTTTGAGGATTTGATCCCGCTGGTGGCACTGTACCGCCCCGGCCCCTTGGGAACAGGCATGGCCGAGGACTTCATCGCCGGCCGCCATGGCAGACGCACGGCCAAGGTGCTGCACCCCTTGATGGAGCCTATATTGCAGGATACCTACGGCGTAATTTTGTATCAGGAGCAGGTTATGCAGATAACATCTGCCCTGGCAGGCTTTACATTGGGTCAGGCCGATATTTTGCGCCGCGCTATGGGCAAAAAGAAGGCCAAGGAGCTGGATTCTATGCGCCAGTCGTTTATTGACGGCGCCAAAAGTCTGCACGATATCCCCGAAGAGCTTAGCGATGAGATCTTTTCGCTGTTGCAGCACTTTGCCGGCTATGGCTTTAACAAGTCACATTCTGTGGCCTATGCCCTGGTAGCCTACGAAACCGCTTATCTTAAGGCGCATTGGCGGCCGCAGTATTATGCAGCCTTTTTAAACAGCGTCATCGGCGACAGTGACAAGGTAAGCTGGTATATCTCCGTCTGCAAAAATGATGGCATTAATATCCTGCCGCCGGATGTCAACGAAAGCGGCCACGATTTTACCGTACACCAAAATAATTCCATCCGCTTTGGCCTTGCAGGTATCAAGAGCACAGGCGATGCCGCTGTGGATGCCATTATAGCAGCCCGCAGCGAGGGGGGCGCTTTTAAGAGCCTGACAGATTTTTGCTGCCGCGTCAATATGCGCGTCGTCAATAAGCGCGTCATAGAAAACCTCATCAAATGTGGTGCTATGGATTCCTTTGGTGCCAAGCGCTCGCAGCTGCTGGCAGTTTTGGACCAGGCCAGCGATTTAGGTGCTGCCTGCCAGCGTGACCGCGCCAACGGGCAGATAGGCTTGTTTGGCGACGATGAGAGCTTTGGCATGCCGGAAATCCGCCTGCCGCAGCTTAAGGAATTTCCTAAGCAGGTGATTTTGCAAAATGAAAAGGAAATCATCGGCTTTTATGTTACTGATCATCCGCTTAGTGAATATAAAAGGGTGCTGCAGCGCTTTATGCCATTGCACCAGTTTATGGGCGAAACCCAGGTGGCGGACGGGCAGATAGTGCGCGTTGCAGGCATTATATCGGCCTGCAATATTAAAAACACCAAAAAGGGCGACACCATGGCGGTGCTGACGCTGGAGGATTTTAGCGGCCGCTTTCCTGTTATTGCCTTCCCGAAAACCTATCACACCTGCGTCAAGGATATTTTTGAGGACAACGTGGTGGCGATTGAGGGACGCTTTAATGTGGACGAGCGTGAAAGCAAAATCATCGCGCTCAGCGTGCAGACGCTTTCGGCCAGAGAGCCGGTGCAGGTGCGCCTGCGTGTGGAGGCACATTTAGAAAACCCGCTGGTGCAGCGGGAGCTGGTGCAGCTTTTTGCCAAATACAAGGGTGAGGACATTGTTTACCTGCATCTTATGGGTTCGCACAAGGTGATCAAGACAACGCCTAACTTTTGGGTAAACAGCGAGGCCCCGGGCTTTGCCGAGGATGTTGTTAAAATTTTGGGCAGGGATTGCATTTACAAAATGTAGCTGCTTATGTGAGCGCTGCAAAAAACAGAGCGGCACAAATAATTGAGCTATTTTTCATAAACTTACACGATTGTCTTGCAAGTACAAGTGTAATAATGTTACAATAGAGGGAAGAATGTATAAAAAACTGAAGCTGTGGCCTGCGTCACAGCTTCTGGAATAAGCTAAGGAGGCAGCAAATGAATATTCTCGTTTGTCTTAAACAAGTGCCGGATACGGCAAAAGTTAAATTTAACCGCGAAACCAATACCTTGGACCGTACGGGTGTAGAAAATATTATGAATCCCTATGACCAACAGGCATTGGAGGTTGCGCTGGGCCTGAAGGACAAGGAGGGCGCAAAGGTTACCGTGCTGACCATGGGTCTGCCGCAGGCAACCGATATCTTAAAGGAAGCTATCGCTATGGGCGCTGATGAGGGCGTGCTTTTGAGCGACCGCGCTTTAGGCGGCAGCGACACCCTGGCAACCAGCCTGGCTTTGGCTGCAGCAATTAAACATTTGGGCGATTTTGACCTGGTATTGTGCGGCAAGCAGGCAGTTGATGGCGATACCGCCCAGGTTGGCCCCGAAATTGCCGAGCATCTGGGCATTCCGCAAATTACCGGTGCTTTGGCACTTAGCTATGCTGACGGCAAATTTGTTGTTGTCCGTGAAAACGAAAACTACCAGTTCACCCTGGCCTGTGCTGCACCGCTTTTGGTTACCGTCACCAAATCCGAAAAGGAGCCGCGCTTTGCCAGCATTAAGGGCAAGATGAAGGCCCGCAAGGCACAGATCCCCACCCTGACCGTCAGCGATATCGCTATTGATCCTGCGCTCATCGGCCTGAAGGGTTCCCCGACCAAGGTTAAGAAGGCATTTACCCCGGTACCGCCTGAAATCAAGGGCGAAATTATTACCGAAGAGGATGCAGATGCAGCAGTAGATATGCTGTTTGAAAAGCTGGTTCAGGCAGAAGTAATCAGCCGCTGAGGTGAATGATGTCTATAGTAGTGAACCGCAGTCTGTGCTGTGGCTGCGAGGAATGTGTAGCCGTGTGTCCAGTGGGGGCGATAGCCATGCCCGGGGGCAGGGCGCAGATTGACGATGAGCAGTGCCTTTGCTGCGCTGCCTGCGTCCGCGAATGTCCGCAGATGGCGATTACTATAGATAATAACACAAATGATAAGAACGAATAGGAGTGTGTAAATATGTGGGTTATTGCTGAACAGGAAAATGGTCAGCTGATGAATGTGACCTTTGAGCTTTTGGGAGAAGCAAAGGAGCTTGCTGCCAAGCTGGAGGAAAAATGCTGCGCCGTGCTTTTGGCAGGTGCTGCAGGTGAGCTGCCTGCACAGCTGATTGCTGCAGGTGCAGATGTTGTTTATGTTATTGAGGATGCAAAATATGCTGAATATGATACTGAGCTGTATACCGACGCTATCTGCCAGCTGGTGAAAAAATATGACCCGGCTTCCGTGATGTTTGGCGCGACAGATAACGGCCGCGACCTGGCACCGCGTATTGCTGCACGTCTGCATACCGGTCTGTGCGCAGACTGCACCGGCCTGGACGTTACCGAGGAAAAGCTGGTTGCCTGGACCCGTCCCGCACTTGGCGGCAACATTATGGCCACCATCGTCTGCGACGCACACCGTCCGCAGATGGGCACCGTACGTCCCAAGGTTTTCAAACCGCTGGAGCCTGATGCCAGCCGCACCGGTGAGGTTATTGCCTTTACTCCGGAGGCAGGTGCTGTAAGCCGCGTGGAGCTTGTAAAGAAGGAAGCGCTGAGCAGCGAAAACGCTGTCAAGATTGACGAGGCTGATATGATTGCCGCCGGTGGCCGTGGCTTTGGCAGTAAAGAAAAATTTGATGTACTGGAGCAGCTGGCAGCTTTGTTTGAAAACAGCGCTGTAGCAGGCACCCGTGCAGCTATTGACGAGGGCTGGCTCACTCACTCCCAGCAGGTAGGTCAGTCCGGTAAATCCGTAACGCCGCACATTTATTTTGCCTGCGGCATCAGCGGTGCTATTCAGCACATTTCTGGCATGAAGGACAGCGATATCATCATCGCCATTAATAAGGATGCGGATGCTCCTATCTTCACCGTTGCCCATTACGGCATCGTCGGTGATGTTAACGTAATTTTACCGAAGCTGGTTGAAAAGATCAAAGCATATAAGGAATAAGGTCGCAGATACCTGATTTAACAGGAGGCAGCGAGTATGTGGAAAACAATTTATATTGCCCACAGCGAGGAGCAGGCGCAAAAGATTAAGCAGCTGCTCACAGAAAACAGCTTTTTGGTGCAGATTAAGAGCGCGGGCGGCAAGCATAACAAGGCCTTTGAAATCTGCATACCTGTGTCCGAGGCAGAGGATGCCTATGAGGTTTTGTGCGAGCATAAATTTCAGTACTGAGGAGGCGCGGTCCTGATGAAGAAAACAAAAATTATCTGTACGGTAGGCCCAAGCACTGACAACGTGGAGTTACTGCAAAAAATGATGCTGGCCGGCATGGATCTGGCACGCTTTAACTTTTCACACGGCAGTCACGAGGACCATGCCAAAAGGCTGGAGCTGGTGCGCCAGGCAGCCGAAAAGGCCGGCAAGGTGGTTGCTACCATTGCTGATACCAAGGGCCCGGAGATGCGCTTGGGGATGTTTGCTGATAACAAGATTTATCTGAATGAGGGCGATGACTTCTGCCTGACTACGGATGACTATCTGGGCGACGCCCACATGGCGCATGTTAATTATGCAGGCCTGCCTGCTGAGGTGCGTCCCGGGGACAGCATTTTACTGGCAGACGGCTTGTTATCGCTCAAGGTGACCAAAATCGAGGGCAGCAAAATTTATACTAAGGTGGTCAACGGCGGCGAACTCAGCTCGCGTAAGCGTGTGGCCTGCCCTGGTATAGAGCTGCAGCTGCCGTTCTTGTCCGAGCAGGACAGGGCAGATATTTTGTTCGCAGTGGAGCATGATATGGATTACATTGCTGCCTCCTTCGTACAGAAGGCTGACGATGTTCTTGCTATCCGTAAGGTGCTGGAGGCTGCAGGCTCTTCTATCGGGATCATCTCTAAGATTGAAAACGAAGCGGGCGTACAGCATATTGATGAAATTATCAGCGTGTCTGACGGTGTGATGGTTGCCCGTGGTGATTTGGGTGTAGAAATTCCCACCGAGGATGTGCCCTTGGTGCAAAAGGATATCATCGCCCGCTGCAACAAGGCCGGCAAGCCTGTCGTTACGGCTACGCAGATGCTTGAAAGCATGATTAGCAGCTACCGTGCCACACGTGCGGAGGCCAGCGATGTTGCCAACTCTATTTTTGACGGCAGCGACGTAATCATGCTCAGCGGCGAAACTGCCAGCGGCAAATATCCGCTCGAGGCGGTGCAGACGATGGCTAAGATTGCCGTACGCACGGAAAATGCGCTGGATTATGTGCATATCTTCCAAAAGAAGGGCATCAGCGAGCGTATCCATTCCACTGACGCTATCAGCCATGCCACTGTGCAGATCGCCCAGGAAATTAAGGCCGATGCTATATTGACGATCACAGAATCCGGCTTTACGGCGCGCATGATTGCCAAATATAAGCCGCAATGCACCGTTGTTGCCGTTTCGCGTCTGCCGCAGCGGGTACGTGCTATGCAGCTTTATTGGGGCGTGCAGCCGCTTTTGGGACCGTATTCCGTAAATACTGATGAAATGATAGAGCTGTCGTTGCAATGTGCTTTGCAGCATGGTGCTATTAAGGACGGCAGTTCGGTTGTTATCACTGCCGGCGTACCTATTGGTACACCTGGCAGCACAAATCTGATTAAGGTGGTTACTGTGGGTAATAAGCTGGTTAGCGGCACAGGTATTGGCAGTAAGGCCGTGAGCGGCCATATCTGCGTTGCCAAAGCTGCCGCCGATTTTAAGGATAAGCTGCAAAAGGGTGATATCCTGGTTGTGGATGTGCTCAACGATGAATATGTTCCGTTTGCTGCCGCTAAGGCAGCAGCGATTATTGCCGAGGAGGGCGGCCTGACCTCTTCTACTGCCATTGTTGCTGTAACCTGCGGCCTGCCTGTTATCGTAGGCGCAGCCAATGCGACAGCAACCTTGGTTGATGGTCAGCTGGTGACGGTGGACCCGGTTTCGGGCGCTGTGTACGAGGGCGACATTAACCTGTAATGGATAAAGAGCTGATATTAGCTGCCTGCATGGCAGTGCGCTCTGGCAGGCTGCAGGACGCGCGCACTGCCTTTAGCAGTTTTTTGACAGCTGCCGGTGATGCAGATGCTTTGCAGGCCATAGGCGATTGCTTGCTTTGCTCGCTGCGCAGACAGGAGTACGTGCTTTTTGGCGATTGGCTGGCCGAGGCGCAGCCGAGGCTGCTGCAGCTGGCAGGTCAAAGTGATGTGAGCATGCAGATGGCGGCCTTTCTGCAAAGGCTGGCCTTTGGCGTGAGCGACAGGCGCATTGTTACAGCTCAGGCGACTTTGGTGCTTTTGCTGCGGCGCTGGTTGTGCTGCGATATCGCGGCCCCTGTTCTGGAAACGTTTTGGAACGAATGGCTAAGCCTGACGGCGCGTATGGCGCGCCGCGGCTGGCGTGATCAGGCACACCTTTTGCTGCGCGAGGCACTGCGCTGGCTGCTGAAGCAGAGTGATAGGCAGTTGTGGAGCAGATGGCTTTTGCAGCTGGAGTTGCATTTTGTAGTCTATGCAGGCTGGGATGGTTTTGCCAAGGCATGTAGTGCTTATGCAGAGCTACCGTTGTTATACCGTCTGCTGCTCAGGCGGTTGCAAAGAGAAGCAGACGTAGCAGAGCAGGCCGCGTGGTTGCAGCTTTTGCTGCGGCATATGCGTAGCATTGTAGCTAATGTATCGCGCTTGGTCATGACGGAGGAGATGGAAATCTTCCGCCAATGGTACAGCTTCTTTTGGCAGCTTGCAGGCGCAGATATAGGCAAAAAGCGCGAGCTGCACTGCCTGCTCCAGCTAGCTATCAGCTACTGGCAGCAGACGAAGCCCAAAACCAGCCGCAAGCAGGTGTGCTTTTTAGAGGATCTGTTGCAGCCAAGCTTGATTGACGAGCATTATGCAGGCCTGTTAATGATGATAGGCTAAATTTTATAAACGAGGTTTTAAAGATGGCAAAGATTGTCGTAATCGGTAGTTGTAATATCGATATTACCGTAGAATGTGACCGCTGGGCGCATCCCGGCGAGACTATTTTCGGCAACCGCCTGACTGTTTCGCCCGGTGGCAAGGGTGCAAACCAGGCTGTTGCTGCTGCCCGCCTTGGTGCGGACGTAATGATGGTTGGCTGCATTGGTGATGATGTTTACGGCCAGCTGGTATTGCAGGCATTGAAGGATAACAATGTCGATTCCACCTATGTGAAGGTACTGCCAGGAGAAAACAGCGGTACTGCCCATATTACAGTAGCCGAGGACGATAATACCATTATTGTTATTAAGGCGGCCAACGATTTGGTATCACCTGCATTGGTTGATGAAGCATGGGAGGCTATCAGCAAGGCGGACATGGTGCTCTTACAGCACGAAATCCCCGCTGCCACCAATGCTTATGTTATAGAAAAATGTGCGGCCGAGGGCGTGCCTGTGCTGCTCAACCCTGCACCGGTGGCTCCTGTGCCGCCAGAGCTTTTGGCTAAGGTGACCTACCTCACGCCTAATGAGCATGAAGCGGCAACGCTTTTTGCCGGCAAGGGCAAGGCAGATATTTTGGACCAAAACCAGGGCAAGGTGATTATGACTCTTGGCAGTAAGGGCGTTGCCTACGCTGAACGCGGCCAGGTTATTACCGTGCCCGGCTTTAAGGTAAAACCTGTAGATACTACGGGTGCAGGTGACACCTTTAACGGTGCCTTTGCTGTGGCCCGTGCTAATGGCAAATCCATGGAGGAAAGCATCAGCTTTGCTAATGCTGCTGCAGCTCTTTCTATTCAGAAGCTGGGCGCACAGGGTGGTATGCCATACCTAAACGAAGTAGAGGAGATGCTAAAATAATGCAAAAGGGTGGAATGTTAAACAGCGCCATCGCTAAGGTGCTGGCTGACCTTGGCCACACTGATACCATCGTTATCGGCGACTGCGGCCTGCCTGTTCCCGCAGGCGTGCAAAAAATTGACCTGGCGCTGAAGCCAGGTACACCTTCCTTTTTGGAGGTTGTAGAGGAAGTTGCAAAAAACATGGTGATTGAAAAGGTGGAAATTGCCAGTGAAATGCAGGAGAAAAATCCTGTAGTCTTTGACGCAATGAAAAAGCTGTTCCCTAGCGAGCAGTGGATCATGGATGTGGATCACGAGGCCTTTAAGCAGGCAACGAAAAACGCCAAATGCGTCATCCGCACAGGTGAAATCACTCCCTTCGCTAATGTGATTTTACATAGCAATGTTTTCTTCTAAAAACTAGCAAAAGGTAGGACAAGTATGGAGATTGAAATTAAAAATATCCATAAGGCCTTTGGTTCTAATGAGGTGCTCAAGGGTGTAAACCTCAAGCTCAAAAGCGGCGAGGTACATGCTCTGATGGGTGAAAATGGTGCTGGTAAATCCACGCTTATGAACATCCTGACCGGTATCCATAAGCAGGACAAGGGACAGATTTTTGTGGATGGCAGGGAGGTCAGCTTCAAAAATCCTTTGGAGGCCGAAGCAAATGGCATTGCCTTTATCCATCAGGAGCTGAATATCTGGCCCAACCTGAGTATTTTGGAAAACCTGTTTATGATGCACAGCATTACCAATAGCCTGGGTATATTGGATTTTAAGGCAATGCGGGCGCTGGCAGAGGAAAAGTGCCGTGAAATTGAAATTGAGCTGCCGCTGGATGCCGAAGCAGGTGAATGCTCCGTCGGCCAGCAGCAGATGACGGAAATCGTGCGCAACCTTCTGGTGGATGCCAAGGTTGTAATTATGGACGAGCCTACGGCAGCACTCACCGAAAGGGAGACGGAAAAGTTGTTTGAGGTTATGCGCTCCCTCAAAAAGCGCGGTGTGGCCATGGTTTATATCTCCCACCGTATGGAGGAGGTTGCCAATAACTGCGACACCATCACTGTAATGCGCGACGGTGTGTCCGTAGCGACCAAGCCTGTTGCTGAATACAGCATGGAGCAGATTGTACGCGATATGGTTGGCCGCTCTATCACCGAATTTTATCCGGACAGACCCAACAAGCCGGGTGAGGTGGTGCTGGAGGTTAAGGGCTTCAGCCAAAGCGGTGTCTTTAAGGATGTAAGCTTTAACCTGCGCAAGGGCGAGATTTTGGGCTTCGCCGGCCTGATGGGCAGCGGCCGCACCGAAATCATGCGCGCAGTCTTTGGCGTGGATCCCCATGAGGCAGGCGAGCTACTGTTTAAGGGCAAGCCTTTGGTTATTACTAAGCCTGAGGATGCTATTAAGGCAGGCATGGCCTTTGTCACCGAAAACCGTAAGACAGAGGGCCTGATCCTGGACTTTTCCATCCTGCGCAACATCGCGCTGCCAAGTGTGGACAGCTTTGCCAAAAACAGCGTTATCAATTTTTCTAAGCTGAGCGACTTTGCCAATAACATGGCCGTAAAGCTGGGCGTAAAGGCCAGCGACCTGGACCTGGAGGCAGGCGCGCTATCTGGCGGCAACCAGCAGAAGGTGGTCATTGCCAAATGGGTTGGCATGAACCCGGAGGTTATTATTATGGACGAGCCTACCCGTGGTATCGACGTAGGTGCAAAACGCGATATATATGAGCTGATGAACGAGCTTACTGCAAGCGGTGTTTCCATCATCATGGTTTCATCAGAGCTGCCCGAGGTGCTGGGCATGAGCGACCGCATTATGGTTGTGCATGAAGGACGCATCGCCGGCGAGCTGCTGCATGATGAAGCCGATCAGGAAAAAATAATGATGCTTGCAACGGGAGGGCAATAAGCAGAATGAATGTAAAAGCAATGTTAAAAAAATCCGGTTCGGTAATCGGACTTGTGGTGTTGTTTGTGGTCATTTCCTGCCTCAACAGCAGCTTTATCGACCCCAGCAACCTCAAAAACCTGCTGCGACAGGTTTCTATTAACGCCTTAATTTCCTTTGGTATGACCTTTGTTATCCTCACAGGCGGCATCGATTTGTCCGTCGGCAGTATTTTGGCACTGTCTAGTGCGCTCATGGGCAGCTTTATCAAGGGCGGCATGGATCCCATCTTCGGTATCGTGCTGGCCTGCCTCATCGGTGGCGTGCTTGGCAGCGTCAACGGCTTGGTTATCACCTACGGCAAGGTGGCACCCTTTATCGCCACCCTCGCTACAATGACTATTTTCCGTGGTCTGACCCTGGTTTACACCAACGGTAACCCCATCAGCGGCCTGACTGAGAACGAAGCCTTTTTGGAATTTGGCCAGGGCTACGTAGCAGGCCTGCCTGTGCCGGCAGTGATGATGCTGATCATGTTCTTTATCCTGTGGTTTGTTTTGAATAAAACACCGCTGGGACGCAAAACCTATGCGGTTGGCGGTAACGAGAAGGTTTCCTTTATCGCCGGTATCAAAATTAACCGCATCAAAATTTTTGCCTACACTGTTACAGGCTTTTTGTGCGGTATGGCAGGCGCCATCCTCACCAGCCGCTTGAATAGCGCGCAGCCTACCGCTGGCACCGGCTATGAGCTGGACGCCATCGCAGCAGTAGTTTTGGGCGGCACCAGTCTTTCCGGCGGCAAGGGCCGCATCGTGGGCACTATCGTAGGCGCGCTGATTATCGGTACGCTGAACAATGGCTTGAATATCTTAAATGTTTCTAGCTTCTACCAACAAGTTGTCAAGGGTATTGTAATTTTGCTGGCGGTTTTGATGGACCGCAAAAAAAGCTGAGGAGCCTGGAGCTGTTTGCAGCTTAGCTCTGACTTTACTTTTAGGAGGAAATGCAATTAAATGAAAAAGATTTTATTGGTATTAACCTGCATCGTAGCAATGGCTATGATGATTGTTGGCTGCGGCGGCAGCGACAAAAAGGACGAGGGCAAGGCAGCAGACAAAAAGATCACTGTCGGCTTCTCTGTATCCACTCAAAATAACCCGTTCTTCGTATCCCTGGCCAAAGGCGTTGAGGCTAAGGCTAAGGAACTGGGCGTTAACGTAAAGGTTGTTGACGCACAAAACGACCCTGCAAAGCAGGCTAATGACGTTGCTGACCTGCTGCAGCAAAATATCAGCGTTCTGCTGGTTAACCCTGTAGATTCCGCTGCAATTTCTACCTCTGTAAAGGCTGCCAACAAGGCAAACATCCCTGTTATCTGCCTGGACCGCAGCGCTGATCAGGGCACTGTTGCCAGCCTGGTTGCTTCTGATAACGTAAAGGGCGGCGAAATGGCTGCTGAATACATTGTTAAAAAGCTGGGCGAAAAGGTTAAGGTTGCCGAGCTGGAAGGTATTCCTGGTGCAAGCGCTTCCCGTGAGCGTGGCGAGGGCTTCCATAAGATTGCTGATAGCAAGCTGAATGTCGTTGCTAAGCAGACTGCGGAATTTGACCGCAGCAAGGGCCTGACTGTAGCAGAAAACATGCTGCAGGCTAACCCGGATATCAAAGCTATTTTTGCACAAAATGATGAAATGGCTTTGGGCGCAATCGAAGCTGCTAAGAGTGCCGGCAAGCAAATCTTTATCGTTGGCTTTGACGGTACCGCTGACGGCGTAAAGGCTGTTGAAAACGGCACCATGAGCGCAACCATCGCCCAGCAACCCGAAATCATGGGTCAGCAGGGCCTGGAGGTAGCTGTAAAGGCTGCTAAGGGCGAAAAGGTAGAAGCTAAGGTTTCTGCTCCGCTGAAGCTCATCGAAAAGAAATAAGCTTTGACAAATTTACCTTGACCTGACAACTTGTATAATGCAAATGCCCCTGCGCATGTAGCGCGGGGGCATTTTTGCTGTAATATTATATGTATTGCTTTGATATGAATAGTTGGTTTTAGTCGCTAACTACTATTCACTATTTTTTTCCCATAAACAGCAGCCGTAGCACGGCGCAGCGTGCAAACAGGCGCTGCAGCACCATGCTTGCGGCCAGCGAGCCTGCCACCAGCAGCACGTAGGATACCGCCACGCGCTTGACGGTCATCACAATGCCGAAGTGGTTATAGGCGCTCGTCATCCAGTCCAAAAGCAGGGGGTGGATAAAGTAAATCAGCATGGAATAGGCCGAAAGTGTGGCAATGGCCTTGTAGACGAGACTGTCCTTTTTGCTGTCGATGTACGCCAGCGCCAGGCAGAAGAATGCCAGCGAGCCTATGGTGTACGCCAGTCCCTGCGGACTGAGCTGGTGGTAGGTGTTGGCTAAATCCAGCAGGCTGTAGCCTCTTTGGTGCACGGCCGCATAGCAGCTATATACGTCCCAGGCGATGGTTGCCAGGTAAAAAATGATTACGCCTATAGCGTGTTTTTTTAACAGCGCCAGCAGCTGCTGCCAGTAGAGTGCTGCAAGGCTGCCGCTTATAAAAATGAGCAGATAATGCAAGGGCAGGTAGTTGAGGCGATAATCAAAGAAATTTTTAGCAAGGACGCTCCAAGTCGCTGTATTTAGGCCTGGATGGGTTGTCCACCAGTTAAAACCAAGCTGGAATACACATAATAGTACTAGCATAAAAGGTATATTATGGTGTATAATTATACGCAGAAGCTTGCGCCAGAGCGGATAGCTGCCGTAGAACCACAAAAGGATGACCATGAAGTACAAATGGTAGCAGCCAAGACCGAAGAAAAGGACGAAGGCAATGTGCAGCGGATTCCAGCTAACAAAGCCGGGCGGCAGGATGAGCCAAAAGTACAGCAGGTAAAAAAGTGACCAGCTGACGTAGGGCAGGCCTGCGCCGCGCAGACGCTTCTTCATAAACGCGATATAGTTAAACCGGCCGCCGCTAAGGCCGGCATCAGCTGCCGCCAGGCCGTAGCCGGAGATAAAGAAAAAGGAGGGGACGCTGTAGCGGCTTAAAATCTCCAGTAATAAGTAAAGAGTAAAGTTATCAGGCGCCAGCGCCAGGCTGCCGATGTGGATGCCGATGACGCCGAGCATGCACAGACCGCGCATATTGTCTATAATAGTGTTTCGCATATTAATTCCTCGCAAATTTTTCTTTTCATTATACTACGTTAGCAGCTATATTTCCACAGCTCTTGAAGCTGCTATAAATTTTCCTCCTAAATATTTGACGTAAAGGCCGCATGGGTGTAAAATATATACAATCATTTTACACCTTTAATTTGGTCCCGTGAGACTGCAAGGTAAAAAGTTTTTGTTGACCGCTAAGGCCTTCTTGCACCACTTGGGACGCAGGAAGGCTTTTATTATTTAATATATAACACAGGAGGTAAAGCTAATGGCTAAATCAAATGTATCTCTCGGTGGCAGAGATATACTGGATCTGGAAAGCCTCAGCGTCGAGGAAATCGAGCTGGTTTTGAAAACCGCTGAGGAAATGAAGAAGATTATGAAGAGGGATATCAAGAAGGTGCCCTCCCTGCGTGGCAAATCTATCATCAACCTGTTCTACGAGCCCAGCACCCGTACCCGCACATCCTTTGAGCTGGCAGGCAAGTATCTGGGCGCCGATGTGGTAAATATCACCACGTCATCTTCCAGCGTAGTCAAAGGCGAATGCCTGCGTGACACTATTTTGACGGTGCAGTCCATGGCCTGCGATGCTATTGTTATGCGTCATCCTATCGAGGGTGCTGCTGCTTATGCGGCTAAGGTTGCCGACCCTGTAATCATCAACGCCGGCGACGGTGCGCACGCGCATCCCTCGCAGGGCCTTTTGGATATGTTCACCATACGCGAGCAGGGCAAGGATTTAAAGGGACTCAAAATGGCGATTATCGGCGATATTTTGTACAGCCGCGTTGCCCGCACCAACATTGCCGCCTGGACCAAGATGGGCGCCGAGGTGCATGTAGCAGGTCCGATGACGCTGCTGCCGCATGATGTGGAGGCCTTGGGCGTAACTGTGCACAAGCGTGTGGAGGAGGCCATTGAGGATGCCGACGTTATCGATATCCTGCGTATTCAGTTGGAACGTCAGAAGAAGGGTCTGTTCCCCTCTCCGCGTGAATATGCGCGTATCTTCGGCATTAACGAAAACCGCCTGAAGCTGGCCAAGCCGGACGTAACCGTGCTGCATCCGGGCCCGATGAACCGTGGCCTGGAAATCTCCTGGGAGGTTGGCTACTGCGACAACGCCGCAATCCGTACCGAGGTACAAAACGGCGTGGCAGTACGTATGGCACTCTTATTCTTGACTTTGACAGGAGGTAAACACATTGAAAACGTTGATTAAAAACGGCAGGGTTGTAGACCCCAGCCAAAATTTAGATGCTGTTATGGATATCCTCGTGGAGGATGGCAAAATTAAAACCCTGGCTGCAAATATCAGCGAGGCTGCGGACGAGGTTTATGACGCAACAGGCCTTGTGGTTACCCCCGGTCTGATTGACGTGCACACCCATATGCGTGAACCGGGTCTGGAGGCCAAGGAGGACATTATCAGCGGTACTAAGGCTGCTGCGGCAGGCGGCGTGACCACTGTTGCCTGCATGCCCAACACCAAGCCTGTTATTGATACATCCATCGTTGTGAGCGGCATCAAGGAGCGCGCCCGCGAGGAAAGCTATGCCAACGTCGAGGTTATCGGTGCCATCAGCAAGGGCGAAAACGGCGAGGAGCTGGCTGAGATGGGCGATATGGCCGAAAAGGGCGCCATGGGCTTTTCTGATGACGGCCATTATGTAAAAAGCTCGCGCCTGATGATGCTGGCAGCAAAATATATTACTGCCTTTGACAAGCCGCTCATCCTGCACGCTATCGACCCCGAGCTGGATGCCGAGGGTTATATGCACGAGGGCGTTGTCTCCGCACGCATCGGCGTACCCGGCGTGCCGGCGATTTCTGAGGATATCGCTGTTGCCCGCGACTGCATTATTGCCGAATATACCGGCGCGCACATCCACATCTGCCATGTAGCTTCCAAGGGCGCTATTGATATTGTGCGCCAGGCCAAGAAGAAGGGCGTAAACGTTACCGCCGAGGTAACCGTGCATCACCTCACCTTGACCGACGAGGCCTGCGCCACCTACAATGCAGCCACCCGCGTAAGTCCGCCACTGCGTAGCATGGACCATGTGCAGGCAATGCGCGAGGCTGTGCTTGACGGCACTGTGGACGCCATCGTCACCGACCATTCGCCGCACGCCCCCGAGGAAAAGGATGTGGAGTTCCGCTATGCGCCTAACGGCTTCTGCGGTCTGGAAACATCCTTGGCGGTTGTGCTGACCGATTTATATCACACTAACGTATTTGATTTGAAAACTATTATCAGCAAGATGAGCTGCGAGCCTGCCAAGCTGTTTAAGCTAAACGGCGGCACCTTAAAGGAGGGCGGCGTTGCTGATATCACAATTATGGACCTGGATAAACAGTGGACTGTTGACAGCTCCAAATTCTATACCCGCGGCAAGTTCACCCCCTATGAAGGCAAGGCCTGCAAGGGCAAGGCTGTTGCCACTATGCTGCACGGTAATTTTGTAATGAGAGATGGTGTAGTATGCACAAAACACTAAAAAAAGGTAAATTAGTATTAAAGGACGGCAGTGTCTACGAGGGCACGCTGTATGGCAAGCGCAACGCTGTGGGTGAGGTTGTCTTCACCACCGGCATGAGCGGCTACCAGGAAACCCTCACTGACCCCTCTTTCTGCGGCCAGATTGTTGTTATGACCTACCCGTTGGTGGGTAACTATGGCTGCAATCCCATGTTTGAGCAGGGTCCGCGCTGCTTTTTCCAAGGCTACGTAATTGGCGAGCTTTGCGACTGCCCCAGCAACTGGCGCAACGAAAAGAGCCTGGAAAGCTTTTTAGACGAGCAGGATATCCCCACGCTGGTGGGCGTGGATACCCGTGCCATCACCCGCAAGCTGCGTCAGTACGGCGTTCTGCAGGGCGTTATTGTGCCGGCTGAAATGCCTGAGGACGAGGTGGCCGCACTTTTGGCAACCCCGGACGTGCACGACCAGGTGCAGCAGGTTTCTACCCCCGAAATCTACACGATGGGCGAGGGCAAGCTGCATGTAGCCGTTATGGATTACGGCATTAAGCGCAACATTTTAAACTACTTGGTAAGCTTCGGCTGCCATCTGACTGTGTTTCCCGCAAACACCAGCGCAGAAGAAGTGCTGCGCTACAACCCCGACGGCATCTTTTTGTCCAACGGCCCCGGCGACCCCAAGGATCTGCCCGAGGTTATCGAAAACGTTAAGAAGATGCTCGGCAAAAAGCCTATTTTCGGCATCTGCCTGGGCCACCAGCTGATGGCTCTCGCTAACGGCGCCGATACCTATAAAATGAAGTTTGGCCACCGCGGCATTAACCAGCCTGTCAAGGACCTGCGCAGCGGCCGCATCTACATCAGCTCGCAAAACCACGGCTACGCTGTAGATGAAGCTTCGATCGAGGGCAAGGGTATCAATATTACCCACATTTCTATGAACGATGGCACGATTGAGGGCGTGGAATATACCAATCACCCCAGCTTTACCGTGCAATATCACCCCGAAGCCTGCCCCGGCCCCGGCGGTCACGAATATTTATTCAAGCATTTTGTTGATATGATGGAGGGTCGTTAATCATGCCGAAGCTAAGTAATATTAAAAAAGTCCTGGTTATCGGCTCCGGCCCGATCATCATCGGCCAGGCTGCGGAGTTTGACTATGCAGGCACGCAGGCCTGCCGCGCACTGAAGGAGGAGGGCCTGGAGGTTGTGCTGGTAAACAGCAACCCTGCCACCATCATGACCGACGTGCACGTTGCTGACCGCGTTTATGTTGAGCCTATCAACGTAGAATTTTTGGAAAGCGTTATCAAGCACGAGCGTCCCGATTCCCTTTTGGCAACCTTGGGCGGCCAGGTAGGCCTGAACATGGCTATGGAGCTGGAGGAAAAGGGTATTTTGAGCGAATACCATGTGCGTCTTTTGGGTACGCAGATCAGCGCCATCAAGCGTGGTGAGGACCGCGAGCTCTTTAAGGAGACGATGGAAAAGATCAACCAGCCTATCCCCGAAAGCACCATCGTTGAAACCGTTATGGCTGCCTGCGAGTTCGGCAAGAAGATCGGCTATCCGCTGATTGTGCGTCCTGCCTACACCTTAGGCGGCACCGGCGGCGGTATTGCTGATAACGAGGACGAGCTGATCGACATCGTGCAAAAGGGCCTGGGCTACAGCCCCATCGGCCAATGCCTTATTGAACGCAGCATCGCCGGCTGGAAGGAAATTGAGTACGAGGTAATCCGTGACGCTGCCGATAACTGCATCACTGTCTGCTCCATGGAAAACCTGGATCCCGTTGGCGTACATACAGGTGACTCCATCGTTGTGGCACCGGCGCAGACCTTGAGCGACCGCGAGGTGCAGCTCCTGCGTCAGGCCTCTATCGACATCGTGCGTGAGCTGGGCGTAGTAGGTGGCTGCAACGTGCAGCTGGCTCTGGACCCGTATTCCGAAAACTACTATGTTATCGAGGTTAACCCGCGTGTAAGCCGCTCCTCCGCCCTTGCATCCAAGGCAACAGGCTATCCAATCGCCAAGGTTACCAGCAAGATCGCTGTCGGCTACAACCTTGATGAGATCGAAAACGCCGTTACCAAAAAGACTAAGGCCTGCTTTGAGCCTACTTTGGACTACATCGTCTTAAAGTTCCCGCGCTGGCCCTTTGATAAATTTGTCACTGCCGATCGCACTCTGGGCACCCAGATGAAGGCAACAGGCGAGGTTATGGCTATTGAACGCAGCATGGAGGCTTCTATGCTGAAGGCTGTACGCTGCCTGGAAATCGGTCTCAACCACCTGGAAATGCCCGAGCTGAAGGCACTGAGTGACGAGGAGATCCATGACCGCATTAAGCTGATTGATGACGAGCGCTGCTTTGTTGTGGCCGAGGCTATGCGCCGCGGTATCACGATTGACGAAATCCACAGCATTACCAAGATTGACAAGTGGTTCCTGTCGAAGATCCAAAACATCGTGAAGATGGAAAAGGCACTGGAAACCCACGAGCTGACCCCGTCGCTTCTGCGTAAGGCTAAAAGAATGGGCTTTGCCGACGCTGTTATCGGCAAGCGCACCGGCAAAACGGAATTTGAGATCCGCGATCTGCGCAAGGCTAGCGGCATCGTGCCTACCTACAAGATGGTTGATACCTGTGCTGCCGAGTTTGAGGCTGCCACTCCGTACTACTATTCCTGCTACGAAACCGAGGACGAGGTCGCAGTCAGCGACAAGAAGAAGGTTGTCGTATTAGGCAGCGGTCCTATCCGCATCGGTCAGGGCGTAGAGTTTGACTACTGCTCCGTACACTGCGTATGGGCGCTCAAGGAATTGGGCTACGAAACCATCATCATCAACAACAACCCCGAAACCGTTTCCACCGACTTTGATATTGCAGACAAGCTGTACTTTGAGCCGCTGACCGTTGAGGACGTGCTCAATGTTATTGATAAGGAAAAGCCTGAGGGCGTTATCGTACAGTTTGGCGGCCAGACCGCTATCAACCTGGCAGGCCCGCTGCATCGCGCAGGCGTGCAGATTTTGGGCAGCAGTGTCGACAGCATCGACCGCGCCGAGGACCGCGAGCGCTTTGACGAGCTTTTGACCAGCTGCGACATCCCGCGTCCGCAGGGTCACACCGTATTTGACACCGAGGGTGCGCTTGCCGCCGCCCACGATGTCGGTTATCCGACAATGGTGCGCCCGTCCTACGTTTTGGGCGGCCGTGCTATGGAAATCGTTTACAACGACGAGGAGCTTAAGCACTATATGTCGAGCGCGGTAAAGGCTTCGCACGAGCATCCTGTACTGGTTGACCATTACCTGCAGGGCACCGAGGTCGAAGTTGATGCTATCTGCGACGGCAAGGAGGTTCTTATCCCCGGCATCATGGAGCACGTGGAGCGTGCAGGCGTACACAGCGGCGACTCTATCGCTGTTTATCCGCCGCGTAGCCTGAGCGAGGGCGTTATCCGCACCATCATCAGCTATACCAATAAGATGGCCCTGGGGCTGGAGGTTAAGGGCATGATTAACATCCAGTATATCGTGCGTGATGAGCACGTATATGTAATCGAGGTTAACCCGCGCTCCTCCAGAACTGTTCCCTTCCTGAGCAAGGTAACAGGCGTATCCATGGTTGATGTTGCTACCAAGTGTGCTATGGGCGAAAGCCTGCGTGCGCAGGGCTACAAGGGCGGTCTGCGTCTCTTCCCGGATTATTACGCAGTTAAGGCACCGGTATTTAGCTTCAACAAGATGAGCAACGTTGATATCACCCTCGGCCCCGAGATGAAATCCACGGGCGAGGTTATGGCCTGCGACTACCAGTACAGTCGTGCGTTGTACAAGGCCTGCATCGCTTCCGGTATCAATGTGCCGCACGAGGGTGCAATTTTGATCACAGTTGCCGATATGGATAAGCCTGAGGCTGTAGAAATTGCCCGCGGCTTTGAGGATTTGGGCTACATTGTCTCCGCAACGGGCGGCACTGCCGAATACCTCAAGGAGCATGGCGTAAACGTAGAGGTTGCCACTAAGGTGAGCGAGGGTCATCCCAACATCATCGACGATATCAAGTCCGGCCGTATCAGCATGGTTATCAACACTACCAATCATGGCCGCGATGCCGAGCGCGATGGCTTCAAGATCCGCCGCTCCACCGTAGAGCATGCTATTGCCTGCCTCACCTCCATGGACACCGCCCGCGAGCTGCAGCGCGTTATGAGCGCTATGCGCCGCCGCCGCGTTGTCAGCGTCATCGCCCTGCAGGATTTGACCTGGGAGGACTGATTATGTCTAAGACTATTGCCAAGGCCAAGGTAATTGGCCAGCGCGTATTAAATAGTTCTACTAAATTAATAGAGGTTTACGCACCCGAGATCGCCAAGGAAGCTGTCCCTGGACAGTTTGTGAACGTGAAGGTGTGCAAAAACACTGCACCGCTGCTGCGCCGTCCGTTCGGCGTAGCAGGCACGGATGCCGCCAAGGGTACTGTGACGATGATTTACCGCATCATCGGCGAGGCAACGCATATTTTAGCGGATGTTAATGCCGGTGACGAGCTGAGCATCGTGGGTCCCTTGGGTCACGGCTTTGATATGAGTGCTAAAAAACCGCTCCTCGTTGGCGGCGGCCTGGGACTGGCACCGCTGCTCTTTTTGGCCAACGGCTTCGGCGGCGGTAAGGCAGATATTTTGATGGGCGGCCGCACGCAGAGCGAGCTGTTCTGGACGGAACTGTACAAGGAGCTTTGTCCTAATATCTATCTGACCACGGACGATGGCAGTGCAGGCACCAAGGGTACTGTTATGGCGTTGCTGCCGCAGCTTTTGGCAACAGGCGGCTATGACTGCGTCTACGTGTGCGGCCCTGTGCCGATGATGCGTGCTGTTGCAACTGCCTGCCTTGCGGCTGGCGTAAAATGCCAGGTTTCGCTCGAAAAGTACATGGCCTGCGGTCTGGGCGCCTGCCTGTCGTGCGCCTGCGAGGGCATTGGCAGACGCATTAAGGTGTGCAAGGATGGCCCCGTATTTTGGGCCGAGGAGGTGGGCGAATGGTAAAGCAGCTTTATGATGGACGACTGGCAGTGGATATTGCCGGCCTGAAGATGGCTACCCCCGTCACCACCGGCTCCGGCACCTTCGGCTTCGGTCTGGAATTTACTGACTTTCTGGATTTGGAAAAGGTGGGCGCTGTTACCGTCAAGGGCACGTCGCTCGAGCCTGCAGCAGGCAACAAGGGCCAGCGTGCTGTAGAAACACCGTCAGGCATGCTCAACTGCATCGGCCTCGAAAACCCCGGCAGCGAGTATTTCCTGCAGCACACCCTGCCCGAGCTGCGCAAATACAACGTGCCTGTGATCGTCAACATCTACGGCCACACGCCCGAGGAATACGGCGCTGTTGCCAAAAAGCTGGATGTTGACGGCGTGGATGCTGTAGAAATCAACATCTCCTGCCCCAACGTCAAGGAGGGCGGCATTGTCTTCGGCACTGTGCCCGAGGCGGCTGCCGCAGTTGTGCGCGAGGTAAAGGCTAATACCAGCAAAATGGTTATTGCCAAACTGTCGCCCAACGTCACCGACATCGTAGTGATGGCCAAGGCTGTGGAGGCTGCAGGTGCAGACGCTATTTCTATGATCAACACGCTTTTGGGCACCAAGATAGATATCGAACGCCAGCGCCCCGTGCTGGGCAACGTCACCGGCGGCCTCAGCGGCCCTGCCGTGCGCCCGGTGGCAGTGCGCCTGGTGTACCAGGTGGCGCAGGCTGTGCACATTCCCATCATCGGCATGGGCGGCATTATGTGCGCCGAGGACGCTATAGAGTTTATGCTCGCAGGCGCCAGTGCGGTGGCAGTAGGCACAGCCAACTTTGTGCAGCCTGATATTGCCGAAACCATTGCCCATGGTATGCTGGCCTATTTGGACAGACATGGCAATAATAATATCAGCGAGATTGTGGGGTTGGCTTTGCCTAATGGCAAGTCTAGCATGCCACTATACGACGCTGTATAACGGTACATTCTCCAGCGTCTATGGAACGTGTATATGACGCACTATATAATATTAGTTGTATAAAGGAGATAAATTATGCAACATGATGATCGTTTAATCGTAGCACTGGACTTCCCCACGCTGCAGGCAGCAAAGGACTGCGTGCTGGAGCTGGGGGATGCCGTAAGCTATTATAAAGTGGGCATGGAGCTGTATTATGCGGTTGGCAGTGAAATCATCAGCTTTTTGAAATCTGAGGGCAAGCACGTCTTTCTGGATTTAAAGCTGCAGGATATCCCCAACACCGTAGCCCATGCGCTCACCGTGCTCAGCGATCTGGGCGCGGATATGATGAACGTCCATGCAGTTGGCGGCAAAAAGATGATGGCTGAGGCCGTAAATGCTGTGCACGTTGCTGCCGAGGCTGCAGGACGACCTGCACCTAAGCTCATCGCTGTTACCATTTTGACCAGCATGGACGATGAACAGTTTGCTGATTTGAATTACAAGAATACTATTGCCGAGCAGGTTATCAGCCTGGCCAAGCTGGCTAAGGAGGCTGGCATGGACGGTGTGGTTGCTTCTCCTAAGGAGGCAGCCGCTATCCGCGAGGCCTGCGGTCCGGACTTTTTGATCGTTACCCCGGGCGTGCGCCCGGCTGGCAGCGATTTGAACGACCAAAAGCGCGTAGCAACGCCTGCAGGTGCCTTGCAAAACGGCAGCAGCCACATCGTTGTCGGCCGTCCCATCACCAAGGCAGAGGCAAGACAGGCAGCAGCGCTGGCAATAGTGGATGAAATTAAAGGAGTGTAAGCAATGGCAGTTTTAGAAGAAAAAGATGTTTTAAAGATGCTGGAGGAAACCGAAGCAGTGCTGCACGGTCACTTTTTGCTGACCAGCGGCCTGCACAGCCCCATGTACGTAGAAAAATTTAACGTGCTGCAGCATCCCAAATACACCGAGCGCCTGTGCCAGGAAATCGCACGCCGCTATGAAAATGACAATGTGGAGCTGGTTGTCGGCCCTATGACCGGCGGTATCCTGCTGGCGCATGAGGTGGGCAAGGCCCTGGGCACCCGCGCCATTTTCACCGAGCGTGAAAACGGCAAGATGACATTGCGCCGTGGCTTTCAAATCCCTGCAGGCACCCGCGTGCTGGTGGTAGAGGATATTGTTACCACCGGCGGCAGCGTGAAAGAGGTTATGGAGGTCGTTAAGGAGCATGGCGGCGAGCTTGTCGGCGTTGGCCTTTTGGTTGACCGCAGCGGCGGCAAGGTGGACTTTGGTGTGCGCACCGAAGCTCTGCTGCACCTGAACGTAGAAACCTACAATCCCGATTCCTGCCCTCTGTGCGCTAAGGGTGAAGCCTTCACCAAGCGCGGCAGAACTGGTAAGTGAGATCTGACTTATCACTAGTGTCAACGAAGTGAGAAGTCGATAGTCAAACTAGAAGTGGAAAAGCGAGAAATAAAATAGCATAGTATGAAACCTTTGGGACTGCCTAACGCATAATGCGTAGGGCGGTCCTTTTGTTATCCTAAGCATTACTAGCCTAGTGGCAGTAGCTATGGTATAATTTAAGCGTTAGTTATAAATTTTACCGAGAGCGAGGTTATAGATTATGAAATTATATTCCTGGAACGTTAACGGCCTGCGTGCCTGCATGACCAAGGGCTTTGCCGATTTTTTGCAGGAGGCTGCGCCTGACATTATCTGCCTGCAGGAAACCAAAATGCAGCGCGAACAGGCGGATTTTGTCTTTCCCGGCTACGAAGAATATTGGAACAGTGCCGAGCGCAAGGGCTACAGCGGCACGGCCATCTTCACCAAGCATAAGCCGCTTAGCGTCACCTACGGTCTGGGACAGGCGGAGCATGACAAGGAAGGACGCGTGATTACGCTGGAATTTGCTGAGTTTTACCTGGTGACGGTGTACACCCCCAATTCTAAGGACGGCCTGCTGCGCCTGGATTACCGCATGGTGTGGGAAGACGTCTTCCGTGATTATCTCAAGCAGCTGGACGCTAAAAAGCCTGTGGTTGTCTGCGGTGATTTAAACGTAGCGGCCGAGGAGATTGACCTGAAGAACCCCAAGACTAACCGCAAGAATGCAGGCTTTACCGACGAGGAGCGCGGCAAGTTCCGCGAGCTGAAGGCTGCAGGCTTTACAGATACCTTCCGCTACCTGCATCCAGAGGAAGTGAAATACAGCTGGTGGAGCTACCGCTTTAAGGCGCGCGAAAAGAACGCTGGTTGGCGTATTGACTACTTTGTTGTGTCGGACCGAATTGCTGCTAAGGTGCAGGCTGCCGAAATCCACAACGAGGTGTTTGGCAGTGACCATTGCCCGGTAAGCATTGATTTGGAGCTGTAAGAAGTTGGCTATTTGGGAGTGATTGGCATGGATTTTAAATTGCAGGCGCCCTTTGAGCCTGCAGGTGACCAGCCGCAGGCGATAGAACGCTTGGCAGAGGGCGTCGAAAAGGGCCTGCATACGCAGGTGCTTTTGGGCGCGACAGGTACGGGCAAAACCTATACTATTGCCCAGGTAATAAACAGGGTGCGCAAGCCGACGCTGGTGATTGCACATAACAAAACGCTGGCGGCGCAGCTGGCGAGCGAGCTGAAGGCCTTCTTCCCCGAAAACGCGGTGGAATATTTTGTTTCCTACTACGATTATTACCAGCCTGAGGCCTATATCCCGCAGTCCGATACCTATATAGAAAAGGACGCTTCTATTAACGACGAGATTGATAAGCTGCGCCATAGTGCGACCAGCGCGCTGTTTGAGCGCAGGGATGTTATCATTGTAGCCAGCGTATCGTGTATCTACGGTCTGGGCGCGCCGCAGGAATATTATGACATGGTGCTTTCGCTGCGCCTGGGGCAGATTATCGACCGCCAGAAGATTTTACACAAGCTGGTGGAGATCCAATATACACGCAATGATATTGACTTTAAGCGCGGCACCTTCCGCGTGCGTGGTGATGTGATTGAGGTTATCCCTGCTGCCTACGGTGAAAAGGCTGTGCGCATCGAAATGTTTGATGACGAGGTGGACCGCATCATGGAGGTGGATGTGCTGACGGGCGAGGTTTTGTCGCAGCGCAGTCATGTGGCCATTTTTCCGGCGTCGCACTATGTGACGAGCAGGGAAAACCTGGAGCGTGCCATGGGAGATATCCGCAAGGAGCTGGCCCGGCGGCTGGACGAGCTCAACAAAGGCAGCAAGCTGCTGGAGGCAGAGCGTTTGGAGCAGCGCACCAATTATGACCTGGAAATGATGCAGGAGATGGGCTACTGTTCGGGCATCGAAAACTATTCGCGCCATTTGGCAGGACGCAGGGCCGGCGAGGCGCCGTTTACGCTGGTGAACTATTTTCCCAAGGATTTTTTGCTGGTGGTGGATGAGTCGCACGTGACGCTGCCGCAGATACGCGCTATGTACGCAGGCGACCGCTCGCGCAAGGAGATGCTGGTGGAGCATGGCTTCCGGCTGCCGTCGGCCTTTGATAACAGGCCGCTGACCTTTGACGAGTTCCAGGCGCAGATCAAGCAGGCGATTTATGTATCGGCGACACCTGCACCCTACGAGCTGGAGCAGGCAGACCAAGTGGTGGAGCAGATTATCCGCCCGACGGGATTACTCGACCCGCAGATAGAAATCCGCCCGATTAAGGGGCAGATTGATGATCTGCTGGGGGAAATCAATAAAAACAGCGCACAAAATGAGCGCACGCTGGTGACGACGCTGACCAAGCGCATGGCCGAGGATCTGACGGAATACTTAAAACAGGCAGGGGTGCGTGTGCGTTACTTGCATTCAGAGATTGCTACGATCGAGCGCGCTGAGATTATCGACAGCCTGCGCGCAGGTAAGTTTGACGTTTTGGTGGGCATTAACCTGCTGCGTGAGGGTCTGGACCTGCCCGAGGTGTCGCTGATCGCGATCTTGGACGCAGACAAGGAAGGCTTTTTGCGCAGTGATACGGCTATGATCCAGACGATAGGACGTGCCGCCCGCAATGCGCACGGACGTGTTATTATGTATGCCGACCGCGTAACTGGCAGCATGCAGCGCGCTATTGACGAAACCAACCGCCGCCGCGCTAAGCAGAAGGAATATAATGCTGCGCATCACATTATACCTAAGACGGTTTATAAGGAGCAGCGTCAGCTTATCAAGCTCACCAAGGTGGCCGAGGAGGGCGAGGCGCAAGGCTACGGCGCAGCGGATGCCAAGGCATTGAAGAAGAAATCGACGCGTGAGCTGAACACGCTTGCGCGCGAGCTGGAACGGCGGATGCAGGAGGCTGCCAAGGCACTGGACTTCGAGGCGGCGGCCGAGCTGCGCGACCAGCTGATTATCGTCAAGGGACAGCTGGGGCAGAAGCTGCTGCCGAAAAATAAAAGGAAGTAATCTTGCCTGCTGATTTGACTTTTGTGGCGGTGCGTTATATAATATTAAAGATAATTTTTACTTAAATTCTGTGAAGCGGAGTAGTAGTCCTTAATAGCTTTCAGAAAGCCGGCGGTGGATGCGAGCCGGCAGGTATTGACGATGAACTCACCGTGAAGAAGCCGCAAGGAAATGTGCGGACGTGATGCTGCGTCAAGGCTAATTAAGTGGCGGCCGTTGCCGCAATCAGGGTGGTACCGCGAGCTAATTCGTCCCTGACCTTATTTAAGGTCGGGGATTTTTATTTCTGGCCAATATTTCAGGAGGTAAAGAAATGCTTCAAGACAAATATGCTCCCCATGACATTGAAGCCAAATGGCAAAAATACTGGGAAGAAAACAAAACCTTTAAGGTAGAAAAGGATGATTCCAAACCTAAATCCTATGTGCTGGAGATGTTCCCCTATCCGTCCGGCAACCTGCACATGGGCCATGTACGTAACTATTCCATTGGTGACGTTGTTGCGCGCTTCCGTACTATGAAGGGCTTCAACGTGCTGCATCCCATGGGCTGGGATTCCTTTGGTATGCCTGCAGAAAACGCAGCTATTAAGCACAATATCCCGCCTAAAAAGTGGACCCTCGAAAACATCGCTAATATGACCCGTCAGCTGAAGGCCTTGGGTCTGTCCTATGACTGGGACCGCGAGGTTACCACCTGCAAGGAAGATTATTACAAATGGACCCAATGGTTCTTTGAGCTGTTCTACAAGCGCGGTCTGGCTGTGAAAAAGGAATCTGCTGTAAACTGGTGCGATACCTGTAATACGGTTTTGGCTAACGAGCAGGTTATTGACGGTAAATGCTGGCGCTGCGACCACGAGGTTGTCAAAAAGGACCTCAGCCAATGGTTCTTTAAGATTACTGACTATGCAGACGAGCTGCTGAAGGACTTGGATCTTCTAGAGGGCTGGCCTGAGCGCGTAAAGACCATGCAGCGCAACTGGATCGGCCGCAGCGAGGGTCTGGAATTCAGCTTTGAAATCCCCGCGTTGGGCGATAAGGTTGCTGTTTATACCACCCGTCCTGATACCGCCTATGGCGTAACCTTTATGGCATTGGCTGCTGAGCATCCGCTGATTAAGACTATTTGCGAAAACAATCCCAAGGCCGAAGAAATCAAAGCCTTCTGCGAGCGTGTACGCAACCAGTCCGAAATCGAGCGTACCTCCAGCGAATCTGAAAAGGAAGGCATCTTCACCGGCGTATATTGCATTAACCCCTTCACCGGCCGCCAGGTGGAAATCTGGGTTACCAACTACGTTTTGTATGATTATGGTACAGGCGCTGTTATGGGCGTTCCTACGGGCGACCAGCGTGACTGGATGTTTGCTGATAAATATGGCATCGACAAGATCGTTACCATTTGCCCGGTGGGCAAAGAGCTGAAGCTGGAGGAAATGACCTGCGCTTACGAGGAAAAGGAAGGCATGCTGGTTAACTCCGGCGAATTTACCGGTATGGAAATGCATGCCGCTATGAGTGCTATTATGGATAAGGCTGAGAAGGAAGGCTTCGGCAAGCGCCGCGTAAACTTCCGCCTGCGCGACTGGCTCATCAGCCGTCAGCGTTACTGGGGCGCTCCGATTCCCATCATCTACTGCCCGCATTGCGGCGAGGTGCTGGTGCCGGAGGAGGATCTGCCGGTACGCCTGCCTGAGGACGTAAGCTTTACTGCAGGTGCCAAATCTCCGCTTTCTACTTCGGAAAGCTTTGTTCATTGCAAGTGCCCCAAGTGCGGAGCGGATGCAACCCGTGAAACTGATACCATGGACACCTTCCTGTGCTCCTCCTGGTACTATCTGCGTTACACCGACGCTCACAACGACAAGCTGCCGTTTGCTAAAGATCTCAACAACTACTGGGGTCCTGTTGACCAATATATCGGTGGTATTGAGCATGCTATTTTGCATCTGCTCTATTCCCGCTTCTTCGTTAAGGTGCTGCGTGATGCAGGACTTTTGGATTACGACGAGCCCTTCAGCAATCTGCTGACTCAGGGCATGGTTATCAAGGACGGTGCCAAGATGAGTAAATCCTTGGGCAACGTTGTTTCCCCCGAGGAAATCCTGGCTAAGTACGGCGCTGATACCGCACGTCTTTTCATCCTCTTTGCTGCTCCGCCTGAGCGTGAGCTGGAGTGGAGTGACCAGGGCGTAGAAGGCTCCTTCCGCTTCCTCAACCGTATCTGGCGCATCGTGCTGAACTACATGCCGCAGCTGGAGCAAAAGGTTACCAGCTACGACGTAAGCAGCCTGGACGAAACCGATAAGGACCTGCGCCGCGTGCTGCATGGCAGCATCAAAAAGGTTGCCAACGATATCGAAACCCGCTTTAACTTCAATACCGCTATTTCCACACTCATGGAGCTGGTAAATGCGCTGTATGCTTATAAAGAAGCCAAGGCCGAGCCTAACGCAGGTTTGATCTACGAAGCAATTTCGGATTTGATCAAGATGCTGAGCCCGTTTGTGCCGCACATCACCGAAGAGCTGTGGCGTGGCGCTATCGACGCCAACAGCAGCGTACACGACCAAAGCTGGCCTGCATACGACGAGGAGGCCTTGAAGGTTGATAACGTCGAGATCGTGCTGCAGGTTAATGGCAAGGTGCGTGGCCGTCTGACTGTTCCTGCTGCTGTTACCAAGGAGGAGCTGGAAAAAATCGCGCTTTCTGATGCCAACGTACAGGCCCACATCGGCGGTGCTACTGTGCGCAAGGTTATCTGCGTACCAGGTCGTTTGGTAAATATCGTAGCAAAATAATTTGTAATCTCTAAAGCGTAGCAGCAGCCGCCAGCAGGTAGGCCGTGGCACGTACAAAAAAATAAGCAGCAAGTGTCGCAGGACATTATTTAGTAGTACTAAATAACGCTTACATTTTCAGAGTCTCTGAGAATAACGTAAAGGTTATTCTTGGAGGCTCTTTTTGTTTTTATATGCTAATGCTTTTAACTTGCTTTACCGCTGTTGCTCTGACTATTATGTGCAGTGCCTGCAAGTGGAGGCAATAGTTATAGTATACAATGTGTTGATCAGAGATCATGGAGGATGATGTTATGGATAATAAAAAGAAGAAAATTGCTTTTCTTGTGCTTTTATTGCTTGGCTGCGCACTTACCAGTGTTTTTAGCGATTATGCAAATAGTGACGGTGCAAAGCAAAATAATCTGGTGCCTGTTGCAGGGCAAACTATGTCAAAGGAGCAAAGCAGCGACAAAAAAATTACGGTGTACGTTAGTGGCGCGGTGCTAGAGCCTGGTATGTACGAGCTGTCGGCAAGCAGCAGGGCGCTTGACGCGGTGGAGGCAGCCGGCGGCCTGACAGGTAATGCTGACAGGGAGAGGGTGAACCTGGCGCGCAGGCTTAAGGACGGTAATCAGGTGAATGTGCCTGCAATAAAGCAGTCAGCCGCAAAGGTGTCTACGCAGGGTAAGACTAAGAGCGGCACAGGTAATACAGCCAAAAGCAGCAGTACAGCTGTAAATAAAACTGCTGCGCGCGTCAAGCTCAATACAGCTAGCGCCGCCGAGCTGGAGACACTGCCAGGGGTGGGACCGGCGCTGGCACAGCGGATTGCGGCTTATAGGCAGGGAAAACGCTTTAGCAGTGTTGATGATTTGCTTAAGGTAAAAGGAATTGGTAAGGCCAAGCTGGAGCGTCTGCGTCCCTTGGTGGAGGTGGATTAGGATGCACTTTGTTTACAGCGGCACGTTATTTTTGCTGCTTGGTATCTACAGCGGCCTGCGCAGTGAGCTGGCAGCCTATGGCGGTTACTTTGTCTATGTGCTGGCGGCTGCAGCTGTTTTGGGCGCACTAACATTGTGTCTGCGGCGGGGCAAGGCAGCTATGGTGCTGCTGCCCTTGTGTCTACTGCTTTTGGGATTGGGCTGCGGTCTGCGCACGCAGCCGGGTGCAGCGCAGCTATTGGCACCTTACCTTGGACAGCAGGCGCAGGTGCTGGGAGAGGTGGAGCCTGTGAGCGTTTATTTTAACGATGGCTATGGTGGCTTTGTGGTGCGCTGCGAAAAGCTGGAGGTGCATGGAAGAGCTGTTGCCTATAACGGCCGCCTGCGTGTGGGACTGAAGGGCGAAGCAGTGCCGCAAACGGGCAGGGTGCTTGTGCGCGGTACGCTGGGGGAGCTGGTGAGCCTGCGCAACCCTGGCGGCTTTGACGGAGCTTTATATAATAGTATAAACAATTTAGGCGCCCGTCTGGAAAAGGCGCAGCTTGTGGGGGCAGATGCAAACAGCAGTGCCTGGCAGCAGCTGCAGCTGTGGAACCTGGCGCTGTGCAGTCATTTACAGGAGCGTATGGGCAAGGAGCAGGGCGCACTGCTTAGTGGTATGCTTTTGGGAGGCAGTGGCCGCTTAGACGAGGAAACACGTGATGTTTTCGCTGCTAACGGCCTGGCGCATCTGCTTTCGGTATCGGGCACGCATTTGGTTATGCTCAGTGGTTTGCTGCTAGCAATTTTTTCACCGTTGCCGCAGCCATGGCGCAGCCGCATTGTGAGCGTGCTGCTGGTGTTGTACGCACTTTTGTGCGGCTTGCGTGCTCCCGTAGTGCGTGCGCTGGCTATGGCTTTGGTGCTTTTGTGGTGCGGACGCGGCGCCGAGCGTGAGCGCTTGCTGTGCCTGGTGCTGGCGGCTATGCTATGCGTGCGGCCGCTGTGGCTGTTGGACATCGGCTTTCAGCTGTCGTTTGGGGCAGCGGCAGGACTTTTGTGGCTGCTGCCTGCGTGCAGGCGTGCTCTGCCCGGCTTTTTGCCTGCGCCTGTGGCCGAGGGGGCAGCTGTGACAATGGCGGCGCAGCTGGCGGTGGTGCCGCTGGAGGTATATTATTTTCATCAGGTGTCGCTTATTTCCCTTGTCAGCAATATTGTGCTGGTGCCGGTGCTGGAGCTGGCGGCGCAATTGGCTCTTATTGGCAGCCGCATTCCCGGCGGCGACGTGCTGCTTGGGGTGGCGCGGTTTTTGCTGCAGCAGGTTTTGCAGCAGGCGCGGTATCTGGCGCAGCTGCCTTTTGCAATCGTTGTTATCGGCAGTCTGCCTGCGTACTGTGGCGTGTTGTATTATGCCTTACTGGCCCTGTGGGCTGATTTTAGCTGGCTGCAGCTTTTTACCGGCAGGGAGAGGCGCGTGGGGATAGCTGCTCTTGTTTTGGCTTTGGTGGCAACGCTTTGCTGGCAGCAGCAACGGACGCTACCTTTGGCGGTATACTTTTTGGACGTGGGGCAGGGTGACTGCGCTGTAGTTGTGACACCATCGCAAAGGGTTGTAGTTATTGATACAGGTGGGTTGAAGAATATTGCTACAGGCAGCAGGGTTGTCGCTCCCTTTTTACGCTTTTTGGGCTATAGCAAGATAGACGTGCTGCTGCTCAGCCATTACGACTTTGACCATGTAGGCGGCGCACCGTCGCTACTGCGGCAAATGGAGGTGGGGACATTGCTTGTGCCTAACGAGCTGCTGACGGCAGAGAGCAGCAGAATGCAGGCAGAAATTTTGCAGCAGGGAAAAATCGGCAATATTAAAATTGCCCGCAGTGGAGAACAGATAGAGCTGGATGAACAAACACAATTGCAGCTGGTGGATGTACCACAACAGCAGGTGAGCGGTAATGAGGCGAGCACGCTGGCGGCGGTGCGCTGTTCGCAGGGCAGCGTGCTGTTTACAGGTGACATGGGCGTAGAGCGTGAACAAAACTTGCAGCTGGCGCAGCAATATACGGTGCTCAAGGCCGGCCATCACGGCTCGCGCAACAGCACGGGAGCAGACTTTTTGGCGCAGGTGCGGCCAAGGCTGACAGTTATCAGCTGCGGCCGCGGTAACCGCTACGGCCATCCGCATGTGGAAACGCTGCAGCGCCTGCAGCAGGCAGGCAGCAGCATTTTACGCACGGACGAATTGGGGTGCATTAAGATTACTTTTGAGGCAGAGGGGATAAGATGCTATAGTTACGCAGATTATATTTGGAGATCCTTGCAGCAATATAACACATAAGTTATAATAGGAGAGAGTACGTGTATAAGATTTACTTTTATAAAGATAAACGCGGTAAGCAGCCGGTATATGATTATTTACTGGAGCTGAAAAGCAAGAATGATAAGGCTAGCAGGATAAAGCTAAATAAACATAACGACTATCTGCAAGCGTTAGCTGAGTTTGGGCTAAAGCTGGGAGAGCCGTATATCAAGCACTTGCTAAGTGGTGAGTCAATTGTCAATCAATCGGAGGAACATCGGTGGAAATTAAACCGGACGAATTACTATACAAGCTGCAGCAACATAAGCAGCTACCGCCGGCGCAGGTGCTTGTGCTGTACGGCGAGGAGGAAGACTACCATAACAGCATTCTGGCGGCCATCCCGGATTATATTTTTGCAGATACCGCAGCAAGCGACCGCAGTATAGAAAGCTTTGAGAAGGATACCAATATAGCGGAGCTTGCTGCTGTCATCAATACCTATCCCTTCTTTGGCGGCAAATCGTTGGTGCTTGTGCGTGACGAGGGACTGTGGGGGAAAAAGCTGGGCAACTCCAAGGCCGACGGCGAGGCTGAGGCAGAAAGTGCGGCTGCAAAAAAAAGACTGGAGCAGCTGACGCAGATTATGACTGACGTTCCTGAATACTGCTTTGTGGTTATCAGCACCAAGGGCTTGGACAGGCGTACCAAATTCTATAAGGAGATAAAGGATAAAGCGCTTCTGTGTGCCTGCGACAGGCTAAAGCTGCGCGATGTGCAGGAGTGGCTGCATACGCAGGAGTCACTTTATGGTGCACGCTTTACGCCTGATGCCATTGGTACGCTTATGAGTTATCTGGAACCTGTGAGTGATGATATTCCGCTGGGAATTTTGCGGCAGGAAATTGTCAAGCTGGCGCTATACGCAGGTGAGCGCAGGCAGTGGACGCGGCAGGATGTACTGGATATTTTTGCGCCGCTGGCCAATCCCTCTGCCTTTGCCATCAATAATGCTATCATGGGAGGCAAGCTGGAGGAGGCACTGGAGATTTTGGCCATAGAGGCTAAGCGCGGACAGTATAATATATTACCGATCATAGGCATGGTGGCTTCTAAGCTGCGCCAGGTGCTGCGCTATAAGGAGCTTAAGCGGCAGGGGTTGGACCAAAAAGCCATTATGGACGCTATTGGTGTAAAAAATCCTTATGCTTATAAATATTTGGCGCAGGACAGCAGACGCTTTAGCGAGGAACGCGTAAGACAGGCGTTAATAGCTATAGCTGATTTAAACAGCGGTCTCCGCCGCGGCGGCCGCAGCTACAGCAGGCTGGAGGAGATTTTGCTGCAGCTGCTTTCATAGTGTCTCCCCCAAGAAAAATAAAGCTAGACAATAAAGCGCTCTATCTGCTATAATAAGAGCAGATAGTCAACGAGGACTTTCTTTAGCGTGGGTGAAGTGTCTCCCTGCTTGGGAAGGTCCTTTTCGTTTTTCTGGGAGAATTATTAGGGAGTATTTAGAAAGGAGGCAGCCATAATGGCTGCATTAGTCATGAATAACAAGGATTTATTGTATGTAATCAGACCTGACCAACAAAATGAGAAGGCGCTGCGCGATTTGCTGGCAGTGCATCCTGAGATTCAGTTTGTATCCTTAATGGGTGTGGATTTTGCAGGTAATGACACTGACGAAAAAATCCCCATGAAAGTTTTTCTGGAGGATATGCAGGACTTTTTAGAGGGCAGTGCTGCCCAGACTGACGGCTCTTCGGTTGTGCTGACAGGCATTGCTACCTTGAATAACGCCCGTGTGGATATGAAGGTGGACAAAACCGTCAACTGGTTTATCGATTATAATTATGAGCATTTTGATGCCGAAAGCGGCCGCATGATCGGTACGCTGCGTATTCCCTGCTATTTGGTGCATAACAATAATTATGTTGATTCGCGTTCTATTTTAAAAAATACCCTGGCTTATGTAGAGCAGGAGATTATGGCGCTGTTTGCCAAGCATCCAGTCATCCCCGGCCTTGAGCATGTGAACCCTGCCGAAATTGACAAGCTGGTCTTCACCAGTGCCACCGAGCTGGAATTTTGGGTAAAAACTCCGCGTGAGGACGCACCGCTGGAGGCGCTTTCCTCCTCGCAGGTGATGCAGGAGCAATATTGGCAGCGTACCCGCGGTAACGTGCGCACCGCTTTGGAACAGACCATCCAGACGCTGGAGCTGTACGGCCTGGAGCCGGAAATGGGCCACAAGGAATGTGGCGGCGTTAAGGGGCAGATTGACGGCGCCGGCCATATGACCCATGTTATGGAGCAGCTGGAGGTGGACTGGAAGTTTAGCGACGGCGTGCAGACGGCAGATAATGAGCTTTTGGCGCGCATCATTGTTAAAGAAATCTTCCGCATGAACGGCTTGGAGGTTTCCTTCCAGGCGAAGCCTATCCCGGGTGTTGCCGGCAGCGGCGAGCACACACACGTAGGCATGGCCGCAAGGATGAAAAACGGCAAGATCATCAACCTGTTTTCGCCTAAGGATATGCATGCAGACTTCCTTTCGGCAATCGGCTATGGTGCCTTGATGGGCCTGCTTAAAAACTATGAGGTTACCAATCCCTTTATTTCCTGTACTATAGATTCCTTGAACCGCTTAAAGCCCGGCTTTGAAGCACCTGTGTGCATTGTCACCAGCCTGGGCATGAGTCCCGAAAACCCGTCGCGCAACAGGACGATTCTGGCAGGCCTTATCCGCGATCTGGATAACTCCAAGGCTACGCGTATTGAAATGCGTTCTCCTAACCCCTACACCAATACTTATATCGCACTGGCAGCCTTCTACCTGTCCTGCTTGGACGGCATCAAGGCCTGCGTAGAGGCTGGTAAGGATCTTAAAGCACTGGAAAAGGAAATTTCCAAGAATGCCGGTGAGGAAGGCTTCTACCTGGATAAGGATCGCCAATACCGCACCGAGGACGACGTTTTTGAAGACTTTACTGCCGAAGAACGCAGCAGGCTGTTTGGCGAGCCTCCTGCCACCGTATGGGAGAATCTGTGCGCTTTCCAAAAATATCCTGAAAAGCTGGCAGTACTCACCCAGGGAGATATCTTGAAGAAGGAATATATTGATTCCTTTATGCAGGGTGCGCTCATCCGCTGGAAGACCGAGCTTTTGACCCGTCTGATCCCCGAAAACTATCAGGCTGTTATTGATATGAAGCGCCTGCACAGCCAGGACAGCTGCACCGACTGCGATTTGGCGATGTGGCGCAAAATCCAGCAGCTGCGTGCTAAGCTGGCCAAGGATTCCTTTGAGGAAAAGAGCATTTTTACCGCCATCCGCAAGGCTGTTGCTGAGGGTGATTATGATGCTGCATCCAGGCTGAAGTTAGAAATGGGTGCAACCATGGAGCAGCTTAAAGCGTTGTACCACGATTATAAACAAAATATTATTGACTAATAATTTACGGGCCTGCAAAGCTGCGCAATGCATTTTTGCAGGCCTGCGTTTTTATGGGTGTGATTATGATGGTGTATGTTTTGAAGCTGATAGCGTCGCTGCTTTTGCCGCCGGGATTGTTTGTTGTGCTGGCGGCAGTGCTTGCCGTTTTGCTGTGGCGCAGGCGTGCTAGCTGCCTGTTACGCGTTTTATCACTGCTTTTAGCTGTGCTTTTGTACCTGGCGTGTACGCCCTTGGGGGCAAGGACGCTGGCCCTGCCACTGGAGCTGCGCTGTGCGCAGCAAAGCCCTGCGGCAGCACAGGCTATCGTTGTTTTGGGCGGTGGCAGCGTGGGCGGCGTGGCCGATGGTGCTGAAATTGGCAATGTGACAGCCGTGGGGGCGGCACGTCTGCTTACTGCGGCACGTCTGGCCAGGCAGTACGATTTGCCTATAATTGTAAGCGGTGGGCAGGTATTTGCTGATGGCGCTAGCGAGGCACGCATTGGCAGGCGTATTTTGCTGCAGCTGGGGCTGGCAGATGACATGATTATCGTGGAGGATAAGGCGCGCACGACGCAGGAGAATGCTGCCTATACAGCGCAGCTTTGCCGCGAACGAGGGTATAAAAGTGTGCTTTTGCTGACGAGCGCACTGCACATGCCTCGCAGCCTGCAGCATTTTGAGCGCTATCTGACGCCGCAGGGAGTGGAGATTCTGACATATCCTTGTGATTACACGCTTAATCCTAATAGCAGCTTTACCGTGCGTCAGCTGCTGCCTCAGCCGGCGGCCTTGGATATAACCTGTATGGCGCTGCATGAATACGTGGGGATGGCAGGCGCGTGGCTGCAGTGGTAAATGTTGCCGGGGAATTTGCATATTCTTCGGCTTTTTTGTATAATAAGTGACAGTATAAATGAATATCAGTTTGGCTGAAGCTGGTAAGGATATTTGGCATTTGCCTGTTAGCTTTTAGATTGAGGCAGGATTTAGCATTAGCTTATTTTAAGGAGAAATTTAACCATGCAGATAATAAAAAATTTCGCAGGTACTTTGACTGTCGCACTGCTAGTGGCGGCAAATAGTGCGTTGGCAGTAGGGCAGCAGGCCTATTATACGGGTGAAAAAATTAAGGGTTACGACAAGGGCAGCTTTGTGGTTTTGCGTGGTGATGATGTCAACTTTCGCATCAGTGCTGAAACAGGCAGGGTGCTGAAGGTGCTGCCGCATCATTCGCTGTTGCGCGTCCTGGAACAGGATGGTAAATGGCTTAAGGCTGATTCCGACGGCGTAAGCGGCTATATTTACGCTACCTATACCGGTAGCGGTGTTAAGGACGAGCTGACGCAGGAGGATTTTGCACTTGGGTATGCCGCTCTTGGCGCACGCTTTGATAGGCAGCAGGCAGAGGAGCGCCTTGGGATCTTGCAAAAGGAAACAGTGGATAAAAAGCGCAAATGCACCGACTATGCTTATGCAGGTGCTGTTATCAGCGTTGCTAAAAAGAAGCAGCTTGTGCAGTCTATCAGGGTTACGGACAGCAAGTACATCACTATGCGCGGGGTGAGCGTGGGCGATAGTGCAGGGCGCGCCGTGGGGCAGTACGGCCTGCCGGATGCAGTGGTTTATGAGGCGCAAAAAACAACCTATGAATACCTGTGGCATGATGCTGCAGGCCAGGAGCTGCGCTTTGCGCTGGAGGTAGGAACAGATAGCAGGGTGCAGGCGATTATTCTTGAATTGCTGCCTAAAAAGCGCTGATAGCGCATGAGGCTATTGTTTTACTTGACAAATGCGTACATTTACTGTATCATAATACGTGTTTTGGGGGCGTAGCTCAGCTGGGAGAGCACCTGCCTTGCAAGCAGGGGGTCAGGAGTTCGATTCTCCTCGTCTCCACCAAGATGTTAATGCGGTCTGACTAGTAGTAGTTGGACCGCTTTTTTTGTAGCTATGCCTGTGGGATTGCGCTTTTGAGCTTTAGCTTGTAAGTACAACGTTTGGGCTTAGCAGCTGCAAGAGCGCAAAGGGAAAATTATTGTAAAATCTTGCAAAATCGCTTGAATATGCTCTCTAAATGTGATATAGTATACACTATATTAAGGAAGTATCCAGATAAAAAGTATAGTATTTTTAAAGGAGCAAATATTATGGAGAAAGAAAAAGCATTTCTGCTGTGGTTTGACCAGTTAGAAAGAAAGGATGTGGCTATTGCCGGCGGCAAATCGTCCTCTTTGGGCGAGCTGACAAGCCATGTTGATGTACCCGTTCCGTATGGCTTTGCAACTACCGCCTGCGCCTACAAGTATTTCTTTGAACAGACCGGTCTCTACCAAAAGGTTAAGGATTTGATTGCCGGCCTGGACGTAGATAATAGCGCCCAGCTGCGCGAGGTTTGCGCTAAGGTGCGTCAGGCAATTATGGACGAGGAAATGCCGCTGGATTTGCAGCAGCAGATTGCTGAAGCCTACGAAGAGCTGGGCAAAAAGGTGGGCGAGGCTGACCCGTTCGTGGCTGTACGCAGCAGTGCTACTGCCGAGGATCTGCCGGATGCCAGCTTTGCCGGACAGCAGGATACCTATTTGAACGTCAAGGGTGCTGCTACCATCGTTGCCAAGGTTAAGGAGTGCTACGCCTCCTGCTTTACCGACCGTGCTGTTTACTACCGTGAAAAGCAGGGCTTTGACCATTTGGATGTTGCGCTGAGCGCTGCAGTACAGATGATGGTATTCTCTAAAGCAGCAGGCGTTATGTTCACCGTAAACGTTGCAACAGGCGATGACCAAAACATCCTCATTGAGGGTGCCTGGGGCCTGGGTGAATACGTTGTACAAGGCACTGTAACTCCGGATAACTATACTGTGAATAAAGCCAGCGGCGCTATTGTCGAAAAGAACGTCAATACGCAGGATATCAAGCTCATCCGCAAGGCTGACGGCGACTGCGAGGAGGTTATGGTTCCGCTTGATGAGCAAAACGAGCAAAAGCTGACTGACGCACAAATCAAGCAGCTGGCAGAATGTGCCAAGAAAATTGAAGCACATTATGGCTGCTACATGGACATGGAATGGGGCGTTGATGAGCGCGACAACAAGGTTTACATCCTGCAAGCCCGCCCTGAGACCGTATGGAGCCGCCGCAATAAAGAAAATGGCGCACCGAAAGAGGCGAAAAAAGTGACTACAGACCGCAAGGTTATTGTTAAAGGCTTGCCTGCCAGCCCTGGTAATGTTGCAGGCCGTGTACATGTAATTTTGGATCCCTCCCATATCGACGAATTCAAGGAGGGCGAAATCCTGGTAACCGAAATGACAGCTCCTGACTGGGTTCCTGCCATGAAGAAGGCTAAGGCTATCGTAACTGATAGCGGCGGTATGACCTGCCATGCCTCCATCGTCAGCCGTGAGCTGGGCATTCCCTGCATCGTCGGCACCAAGAGCCGCGGCGAGGCTGCTACTACTACCATTGCTGATGGTATTGATGTAACTGTTGATGCTACCCATGGCGTTGTCTATGAGGGTATCATTGAAGAAGAAAAGCCGGCACAGCAGGTGCAGCAGGTTGTTGCTGCCGCCGCAGAATATTTCCCGCCGACCGGCACCAAGATTTATATGAATCTGGGTGACCCCGAACTGGCCGAAAAATATTCCGGCCTCCCCTGCGACGGCATTGGCCTGATGCGCGAGGAGTTTATCTGGACTACCTATATTCATGAGCATCCGCTGTACCTGATCAAGATCGGCCAGCCGGAAAAGGTTGTAGATCAGCTGGCTGAAGGCATCCGTCAGGTTTGCCAGGCTATGGCTCCCAGACCTGTTACTCTGCGCTTCTCGGACTTCAAATCCAGCGAATACCGTGATTTGAAGGGCGGCGACGAATTTGAGCCGTACGAGCCTTCTGCGCTCCTTGGCTGGCGTGGTGCTTCCCGCTACTACGATCCTAAGTATATTGAAGCCTTTAAGCTGGAATGCATGGCAGTGCGCAAGGTGCGTGAGGAGTTTGGCCTCAAAAACCTCAATGTTATGATTCCCTTCTGCCGCAACGTGGAGGAATGTGAAAAGGTTGTCAAGATTATGGCTGACTGCGGCCTGCAGCGTGGTAAGGACTTCAAGGTTTGGCTGATGGCCGAAATCCCGTCCAACATCATCCTGGCTGACCAGTTCAACAAGTTTGTTGATGGTTATTCCATTGGCTCTAATGATCTGACTATGCTGGTTTTGGGCTGCGACCGTGATAATGACACTGTTTCGCACATCTATGACGAGCGTAATTTGGCTGTACGCCGTGCTATCCGTCACCTCATCGAGGTTGCCCACAAGGACGGCAAGACTGTTTCCATCTGCGGCCAGGCTCCGAGCGTATATCCGGAGTTCTGCGAATTCCTGATCAAGAGCGGTATCGACAGCATGTCTGTAAACCCGGATACCGTTAAATTCACCAAAAAGCTTGCTGCTCATATCGAGCAGCGCATTATGCTGGACGCTCTGACAGGCAAAGGCCGTCAGGAAACTGAAGACCTGGCTTGGTGAGTAAGGACTTCAGGATTTGGCGCTGATTTCTGTGACTCAAATAAAGGTCGTACAACAAAATAAGTAGTAAAGAGTTTTTAGACTCCTGTATTGTAGTAAATTTGCAATACAGGAGTCTTTTTTTGCGAGGTGTAATTCATGGATGTTGTTTTTTTGCTGCTGCTTGCTGTTCACTGCTACAGTGATATTAAATATATGTTGCTCTATGACAAGGTGACGCTGCTTCTAGCGACAGTGGGGCTATGGCGGGCGTGGTATTTTGATAGCTTGGAGCAAGCGCTTAGTGGTGCGTTGGTGCTTTTTGCTATTATGCTGGCATTATATTTTGCTAGCCGTGGCGGTATGGGAGAGGGTGATGTGAAGCTGGCGCCGGCGCTGGGACTGTGGCTGGGCGTGCAGCCGGGGCTTGCCTGCCTGCTTTTGGCCTTTGTGGGCGGTGGCGCCGTCGGCGGCCTGCTGCTTGCTTCAGGGCGTGCCAGCCGTAGGCTGGCGCTACCCTTCGGACCTTTTTTGTGTCTGGCGGCAGTGGTGGCGTATTTTTGGGGCAGTGAGATTCTTGCTTGGTATTGGGGATTTTTTTGAGTATAAGCAGGCAAAAGTTTCGGGAGGGTGATAAAAATGAATTTTTTTACCAAGGAATATAGTCTTAAAGATCTTGTGCAGCCGCTATTGACGCAGTGCAGGCGCAGACTGCGACGCAAGCAGCCGTTATTAGTGCTTTCGTTGGCGGCTGCAGGTGTAAGCTATTGGCAGCAGGGGAAAATGCTGTGGCAGGAGCAGCTGACGCAGGAACTAGATGACGGGCAAGGCTTAGAGGACGCATTAAGGGAAGTGCTTTTAGCGCACGAGGTGGAGGAAGGCATTGCTACATTGCTGCTGCCGCAGGCAGGTGCTTTACATAGCGAGCAGCTGATGCTGCCAAGTCTGCCGGCAAAGGAAATGCTGCAGGCTGTGGCATGGGAGGTGCAGCATTGTGTGCCGTGGGAGGCAGGCAGCTATAGCTATAATTATAGTGCTGGCGATAATATGCTGGGGGACGGGCAGCAGTGTCAGGTGCTGTTGGCAGCTTTGTCTGACGCTATGCGGCAGACGTGGGAGGAGCAGTGCAAAAGGCTGTTGCTGCGCTTGGAATACGTATCTTTGGATGTGCAGACTAGTGCTGCAGAGCTGGCGCAGGCGTGGTACTCAGGCAGAGCTCTGCCACGAAGCTACAGACAGCGAAAGGAGCATCTACTCTGTCTGCCGCCGCAGCTGGCAAAGAGGTGGCTGCCGCAGCTGGCATGTGGAGTGCTGGCGTTGTCGCTTCTGGTTTATGCCGGAGCCTGTGGTGGTCGCTATATGGCGCGGCAGCAGCTGCAGAGAGTAGAGGAGCAGCTGACAAAATACGCAGTTTGGCAGGAGCGCCAGCGTGAAAGCAGAGGGATTGAAAAGCAAATCCAACAGCTGCATAGGCTGCTACAGTCGGCAAAGGCACCAGCAGAAAAGCTAAGCAGTGAGATCGAAGTATTAAGCCGTCAAATGATGCCAGGTACTTGGCTGACGGTGCTGGAATATAGCGGTATGGCAAAACCGCTGCTTTTACAGGGACAGGCGGTAGATTCCGCAGCGGTTCAGGCATTAGCCGAAAATTTGCAGCAATCTGGCAAGTATAGCAGAGTGGAGCTGTTGGAAACTCAGCAGCAGGGCAGCCTTGTTACCTATAAGCTGCAGCTACTGCCGCAGGAGGGGAAAAGTAATGCTAAAAAAGCTCGATGAAAAACTGATCATGACACTTAGTGTTGTCGCTATACTGATAGCTGCCTGGCTTTTTAGCGTAGCGTACAGCGTATGGCAAGAGCGGCAGCTGCTTTGCGGCAGTTTATGGCAGGCGCAGACACTATTGGCTAAAAGGCAGCAGTTTGCCAGCGAACATGCCGATTATGATAGCTACCGAAAGCAGCAGGAAGCGAAGCTTACGCAGCTGCAGCTACAGGCAGAGGAGCAGCTGCAGCTGAATAATGTTATGCAGCGTTTGCAAAAGCAGGCACGGACGCAACAGGTGGAGCTCGTTGCGCTGCATGCGGGGCAGGTGCAGCATGGGAAGGGAGAGCAATTGAAGCTACAGCAGCTAAAAATCGTTGCTGTGGGGGACTACTTTAACCTGCTGCGCTGGTTGCGGCAGGTAGAGCGTGCCGGCTGTGGGATTAAGCAAATACGTCTGATGCAGGGAGCGCAGGATAAAGCAAAATTAACCATGGAGCTAAATGTAGAATTGCAGATAACAAACTAGTTTATAAGATTAGCCTAAACTAATTTTAACTTGACAAATTAACGCTTTTGTTAGATAATGTCAAGGTAAAAGTTAGACTAGGCTAATTTATTTTTTTGTATAGACTAGGCTAATTGTGTGAAGGGAGCTGCTCATGAAAAAATATATATTACTAGTTTTCGTTGTGATTATCGCGCTTGCCGGTTATTTTTTACTGGCACGTGGTCAACATAAACTGGCAGATAACGCTGCAATAACTGTAACTGATAGCACAGGTGCTAAGGTACATATTCCGGCTGAGCCTAAGCGGATAGTGTTTTTGAACGCATCCAACCTGGAAATTTTTGCCAGCATCGGCGGGAAGGCTGTAGGCCGCCCGACAAGTAATTCCTATCCTGATGATATTAAAGCCAGCCTGCAGGATATTCCTGAGGTGGGGCAGATCCATGCGCCTAACCTAGAAAAAATTATGGGCTTAAAGCCTGATTTGGTGGTTGGCACTAACGTACCCTTTCATGTAATGCTGCGCAAGCCGCTGGAGATGGCAGGCGTGCCGCTGTACCTGAATATGATTAATTCCTACGAGGATGTGCTCAAGAGCATTGATGAATTTGGCCGCTTTGCCGGTAAGGAAAAGGAAGCTGCTGCTAAGCGCGCGCAGATAGAAAAGGAATATGCCGAGTTGGTAAAGGATGTGCAGCCTGGCAAGGGACCTAAGGTATTGATTATCTTTGGCGCACCTGACAGCTTTAATATGTCCACCAAGCTGAGCTTTAGCGGTGATTTGGTGGAACGCCTGGGTGGCGTAAACATCGCCAATAAGGCTGACAACGTCAAGGACAGCAGCTTTATCCCGCTGTCTATGGAATTTGTTGCTAAGGAAAATCCTGATGTGGTAATGCTGATTACCATGGGCGGCAGCAAGGAAATTTTAGAAAAGCTGCGCGCGAATATGCGTGATAATGTTATCTGGCATGATGTGAACGCTGTAAAGAACAACCGCGTTTACCAGCTGCCGCCAAGCCTGTTTACAGTTAACCCCGGTACGCACACTATCGAGGCGATGAAGATTTTGAAGGAAGATATGTATGGAGATGCTAAATAATGAGTAATGATGCCAAAACAAAGGAACGACTAAGAATAGCGGTGTTTTTTGGCCTGTGCATCCTGCTCGTTATCGGCGTACTTGTGAGCATCGGCAGCGGCACGATCAGCCTGACGGTGGAAGAAACCTGGGCGGCGCTGATGGGCGAGGCTGATGCAGATACTAACCGTATTGTTAATTTGATCCGTCTGCCGCGTACAATCGTGACGGTGCTGGTTGGTGCCAACCTGGCGCTGGCAGGCTGCAACCTGCAGGGCGTGCTGCACAACCCGCTGGCAGACCCTGGAATTATCGGCGTTAGTGCCGGTGCCGGCCTGTTTGCTATGGTGATCATGCTGCTCTTTCCAGAGCAGTCAGCTATGGTGCCTGTTGCTGCTTTTGCCGGCGCAGTGCTTTCTACAGGCATTGTATTCTTCCTGGCATGGGAAAAGGGCATCAATCCTTTGAGGATGATTTTAGCAGGTGTAGCCATTGCCACCTTTTTCGGCGGCGGTATGGCAGCTCTCAACGTCTTTTACAGTGACCGCATTCAGGGTACGGTAATGTGGATGGCAGGCGGCTTTCAGGGGCGCAGCTGGGGACATGTGGAGATGCTTTTGCCCTACAGCGCTATCGGCATCATAGGTACGATTTTGTGCGCCCGCTCGCTCAATGCTCTGCAGCTGGGCGATGAGCTTGCCAAAAGCCTGGGCGTGCGCGTTATGCGTATGCGTACTATCTTGATTTTTCTTTCGGCACTTTTGGCGGCTGTTTCCGTCAGCGTTGCTGGTATGCTGGGCTTTGTCGGCCTTATCGTACCGCATATTATGCGTCTTTTGATCGGCAGTGACCATGAATATCTGTTGCCTTGTGCCGCTATCGCCGGTGGCGCGGTTGTCACTTTGGCAGATACGGCGGCCAGAACGCTGTTCAGTCCGCTGGAAATCCCCGTCGGTATTTTTATGTCATTTATCGGCGGTCCGTTCTTCCTTTACCTTTTGAAAAGGAGGATGCGCTAAGCTATGAATAACCCAACTTTACATACAGATAAAATTACGCTCAAATATGGTGAGCATACCATTATCAAGGATTTGACGCTTGATATATCTAAACCTGAAATTGTGACCATCATCGGCCCCAACGGTAGCGGCAAAAGTACTTTGTTGAAGGCACTATGCCGTCTGCTGGAGCCTGCTGCCGGTACTGTGTACTTAGACAGCAAAAATATTAACAAGATGTCTACCGAGGAGGTAGCCCGCACTATGGCGGTAATGGCGCAAAGCGCTAACGCTCCTGCAGGCACTACGGTAGAAGAGCTTGTGAGCTACGGCCGTATGCCCTATCGCAAATTTTTTGACGGCCTGGGTAAGGAAGACAGAATAGCTATTGATGAGGCTATTGCCTTTACAGAGCTGGGACCGTTGCGTACACGCCTGGTGCACACACTAAGTGGTGGCGAACGTCAACGCGCCTGGCTGGCAATGGCGCTGGCACAGCAGCCGCAGGTACTGCTTTTGGATGAGCCTACAACGTACCTGGACGTGCATCATCAGCTGGAGCTGATGGAGCTGGTTGTGCGCCTGCACAATGAAATGGGATTGACAGTTATCATGGTGCTGCATGATTTGAACCACGCAGCACGTTACAGCGAGCGCCTGATCGCACTCAAAAAGGGCACGATTATGGCGGACGGACCTACGAAGGAGGTTTTCGTGGAGCCGATTATTGAAAGCCTGTATGATGTGCAGGCTGTGATTATGCACGTTGAGGCTAACGGCAGCGTGTATCCTGTGTGCTTTCCCTACAGCGTAGAGGAGCATGAGTAAGGACTCCCCGGCTGCTTGCGGCGGGGGAGTCTCAACCCCGATATTTTTATCCCGTAGTTAGCATACACTGACTGAGGGCTGTAGAAATATACCAAATAAATACTTACTAAGAGAAGAGGTAGATTGATGAAACGTTTAAACAAAAAACGTGTAGCTCTGCTGACTGCCTGCGTTGTCAGTGCAGTTGCCAATATGGCCTTTGCAGCAGAGAAAGGTGAAATGGATGCATATGAGGGTGTAGATTACGTTGTAACTGCTACTAAAACGCCGTTGGAAAAGAAAGAGGTTCCGCAGAGCGTAGAGGTAATTACAAGAGAAGAAATTCAAAATATCGGTGCGATTACTATGCAGGATGCTTTGAGAACTGCAACCAACCTTGATATTACTCAAGGATCTATGGTTGGTAACCATATTTCCCTGCGTGGTGGCAGCACCAGTGATGTGTTGATCCTGTTAAATGGCCGCCGCATTCCGGGCGAAGGCTCTGGTGGTATGGTTATGACCAATACCTATATTCTGTCCCGTCTGAATGTCGCTAACGTAGAGCGCATTGAAATTCTGCGCGGACCTGCAGGTGCGTTGTATGGCTCCGAGGCTAAGGACGGCGTAATCAACATCATTACCCGTAAATCCGATAAGCCTTCCGTTACCATTGGCGTTGCCAGCGGCTCTAAGAGCATGAGCAACTATTATCGCTTTGACAGCGGCAAGCAGGGTAAGGTTAGTGCTGTTTTGGATGCTAACTTTACTAAGGACCGCTATTTTATACTGAAAAATGCTTCCATGACCCAATATTATGGTCCCCGTCAAAACTATGCTTTGAATATGGACTATGATATGGACGAAAATAATAAATTAAACCTGTACATGGACTATGAAAACACAAACCAAAGGGCTTGGTATACTGCAGGCTATTTTGGTACCTACAATGTTGACAGAAGAAGCGCTGCCCTGACCTATGAAGGCAAGAGCGGAGCTAATAACTATACGTTGACTGCCAACTACGGTATTTTGAAAAAGGATAATGCCTCCGGTGCAAGTGCTAAGGTAAGTCATTCCGAATATGAATCCTGGCAGTTCGAGGGTCGTGACACCATTAATCTGGATAAGAACAACCGCCTGACCTTTGGTATGGAATACAAGAACGAGGGTCGTTTTGACTCCTCGCTTGATAAGAAGAGTCACCAATATTCCTATTTTGTTCATGATGAAATGCGTGTTGGTGATAAGCTGATGATTATTCCGGCAATCCGTCTGGACCGTCATGATGAGTTTGGCAATAAAACTTCCCCGAACCTGGGAATGACCTATGCCTTTACGGATAACAGCCGCTTGAAAGCTAACTATGGCAAAGGCTTCCGTGCTCCTACAGTTGCTGAAATGTATGGCACTATGATGGGCCGCCAGATTGGCAATCCTGATTTGAAACCGGAAACCTCTAAGGGCTATGAAATTTCCTACGAGCAGGAATGGGATAAAACCAGTGCTAAGCTTACTTACTTTAAAAATGACAAGGAAGATGCCATTGAACTGCGCAGCGCCGGCGGTGGCATGTGGAACTATAAGTACGTTAACATTGCCGAAGCTTCTGCTGAGGGTGTGGAATTTGAGCTTAAACAGGACTTGGGCAAGGGCTTTACCTTGACAGGCGATTATAACTGGCTGGATTCTATTGATAAATCTACCGGGGCGCGCAATGAATATACTGCTAAGAACACCTTCACTTTGAGACTGTCCTGGGTGGATCCTGCTGATACAGGCTGGAGTGTAGAGGCATGGAATAAATGGCAAAGCAAATATCGCATCAATGATGAAGACTATAGCATTAATACCTTGAACTTTGTCGTTAACAAGCGCTGGGGAGACAAATATCGTGCTTTCTTTGGCCTGGATAATGTCTTTGACAAGGAGCATACAGAATTGTACTATTCCGGTCGTTTGTGGCGCGTGGGCGCAGAGATGACCTTCTAATAGCTTGTATTTTGACGCAGTCTGTAGTGCAGGGGTGTGCTGCAGGCTGCGCTTAAATAAAAATTTGAGTAAAGAAGTTAATGAGGTGGATTTATGAAGAATGTAAGTAAAAAGCGTTTGGCACTCTTAACTGCTTTGGTTGTAAGCTCTGTTGCTAATATGGGCTTTGCTGCAGAAGCAGATGAAATGGATGCGTACGAGGGTGCAGATTTTGTTGTAACTGCTACGCGTACTGCGCTGGAAAAGAAGGAAGTACCTGTAGCTGTTGAGGTTATTACTGAGCAAAAAATTAAAGATTTGGGCGCATATAGTGTGCAGGATGCTTTGCGCCTAGCTTCTAACGTAGACGTACAGGATAACGGCATGACCGGTAATCAGGTACAGCTGCGTGGTAACAGCACCATGCATACCTTAATTTTGATTGACGGCAAGCGTATGGCAGCCGAAAATACTCAAAGCTCTCAAAATGCTTACGAATTAAAGCGTATCAATATCGCTGACGTTGAACGTATCGAAGTGATCCGCGGCAACGGTAGTGCTTTATATGGCTCTGATGCTTTGGGTGGTGTCATTAACATTATTACTAAAAAGTCCACTAACCCCAGCTTTACAGTTGCTATGCATACTGGCACTAAGGATGAAGCAACCAGCTTCAACTATGCCTCTGGTAAGCAGGGTAAGCTGAGTCTAAAATTGGGTGGCGGTATTGAGAAGATCCGCAAAATTGATAGTGGTGTTTACAAGAGCTATTCCACAAACTCCAGTACTGGTACTGTAACCTCTACCGATGCAAGCTCTACTAATATGTATGGCACACGTAGATTTTTGAATGCAGGCTTAAATTACGCTTTTGATGATAATCATGATTTAGACTTCAACATGAACTTCATGCGTGAGCAATTAAAGAGCTTCTCTTGGAGCAGCATGGGTTCTGACTATACTAATAAAGGCAGTATGGCAACATTTTTAGCTGCAACAGCAACCTCTTCGATGGTAAAAGCTTCTTTACAAAAACAGGGAATGACGGAAGATATGCCTGGATATAAGGCAGCATATGATGCCATGTATGCTCAAATGTATCCGATGATGCTTGCTAAGATGCAGGCTAAATACGGCGATATGGCTATGCCTGAACAGTACCCGATGATTTCCTCTCACTTTTATGATAATAATCGTTCTGATTTCAGCTTGGGATTTAACGGTAAGGATGGCAAGCATGATTACAGCATCAGAACCTATTATAGCCAATTGAGAAAAGACAATACTTCCTGGTATACAAATTTGAATAAAAATACTACTAAGTTTGTTGATTTTGATAAAAACAATTACAAGCAGTTTGTAGTTGAAGGCAAGGATACCTATAAGATGGATGAGCACAACACCCTGACCTGGGGTGCTGAGTACAAAAAGGATACTATGGAAGGCACCCATCTGCAGGGACGTGGCTCTAATGTAACCAACGCTTATGTAAATGGTAACAGTAAGCTTTCTTCTGAGGTTTCCTCTGAAACTGCTGCGTTGTATTTGCAGGATGAGCTCAGAATCGGCGATAAGTTGCTTTTAATTCCTGCAGTACGCATTGACCACCACGATTCCTTTGGCACTCACACCTCTCCTAAGATAGGTGCCACATATAATATGAGCGACAATGCCCGTTTGAAAGCAAGCTGGGGCAGAGGCTACCGCGCACCGACTCTGTATGAATTGTATGCACAGATGGAAAAGGTTGGCATGGCTCCTATGCCGGTTAACGTAATTGGTAACCCCGATCTGCAGCCAGAGGAGAGTACTAACTTTGATATCAGCCTAGAAGCAGAAAAAGGCAAGGTTGCTTCTAAGATTAGCTACTTCCATAACAAGATCAGCAATATGATCGCCGGTGGTGATTATGATCCTGATAAACTGGCTCAAAATATTATTTGGTCGCAATATGTAAACTATGGCAAGGTTAAGATCGAAGGCGTAGAAACCGAAATTGGCTATAACTTTGACGAACATTGGAGCCTCCGCGGCGTATATAACTATTTGGATGCTAAAAATCTGGAAACAGGCAACAGACTGACATACAGAGCCCGTCATAACGGCTTAGTACAGCTGACCTGGACGGACGCTAAGGAAAATCCGCTGACTGTAAATCTGTACAACAGATATTACTTTGATTATCATCAAAACAACACCGATGGTTATCAGAAGGACTATTCCTTCAGCACCACCGGTCTAGTCGTAAGCAAACAGTTCAACAAGAATTACAGAGTTTATGCCGGCGTAGATAACATCTTCAATAAGTCCTTCTTGTATGATACTTACCATACCTATAGCATTGACGGCCGCATGTGGCGTGTTGGCGCAGAAATGACCTTCTAATTTCTGCCTGACTAATTTTTGAGTTTTGATTCCATAATAATATAATCGCATACCGCTCTCGTCGAGCACCTGGAGGGCGGTATGCACCTTCTTTAAAAACAGACAGCTAATCGTAAAATGTGAGGAAAATATGCAAGCAATAACAGATTTGATTATGTACTTTCACAAGGGCGGCCTTGTTATGTGGCCATTGCTTTTGTGCTCTATTACTGTGATAGCAATCGCTATTGAGCGATTTATATATTACCGCAGTGTGGATAGCGGCAGTGCCTTTGCCGCCAAATACTGCGAGGTAGTGCGCGCCGAGGGCATTGCACCTGCAACGGAGCTGGCAGGCAATGCTGGCGGCAGCTGCGCACTGATACTGGCAGACGCCGGCAAGATGAACGGCGGCCGTGAGCAGAAGGCTGCTTACCTGGAAAGCCAGGCAGGTATTTTTATCGCTACACTCAAAAACAAGCTGGATTATTTGAGTATTATCGTTACCATGTCCCCGCTTTTGGGCCTTTTGGGCACCATTGTGGGCATGATCGGTGCCTTCAGCATCTTTAATTTGCAGGCCGGTGCCCCTATTGCCATTACCGGCGGTATTGGTGAGGCGCTGATTGCTACTGCGACTGGTCTGTGTGTGGCAATTTTGTCGCTGTGCGCACATTCTTATTTCGCACACCGCATGGATAACATGATTACCGATATGGAGCAGTGCTTTAGCGCACTGTTGGAAGCAGAAACAAGGAGAGCGTAATTATGAAGCTACGAGATGTGCGCAATCGCAAAACACCGGAGCTGATTATTATCCCGATGATTGATATAATGTTCTTCCTTTTGGTCTTTTTTATGCTGAGCACGATGTATATGATTGACCTGAAGACAATCCCCGTAAAGCTGCCGCAGGCAGCGCATGCTGCTACGGATACTACTACCACCTTTGCTGTCACGATGAAGGCAGATGGTAGTATTTACCTGGGCGAGGCACAGACAGATGTGCAGGCGCTGGTAACGCAGGCGGCGATTGAGCAGAAGAACAACAAGAGCTTTGCCGTGGTTATCCGCGCCGAAAAGGATTTGGAATACGGCAAGGTTATCGCATTGGTGGACAAGCTGAAGGGTGCAGGGGTAACCCGCTTCGGCCTGGCCACGGACGGCGGTAAATAAGATGAATTATGTAGATAAGCTGCAGGCTAAGGCCAGACAGCGCTTTGGCTTTTGCGGCTCGCTCATAATCCATTTTTTGCTGTTTATCGTGCTGGCGTTTTCGGGAGTGTTTGCTTTGCAGGCCCCTGATACTGATAACGACGTTGTGTACATTGATGCCGGCGGCGGTGGCGGTGGTGGCGGTGATGAAGCTGCTGATGCTGATACCGACCAAGCTGCGGAGCAGGTGGAGGACGTTGTTGAGGAAGAAAAAATTGTGCTGCCTGATGGCAAGGTGGAGACAAAGCAGGTTGTACACCATGTTAAAAAACATGTGCCTGCTGCTAAAAAGGGCAGCGGTACGGGTACAGGCGGCGGTCATGGTACTGGTAATGGCACTGGCCGCGGCAGCGGCACGGGTGCAGGCAGTGGCAGCGGCACAGGTGGCGGTCATGGCGCAGGTCACGGCAACGGCGTGGGTGACGGCAGTGGCAGCGGCATTGCAACCGCGCCTAAGGTTCCGCCGCGCGTTGTTTCTACGTCCGCACCGTACTATCCGCCTGCGCTGCGTGATGCAGGCATTACGGGACGTGCAGTTGTGCGTGGCGTCATCGGTGTGGATGGCCGCGTAGAAAGTGCGCAGGTGGTGCGTTCTACAGGCAACAGCACGTTAGATAACAGTGCGCTGACTGCCTTTTATAAATGGCGCTTTACCCCCGCACGCAATGACGCTAACCAAAAGGTGCGCTGTTACTTTACACAAGGGTTCCCCTTTGTAATTCAATACAAATAGAATAGGATAAAATATGCTCAAGACATTTATGAAATATTACCGCCCTTACAAGCATATATTGCTGCTGCTGGTTGCAGGCTCCCTGCTTAGAGCCTTGCTCGAGCTCTTCTTTCCCTATGTGGTGAAGCTGATGCTTGAACAGCAGCTGCCACTTGCAGACCTGCCGCTTTTACTGAAGTGGTCGGCAGGTCTTTTAGCTATGTATTTGGGCAATTTCGCCATTCACTTTGGTATTCAATATTATGGCCAGGTGATGAGCGCTTCTATGGAGCGCGATATGCGGCGTGATTTGTTTTTACATATGCAAAGGCTTTCCTTTAGCTTTTATGACCGCAACAAAAGCGGCCAGCTGCTGTCACGTCTGACGAGCGATTTGGGCGAGGTGGCCGGCATGGCCAGCAACGGTCCCAATGATATCATCGTCTGCGGTCTGACAATGCTGGGAACGATGGTAATTTTGGTGTATATGAACCCGCTTTTGGGCGGACTCATTGCCTTTTTGCTCTTGTTTAAAACTGCGCATACAGTGTTTGTCAACCTGCGCATGAAGAAGACCTTTTTTGCAAACCGCGTAGCCATGGGCGAGCTGTCGGCCAAGGCAGCTGAAAGCATTAACGGTGTGCGCCTGATAAAGGCCTTTGCCGGTGAAAGCAATGATTTTGCCCAATTTATGAGCAAGGCCAATGAATATCTTGCTGCCTGCCGCAAATCGTTTAAGCTGCGTGCGTATTTTATCGGCAGCATGATTTTCTTCAGCAACTTCATTAACGTAGCCATTTTAGTCGTAGGCGGTATTTTGATTAACCAAGGGATGATGACCTTTGGCGAGCTGGTGGCGTTCTTCCTGTATGTTGGTTTGTTTATGAAGCCGTTGATGCAGCTTTTGGGCTTTAGCGAGATGTACCAGCGTGGCATGGCAGGCTTTAAGCGCTTTTATGAGCTGCTTATGGAAGCACCTGATATCGAGGATGCGGCGGATGCCAAGAGCTGCGAAAGCTGCAAGGGCAGCATTGATTTTGACAACGTAAGCTTTGCTTATGCTGATGGCAGGCCTGTTATCCGCAACCTGACGCTGCACGTGGCACCAGGTGAAACGGTGGCCTTTGTGGGTGCTACGGGCGCAGGCAAGACCACCATCGCCAGCCTGCTGCTGCGCTTTTATGAGCCACAGCAGGGACGTGTGCTTTTAGACGGGCAGGATATCAAGGGTTTGACGCAACAATCTTTGCGCAGGCAGATTGGCCTGGTGCAGCAGGACGTATTTCTGTTTGGCGAAAGTGTTACCTATAACATAGCATATGCCAAGCCCGAAGCAACTGACGCAGAAATTAAGGCTGCGGCCCGTGCGGCGGCAGCAGATGAATTTATCAGCCAGCTGCCTAAGGGATATGATACCGAAATCGGTGAGCGTGGTGTCAAGCTGAGCGGCGGCCAGAAGCAGCGCCTGGCAATTGCTCGCGTCTTCCTGAAAAATCCACCAGTGGTGGTCTTGGATGAGGCAACCAGTGCTCTGGATAATATTACAGAAAAGCAAATTCAGCGTGAGCTGGATAACCTTGCTAAGGGGCGTACGACCTTGATCATCGCCCACCGCCTTTCTACCATCCGCCATGCAGATAAAATTGTAGTGCTCAAGGATGGAGCCGTGGTGGAATGTGGCAGTCACGAGGAGCTGCTGGAGCGCAGGGGTGCGTATTACGAGCTGTATAGCAAGCAGTAAGGGTACTTGTAATTATTATCATCTTCTTTTGGTTATGAAAGAAAATGATAAAAAAGAGCTTATTCATAGCATTTATTTTACATACAAGGAGAAAAATATGAGAAAAATAGCAATCTATGGCAAGGGTGGTATTGGTAAATCCACCACCACCTCCAACTTATCCGCAGCGTTGGCGCTGCAGGGCTACAAGGTTATGCAGGTTGGCTGCGACCCCAAGAGCGACAGCACAAAAAACCTGATGGAGGGCAAACGCATCCCTACGGTTTTGGAGCAGCTGAAGGCTAAGGGTGAAGGCTTGAAGTTGGAGGACATTGTTTTTGAAGGCTTTGGCGGCGTGCTTTGTGTAGAGGCAGGCGGTCCTACCCCTGGTATCGGCTGTGCCGGCCGCGGCATTATCTCTGCCTTTGAAAAGCTGGCAGAGCTTCAGGCCTTTGAAACCTATAAACCCGACATCGTTATTTACGATGTATTGGGCGACGTTGTTTGCGGCGGCTTTGCCATGCCTATCCGCGGTGGCTATGCCCGCGAGGTGTTCATTGTTTCCTCCGGCGAAATGATGGCGCTGTATGCTGCCAACAATATTGCCCAAGCAATTAAAAACTTTGGTCGCAGGGGTTATGCACGTTTGAAGGGTATTATCTTAAACGCCAAGAACATTGAAAACGAAAAAGAGCTTGTAGCTAAGGCTGCTGAGGAAATTGGTACCGAGGTTGTGCTTTATGTTCCGCGCAGCGGCGATATTCAGACTGCCGAAAATCTGGGCGGCACTGTAAGCGAGTTTGTCAAGGATTCCCCTATGGTTAAGGTATATAACGAGCTGGCAGCACGTGTGCTGGAGCTTAGCGAGGACGAAGAGGAATAAGGAGGCTGCAATGGGCATAAAGGAAGATGCAATGTGGAAGATGGCCGAAAAAATGGGTATGCCCAAAAGTGCCATTGAAGCAATTAAGGAAAAGCAGAAAAAAGGCGAAAAGGTCGCTATGCCTGACATGGGCAAAATGATGTCCATGATGAAGGACATGAAGGGCGATAAGAAGGATGAAATGCGCAAGATGGCTGAAAAAATGGGTATGCCGCCTCAGGCCAAGGGTATGGACGGCAACGAAATCCTGGGCCACCTGAATAAGCTGAGTAAGGTGGAAACGATTAAGGACGTGCCGCAGCTGACTACGGCACTTTTCCCGGGCACTCATTGCCCGCTTATGGGCGCAGCCATGGTAGCAGGCGGTATTACCGACTGCCTGCTGGTTATCGTGGGCACGGATGAATGCAGCTACTACACTAAGAGCCTCACCATCAGCGACCGTTACGGCGGTATCGGCGGCCGCTGTGTGTCTGTTGTTTTGGACAGCCACGATGTTACCTTTGGCAGTACCGAAAGTATGCATAAAGCCTTTAAGGAGATTGTGGACGAATATCAGCCTAAGTGCGTGATGCTTGTTACAACCTGCGTTATTGAGGTTATCGGTGATGACTACGACGCTATTGCCGTAGAGCTTGGTAAAAAGTATAATATTCCCGTTATGGCGGTGCATACCGAGCACTTTAAGTGCGAGGATCACTTTCCCGGCCTGGAGCGCGCTATTACCGCCTGCAGCATAATGATGGAAAAGCAGGAATGTGATGGCAGTGTCAATGTTTTGGGCCAGCGCATGGGTAATTTTGCTGATACCGAGCTGCACGCAATCTTGCAGGAGGCAGGCGTAAAAATCGGCGTACAGCTGCCCAGCGGCTGTACTAGTGACGAAATTCGGCGCGCCGCTGCTGCTAAGGTTAATATTGTAGTTCATGATATTGCACTGCCGCTGGCACAGGAGATGGAGGCCAAGTTTGGCATTCCTTATGTATATTTCAACCGCTTTGCTGCTCCGGAAAAGATTATGCAGGCTTACGAGAAGCTGTTTAACAATTTGGGACTGCAGCTGCCTGCAGTGCTGGCAGAAAAGCTGGCTGAGTGTAAGAAATTGGAAGCAGAGGTTAAGCCTTTGGTCGCAGGAAAGACCTATATTTATGGCAACACACAATATGACTGCTTTGAGCTGAACAGCTATCTGTGCAGCCTGGGACTGGTGCCGCAGCTTATCCAAAGCAACCATTTATATGATTATGAGCGCGAGGATATTGCCGCTATCTTAAAGACGACAGATCCCTACATTTGTAAGGCTGCTAACATCGCCCCGCTGCAATATGTATATGACGTGCTACACCCCTGGTTTTACATGGGGCACGAGTTTGGCGACCGTCTGCGCCGCAAGGGCATCGCACTTTTACACAGCGATCCCGCAGGTAAGATGATGGGTTTTGAATGTAATACGTTCATGCTGCAGGCTGTAGTGCATGCAGTCGAGGATGCAAAAAAATTTAGAGAGGAGGCGGGCTTATGAGCTTAGTAAGATTTTTACCCACCCCGTCTGACAGAATGGGTATTATCTGGAGCCTGCTTTCTGTGCAGGGGTCTATTGTGCTGGAATATGGCCCCGCAGGTACTACGCACTACAGCATGGGTCTTTATGGCGGTCTGGGCCTGCGCTTTCAAAACAGGCTGTTCACTACGCATATGAGCGAGGACGACGTGGTTATGGGTGACGTAACGCGTCTTGAGGATGCTATTGTTGAGCTGGATAAGAGCTACGAGCCGAAGGTTATCTTTGTTGTTGCCTCCTCTGTGACCGCTGTTATCGGCACGGATATTAAGGGTGTGTGCCGTTATATGCAAAACGAGGTTAAGGCAAAGCTGATAGCCTTTGAGCAGGGCGGCTTCCGCGGTGATTACAGCGTTGGCTTGGTAGAAACCTATAAGCTTTTGGTAAAGAATCTGCCGAAAAAGGACGTGAAGGCAGAAAAGGGCGTGTATAACATTATTGGCGCGTCTGCCTGGCGTTACCGCATGGCCAGCGATATGTGGGAGGTTAAGAGCCTGCTGAGCGAGGCCTTGGGGTTGAAATGCAATGCCTGCCTGTGCTGTGATACCAGTGTTGATGAGCTACAGGACATGGGTAAGGCGCAGGTGAACATCGTTCTGGGTAACGAGGGCCTGGCGGCGGCGGAGCTTTTGGAGGCAAAATTTGGCACTCCTTATGTGTACGTTGTTCCCTATGGCTATAGCGGCACGGCGCAGTTCTTGGAGGCAGTAGGCGAGGCAGTGGGCGAAGCTCCGAGTCCTATGGTGCTGATGCGCTTGAAGATGAAGGAAAAGGGTATGTCCATGCTTGGTATGTTCGCTATGATGGGCGGCGCCAAGATTAAGCCTGTGGCCGTGGTCAAGGGTGATTATGATATGGTGCAGGGTGTCGGCAGCTTTTTGCAGCAGGCCGGTATTAAGGTAGCACACAAAATGTGCGCACACAGCTTGAAGAATATTACCAATCCCGCGGAGGGTGTAGAAGCCTTTGCTGAAGAGAAGGAGTGGCTGGAGCTTATCCGTCCGCTGCAGCAGACCTTGGTTTTGGCTGATGACGTGGCGCTTTTGCAATGCGACAGCAGCAATACTAAGGTGCTTATCAGTGCGCCGTTTATGAATGGCGTGGTGGCTACGCATCTGCCGTTTATGGGCGAAAAGGGTGCGGATTTCTTGTTGGAGAAGATTCAGGCGTACTATCAGAGCTTTTAAGTAAAATATATGTCATTCGCAATTATATATCGCCTTGCAACGAAAAAATTTCGTACGTAAATTGCAAGGTTGACTAGTGTATTCGCAATTATATATCATTGCGTGCAGAAAAATTGCGGGCGTTTGCTTCGTGCGGAAGCACCGGAAAACGAAAAATAAACTCGCGCTACGCGCTCAGACAAATTTTTGTTTTCGGTGCTTCCAAGCACTCACTCACTGCAATTTTCCAATCGCACTTCATGATAATATAATTGCTCAATCAGGTTTGACCTAAAGACATCTTGAGGTAACAAAATGAACACAAAAAAACTCCTAAAATCCATCGCCTTGGCAACAGCCCTGCTCTGCCTTGGCGCAACCGGCACTGCCGGCGCAGCCGCACAGTTTAGCGATGCCCATAGCGGCAAAGCCTTGAATGCTGCGCAGCTGGCACAAAAGCTGAAAAAATATGACGTAGTCTTTTTTGGTGAATACCATGACCAGGGCGAAATCCACGCTGCCGAGCTGGAGCTTTTGCAGGCAATGCACGAGGTGCAGGGCAGTAAACTGGGGCTGAGCCTGGAAATGTTTGAAGCAGATAACCAGGAAAATCTGGATACATATCTGGCAGGTGCTATGAGCGAGGAAGATTTTTTGGCAAGCAGTCGTCCCTGGCCCAATTACAGCACTGATTACGCACCCTTGATGAAGGTAGCCTATGATACAGGCATGCCAGTGGTTGCTGCCAATGTACCACGTTTTTTGGCTGCACATGTAGCTAAAAATGGCGGCAGCACCGATGGTATTGACGCACAGTATACCCAGTGGCTGCCTAAGCATACCTATGCTCCGGATGGTGCATATAAGGATAAATTTTACGGACAGATGAATTCTCCCGAAGCGCCGATGAAAATGCCGCCGGCGCGCCTGGCTGCGGTGTATGCCGCACAATGCCTGAAGGATGACAAGATGGCCGAAAGCATAGCAGCCTTTACTGATCTGCATCCGGCCTTTCAGCTTTTGCATGTCAACGGCTGTTTCCATTCGGATGCACATCTGGGCACTGTACAAAAGCTGGAGGCACTGCGCCCGAATCTGAAGGTGGCTGTTATTACGCCTATGGAGCGCAAGAACGCAGGCAATAAGGCCGATGGCGATTTTGTGGTGTGGTTTGACCGCGTAAGCAAATAAGGGTAGCAGATAATTTCATAAAAACTTCTTGAGTTAACTATTGCTAACTTTGCAATGTAGTGGTACAATAAGCAGAGAGTTAGATATAGCTAACTACAAGGAGAGACCTATGAAATTATTTGGCTTTAACAGCTTTGATGAGTTAGTTGCATATAATTGTGCTCCCGTGCTGGCAGGCATTAAACCGGCTAATTTGCTTTCGCTGCTCCCGGATGACGGTGAGGAGATTGATAGGCAGCTGGTGGAATACAATGAGCAGTTTGCCGACCGCAATATTGTGTTCCACCGCCTGTGCGGCTGCACCAAGCGTGTGCTGGTTCTGGTTTATAACCCCGCACAGCTGGAGCAGGTGCTGCAAAATCCAGGCTACCGAGCCTATTTGATTGCTGCCGGCTACGAGCCGCAGACGACGCTAGCGCAAAGCTTGGCAACGCTGGAGGCGCACCTTGCCCGAAATGGCGGCTTTCCGCACGAAATTGGCGTGTTTTTGGGGTATCCCCTGGAGGATATCCTGGGCTTTGTGCTGAATAAGGGCACTGGCTGCAAGTATAGCGGCTATTGGAAGGTTTATGGCGATGTACCCAGGGCACGCAGTCTGTTTGCAGCCTATGAGTATTATCGTGATATTATATTACAAAAGCTGGCAGAGGGTCTGCCGCTGAAGGTAGCTGTAGCTACATTATAAGGAGGTACAAGGTTACTATGAAACAAATTCCTGTTATTTTTTGGACTGGTACTGGCAATACTCAAATTATGGCTGACGCAATTGCAGACGCTATCAACGCTGCAGGTGCAGAAGCAGTTGTAAAGAACGTAAGCGAAACTAGCGCTGACGAGGCTGCTGGTTATGACGCTATTGCTTTGGGTTGCCCTGCAATGGGTGCAGAGGTTTTGGAGGAATGCGAATTTGAGCCGTTTTTCACCGAGCTGGAAGGCAAGCTGGCCGGCAAAAAGGTTGCTCTGTTTGGATCCTATGGCTGGGGCGGCACCTACATGCAGGATTGGGAAGGCCGCGTAAGAGATGCAGGCGCAGAGCTGGTCGCAGACGGTGTGCTGGCATTGGGCGCTCCGGATGACGACGCAATGGCAAAGCTGGCTGAAGCAGGCAAGCTGCTGGCTGAATAAAAAACAAAAGAAGGGCGTGCCGCAGACAACGCTTATTGATTGGCGTAAGGGCGGCAGCCCTTCTTTTTTTATGTGTTATTTTACTTCGTCGATATCACTGCTAATGAGCTTAGCTGCCTCGCTGTAAATGGCAGGCGAAGCACCTGCTTCAGTAATGTGCGGCGTTAAAAGCAGCAGTACTTCGCTTTGGGCACTTTTTTTGCTGCGGTTGATAAACAGCTCGCCCAAGATAGGGATTTTGCTTAAAAAAGGCACCTTTTGGATAGAGCGTTGCTGTTCTTCGCTTATGAGGCCGCCAATGACTAGGGTTTCGCCGCTATACATGCGTACGTTGGTGTCAGCAGTGCGACTGGTGATGCGGTAATTTTTTAGCTCGCTGATGAGTACTGGCGTGCTTACCTCGGTGTGTACGCGAGCAGTGACCATTTTGCCGTCGCAGCTGATGATGGGAGCGTATTCTAATTTAATGCCTGCGTCAAGATATTCAGTGGCAGTATAGCTGCCGCTGCTGTCGTGCTTTTCGGTCTGCACGGGAATATGGTCGCCGATAAAGATGCTGGCCTGCTGTCCGGGGATGGTGATGATGCGCGGCGTCGCTAAAATGCGTGCCTTACCGTTTGCAATAAGGGCACTGAGCGTGGCGTTAAAGCGGAAGGCATAGCCATGCCAAAACTTAAAGTTACCGTCGTAATTGCTGTCACTATCGCTGTCACTGTCGCTTGTAGTGCTTTCGCTTTTTTGAGGTATGGTGTCCCAGCCCCATTTGATGCCGATATCCTTGCTGCTTTCACGGCTGATGGCGATGATTTTAGCTTCCAGCGTCACCTGCTTGGTGGCAATATCCAGCTTGGGTAAGAGCTGTGCCAGGCGTGCGTGTTCTTCGTTGGTGCCGCAAAGGATGATGCTGTTGGTGATAGCGTCCAGCGCCAGCTTTTGCTTAAAAATTCCTTGCAGTGCTTCCTGTACATCCTTAGCGCGGGCGTAGCTTAGGGGGTAGGTGGCGATGCGTTCAGTTGGGGGAGTGACCGCTGCTGTTGGTACTGCTGCCGCCTTTTGTGCTGCTGCTGCCACCGTTCCTGTAGGCAAAAAGGGATTAGTGAGCGCTGGCTGCTGTGCCCGGCAGGGTAATGCGGTGACTGCTGTCAGAAAAAGGGCGATAAGAAAAATTTTGAGTTGATGTTGCATATACTGCTCCTTTCGCAGATGTTTATTTTGATAACGTAATTGCTTGATGTGCTTTTTATTTTAGCCTATAGCGATTTTAAAAGCAAGAGAAAATTGCAAAAATAAAGAAAATTTACAATAATCATATTGCTTTTGCAGCTTTTTGTGCTACAATGAAAGCAAATAAACTATTTGAGGTGATAAGATGCAAGCTATACGTACAAATAAATTAGCGCAGGAGCTGCTGGACGAGGCTCTGGATAGGGGAGCGAGCGATATGCACGTGGAGCCTGTGGAGCAGGGAGTGCGGGTGCGTATTCGTGTTGATGGCCTGCTGCAGGAGCTGCGGCTGCTGCCGGCAGCGCTTCAAAGCACGCTTTTGACGCAGCTCAAAGTAAGCAGTGGCATGGATATTGCTGAAAGACGCGTGCCGCAGGACGGGCGTATGGTTTTGAATAGGGGGAGATCTCAGGTGGATTTGCGTTTGTCCAGCCTGCCGACAATTAACGGCGAAAAGCTGGCGATACGCTTTTTGCAAAGGCAGGACACGCTTTTGCAGCTAGATAGTCTGCATTTTACACCGCAAAATCTGGCGTGCTACCGCAGACTGTTTACCCGCCCTAACGGACTGGTGCTTTTGACAGGACCCACTGGCAGCGGCAAGACAACAACGTTATACGCTACGCTGCAGGAGTTGGATGCCGCCAGCAGCAATATTATTACACTCGAGGATCCTGTAGAATATAAGCTTGACGGCATTAACCAGGTGGCAGTCAACCGCAAGAGCGGCATGACCTTTGCCAGCGCCTTGCGTGCGGTTTTGCGTCAGGATCCGGATATTATTATGCTGGGAGAAATACGCGATGAGGAAACTGCTGTGCTGGCTGTGCAGGCAGCACTCACTGGGCATTTGGTGCTGAGCACGCTACACACTAATGACGCGGTGGGGGCAATCTTTCGTCTTTTGGATATGGGTATTGCTGATTATCTTTTGGCTGCGTCCTTACGCGGTGTATTGGCGCAGCGCCTGGTGCGGCGTCCCTGCCTGCATTGCGGCCTGCAGCGCATGGCGACGGCGGCCGAGCTGCATTGTTTGGGACGTGCGGCAGAGGATGGCGTACTGCTGACGCAGGGCAGCGGCTGTGCTTATTGCCATGGTACTGGCTACAGTGGCCGTGTGGCCGTACACGAGGTGATGACGGTTGATAAGGCGATGCAGCACGCACTAGTTGAGGGCGCTAACGAGGCAGATTTGCTGAAGCTGGCTGCGGCAGGCGGCTGGCACAGCCTTGCAGCTGATGCCTCTGTAAAGGCGTTACAGGGAATGACGACTGTGCAGGAGCTGTGGCGCGTGGGGATTGGAGGCCATCATGCTGTATGAACTGGTGCGTAGGGCGCGGAAGCTGGGTGCCAGCGACCTGCATCTGGCCGGGGGAGCAAGGCCTGTAGTGCGTGTGGGTGGTGCTTTGCAGCTTTTGGGTGAGCAGTGTCTGCCAGAAGGCGTACTACAGAATGTATTGCAGCAGCTTCTGTCTGCCGAAGCCTGGCAGAAGCTGCTGCAGGCCGGCGAGGTAGACACGGCCTTTAGTGAAGCTCCTGGCGAACGCTGCCGTTTAAATGCCTATAGGCAGGGCGGCGTACTTGCTGCCTCTATCCGTTTGCTGCAAAGTATTGTGCCAGGCTGTGATACATTGGGATTACCATTGGCGGTGCAGAAATTGGCCAATCTGCAGCAGGGGCTGGTGCTGGTGACAGGTGCTACAGGCAGTGGCAAAAGCACCACGCTGGCAGCCTTGGTGCAGCGCATCAATGAAACGCGACCTGTGCATGTGCTGACACTGGAGGATCCTATAGAATACGTATATACGCCAAGGCTGGCTTTGATCAGCCAGCGTGAGGTGGGGCGCGATACGCAAAGCTTTGCCAGCGGTCTGCGCAGCGCGCTGCGGCAGGATCCTGACGTGATTTTAGTAGGCGAACTGCGCGATGCCGAAACCATGGCGATTGCGCTCACTGCTGCCGAGACAGGTCACCTGGTGCTGGCAACGTTGCATACACAGGAGGCAGCAGGAGCTGTGGGACGCATTTTAGATGTGCTGCCTGACAAGCGTCAGGTGAGCGTCCAGCTGGCAGAATGTCTGCAGGCGGTAGTCTGCCAGCGTTTGCTGCCACGCACTGATATCAGCGGCAGAGCTGCTGCCTTTGAGGTGCTCATTGCTACACCGGCACTGCGTAATCTAATTCGCGAGGGACGCACGCATCAGCTGGAATCATACATTCAGACTGGTGGACGCTTTGGTATGCAGACGATGGCAGCGGCGATAGAGGAGCTGAGGAAAAAGGGGATGGTGCGGTAAGGATAGCTGCAATGGACACATGAGAGTAAAGCATAAAGCCTGTAGCAGATGATCTGTAATGGATGAATGCAAGGAAAAAGGCCCCCTCGTTGAGGAGGCCGGGGTGCAGAATAAGGTGACCTGGTCGCAAGTCTTTACAGCACTTGCTCTCTGATCAGCATATTCATCATTTTCTGCTTGCCTAAAATCCACAGCAGGTCGTTTTCTTCAAAGGTTAAGGATACATGAGGGTTAGTGATGGTGAAGGCACCACGCTCGAGACCTATTACAAGGCAGCTCCACTTGTTGCGCAGACGCGCATCCTTGATAGATGCACCTAAGAGGCTGGAGCTTTTATCAATCGTGATCGCTACAGGTAAAAATTCTTCACCAGGGTTAGCACTGTGGTCAGCCAGCATAAATTCACGCAGACTTAATGCTTCTCCTTGCTGTTCAAGCCCAAGATTACGTTGCTTGGCTGCGGCAGCAAAGGTTTGCAGCTGCTCTGTCGTGCCAATCATCAGCAGGGTGTCATCTGCCGATACAATTTGGTCACCACCAGGCATATCCAGCGTGCGGCGCGGATTAGCAAGCTGCAGTACGTTACAGCCATAGCTTTCGCGAAAGCCCAGGGTTTTGAGGCTTTTGCCAACGATAGGAGAATGATCCGACAGAACATAATGCGATAAATGCAAATCCTCATCAAACCAGTTACCTTCGCTGCCTGAGTCGGCTGCAGCACGATGCTTGCGCATATGCTTTTCGTTGAGGTTCACCAAAAAGCGCGATTCAATGCGCAGGTATTCGCTCATCAGCCAGTCGGAGGACGAGATAATATAGGCCGCCAGTAAAACGGCTACGCAGGCCAGCACGCCATGCAGGCCCAGGATAGCGTTAAAAATAAAATAGAGTGCGCAGGAGGCAACGAGCATCTTGCCTAAAATCAAAATCATCAGCGGCAGATGGTTAGCACGTTTTTTGAACCACAGCTTGGAAAACAAATCAGCGTTGCCTGCGCGGTTTATCAGTACGGCGCGTAAAATAGGTGCCATGATAACAAAGGTGATGCCGGCTGTAAGATAATTGCTGTAGGGTAAATGCAGTGTATTTGCCAGATAAGGCTGCAAATATAGTGCCGAAGCAATGGCTACTGCCGCCAGCAGTGTGCTGAAGATCAGCATGCGGATCACGTATACAGAAAGCAGGTTCTTCCAGTCCTGATCCTTAGAGCTTTCGTCGCTGCTATCAGTATAACGGTTGATAACATTAAGCACCTTGGACGGTAAAATCTTAAGCAGCTTGTTATAAGCAGGCTCGGCAGCCATAATGCAAAATGGTGTGGTGAAGGTGGTGATTACCGATACAGCTACGATAATTGGATACAAAAAGTCACTAGTCACGCCCAGGCTGCTGCCCAGGCTGGCAATGATGAAGGAGAACTCGCCGATCTGCACCAGGCTAAAGCCGCAGTGCATAGCTGTGTTCAGGCTTTTGCCTGCTGCAAGTACGCCGCAGATGGAAAAGAACATCTGCCCGAAAATTGTTACCAGCACCAGAACGATGACAGGGACAATGTATTGTGAAAGCAGGGCAGGGTTAACCAGCATGCCCACGGATACGAAAAAGACGGCACCGAACAAATTCTTGATGGGAGCTACAAGCTGCTCAATGCGCTCTGCCTCGGGTGCTTCAGCGATAAGTGAGCCCATGATGAATGCGCCAAGGGCAGAAGAAAAGCCCAGCTTGCTGGCAATAACAACCATGCCAAGGCACAGGCCGATAGAAACAATAACCAAGGTTTCGTCATTCATAAAGCTTTTGCAGCGTTTAAAAAAGCTGGGAACAAGGTACATGCCCAGCACGAACCACAAAACTAAAAAGAATATCAGGCGGCCGATGCTGAGCAAAAGCTCGCCGGAGGAAATACCGCTGCTGGCAACTGCCAAGGTGGAAAGCAGCACCATCATGGCGATGCCTGCGATATCCTCCATAATCAGAATGCCGAAAACCGGCTCGGTAAAGGGCTCGCTGCGCAGCTTTAAATCATCAAAGGCTTTGATGATGATGGCGGTGGAGGACATAGAAAGCATGACGCCCAAAAAGAGGCTGTCCATATTGCTCCAGCCTAAAAGTCCGCCCACAGCATAGCCAAAGATAATCATACCGATGATGATTATAGACGTAGAGATAAAGGCCGTGCCACCAACCTGCTTCAGCTTGTAGAAGCTGAATTCCAGACCCAGTGCAAACAGCAGGAAAATAACGCCTATTTCCGACCAGGCCGAAATGTTGGCGCTATCGACGATAGTAGGAAAAAAATTAAAGTTGGGACCCGTAATAAAACCAGCCACGATGTAGCCAAGTACAAGCGGCTGGTTTATTTTTTTGAAAAGAATAGTGGTTACACCTGCTACCAATAAAATCATAGCCAGGTCACTGATAATAGTAGGTAAATGTGCCATGCAATGCTCCTTTTCGCTTCAAGAATAATTGTTAATACCTACTATTATACGCTATTTTATTGCTTTTGCGTGAAGAAAATGTAAAAATACTGTATACGTTTTTATAACACCTGCTCCCTGATCAGCGTATTCATCATTTTTTGCTTGCCAAGGACCCATAGAAGGTCGTTTTCCTCAAATACCAGCGATACATGAGGATTGGTGATGGTGAAGGCACCGCGCTCCAAGCCTATTACCAGGCAGCTCCACTTGTTACGTAAATCGGCTGCCTTGAGGGAGGAGCCCAAAATGGGGGAATGCTTGTCGATGGTAATGGCCAGAGATAAAAATTGCTGCTCAGGCTGATTCTGATGGTTGTCGAGCATAAACTGACGCAGGCTTTGCGGCAGCTGGCGCCTTAATATGCCTAAATTGCGCTGCTCTATAGCTGCGTCGAAAATTTGTAGTTGGTTGACTGTGCCGATGATCAAGAGTGTGTCACCGGCTGCGACGACCTGCTCACCGCCAGGCATATCAACAGTGTGCTTGCTGCTTAAAAGCTGCAGCACATTGCAGCCGTAGCTTTCGCGCAGGGCCAGTGCGCGCAGGCTTTGTCCGATAATAGGAGAAGCGTCATCCAAATCATAATAAGCAAGCTGCAGATCCTCGTCAAACCAGCTTTCAGCACTGCTGCCTGCTGTGGCACGGTGCTTGCGCATATGCTTTTCGTTGAGATTGACCAAAAAGCGGGATTCAATACGTAGATATTCGCTCATCAGCCAATCAGAGGAGGAGATGGCGTAGGCGGCAACGAGCACTGCCAGGCAGGCCAGCAACCCATGCATGCCTGCGAGGGAGTGAAAGACGAAATAGAGGGCGATGGAGGCAACCAGCATTTTACCCAATACTAAAATCATCAGCGGCAAATGGTTGGAGCGCTTTTTGAACCATAGCTTGGAGAACAAATCGCCATTGCCTGCACGGTTGACTAAAACTGCGCGCAAAAGCGGTGACATGACGATAAAGGTGAGCGCTGCCGTGATAATGCTACCGTAGGGAAGGCGTAGCGTGCTGCACAAATATGGCAGCAGGTAGTGCTGGGCGCCAAGGGCGATGGCTGCTAAAAGCGTACTGAAGACGAGCAGACGCAGGCTGTAGACGGTGAGCAGGTTTTTCCAATCCTGATCCTTGTCATCGCCTGCGCTGCTGTCGGTGTAACGGTTAATCCAGTCAATGGCATGCTGCGGCAAAATTTTCAGCAGGTGCTGGTAAAACGGCTCGGCGGCCATAATGCAAAATGGCGTGGTAAAGGTGGTGATTACCGAAACGGCAACGATGATAGGATACAAAAAATCGCTGATTACGCCAAGGCTCATACCCAAAGAGGCAATAATAAAGGAAAATTCGCCGATTTGTGCCAGGCTGAAGCCGCAGTGGGCAGAGGTATTCAGGCTTTGGCCGGAGGCAAGCACACCACCGGTGGAAAAGATGAGCTTGCCAATAATGGTGGCCAGCACAAGCACGAAGATGGGGAGTGCATATTGCAAAAGCAGGCCGGGGTCAACCATCATGCCGACAGAAACGAAAAAGACGGCGCCGAACAAATCCTTGACGGGCGAGATGAGATGCTCAATTTTTTCGGCACTGGGTGCTTCGGCGATGAGCGAGCCCATAATGAACGCACCGAGGGCAGAGGAAAAACCAAGATGTGTGGCCAAAACCACCATGCCCAGGCAAAGTCCGATGGCGACAACAACGAGTGTTTCTTCATTCATTAATTTTTGTGCCCACTTGAAAAAGCTGGGGACAAGGTACATACCCAAAACGAACCACAAAATTAAGAAAAATACTAAACGCGCAATGCTCAGCAAAAGCTCTATAGTAGACACGTCAGCACTGGCAACAGCCATAGTTGCCAGCATTACCATCATGATAATGCCGGCAATATCCTCGACGATGAGCACGCCGAAAACGATTTCCGTAAAACGTTGCGCCTTAAGCTTTAAATCGTCAAACGCTTTGATAATAATCGTAGTAGAGGACATAGAAAGCATGCCGCCTAAAAAGAGGCTGTCCATATGGTTCCAGCCCATGAGCGTGCCGCAGACATAGCCAACCAGCAGCATGCCGCCGATTTCTACGCCTGTAGCGATAAAGGCGGTGCTGCCTACGCTTTTTAGCTTATAGAAGCTAAATTCCAGGCCAAGGGCGAACAGCAGGAAGATAACGCCTATTTCCGACCAGGCATGCACATTGGCATTATCCGTGATGGTAGGAAAAAAGTTGAAGTGTGGTCCGGTGATAAAGCCGGCCACGATGTAGCCCAACACGAGTGGTTGGTTAATTTTTTTGAAAAGAATGGTCGTAACACCGGCCACCAGCAGAATCATGGCCAGGTCACTGATGATAGTGGGTAAATGGGTCATGGTGTGCTCCTTTTCGATATTTTTTGCCAAAACAGCTCTTAATGGTGTATAATGAAATGCGTATTGGCTTCTTACATATATTATACAATATTTTCAGACTTCTATATTGAAGAAAAGGTAAATTATTAACTTAACTTATTGTTATATATCATGATAAACGTGAGTGGAGGAATGAAGCATGAGTGATAATCAGAAATTAGTTTTGGTGGATGGGGAAATTATGCCACAGGAAGAGGCCTACGTTGACGTAAACGACCGTGGACATAATTTTGGCGATGGTGTTTTTGAAATCGTGCCGGTTTACAACGGCCGTTGCTTTGCACTTTTACCACATATGAACAATTTGTTTGATTCAGTTATAGCCGTAAAAATTCCCGGCGTGTATATGATTGAAGAGCTGGTGGAGTTTCACGAAAGCCTGCTTGCGGCAACTGGTCTTGCAGATTGCGAAATTTATACCCAGGTTACCCGTGGCAGCGGTGAATATTCCCTGGCCTATCCGGAGCAGAGCATTCCGCATCTGACGATGTTTGCTGTGCCTGTAGACCGTGATGCCCTGGCACAAAAGCGTGCTAAGGGCGTAAACGTAATTACGGTGGAGGATGTACGCTGGGCGCGTTGCGACGTGAATACGCTCAACCGTCTGCCGGAGGTTATGGCTAAGCAAAAGGCGACTGTCGGCAATGCTTTTGATGCGCTGTTTGTGCGTGATGGCAAGATTACCGAAAGCACCGAGGCAAGCTTCTTTATTTACAAGGATGGCGTTTTGTGGACTCATCCTCAAAACAACTTTATCCATAAGAACATTACCCGTCGTTTGCTTGTAGAGCGTTTGTCTAAGGATATGGATTTGCAGATCATCGAACGTGCCTTTGATAAGGAATTTGCCTTGAATGCTGATGAAGCCTTTATCTGTGGTCCGCGCTGCGAGTTTATGCCTGTTACTAAAATCGACCGCGGCTTTGTGGCCGGAGGCAAGGTGGGCAGCCTGGTGCCGCGCCTGCAGCAGGCTTACCAAAGCTTTGTGGCGCAGGAATGTCCCGAGCATCATGAATAACAAGCGCCTGGTGCGTGGTGCGTTGCTTGTTGCCTTGGCGTTGGCACTGCAGTCGCTGCGGTTGGTGCTGCCCCTGCCACAGCCTGCGAGCACCTTTGTTATCGGCAGCCTGGTGCATATGATGCTGGCTTTGACGCTTAAGCTGTGTGGCTTGGGGACGGCGTCGCTTTTGGGCTTTTTGTTGCCGCTGACAGCTTATGTGCAGGGACAGGTACTTTTAGTGTTTTTGATCCCAGTTATCTGGCTGGGAAATCTGCTGTTTGTGCTTTTGGTGCATTGTTTTACCGGTCAGCGCCGCTTGGTGCTTGTTATTCCGCCTGTTGCCAAGGCACTGGTGATGTTTGCTGCCGCCTGGTGCGTGGTTGGCTTCGTGGCTATGCCGGCCCCGGCGGTGCGCAAGGCGATACTCTTTGCCATGAGCGTGCCGCAGCTGGTGACAGCCCTGCTGGGTATTTTGCTGGCACGGCAGGTTTTGCTGCGTATACGCAATTTTTAAGATTACATAGTATGCGGTATCAGGCGCAGTGAATACTGTCGGATAGAAAGAGAGAATTATATTATTAATGCATACTGAAGTTTAATACAGAGCTTACAAGAAGACTCCCGTCGGGTTTTATCCTGCATGGGAGCTTTTTATGTGTATCAACGAAATAGAAAAAAAGCTGGATAGAGCAGACATAATTTGCATTATTTTTTGAAAAATGATATAATAATCCTTGTTTTTTTTAATTAAAAAAAGAGGAGTGATTAGCGTTATGCAAACAACGCAGGAGAAGAATCAGTCCGGAGGTATTCTGGGGCTGATTGAACGCATTGGTAACAAAATCCCCGATATTACGATTTTGTTCATCGGTGCCTTTGTTTTATGCTGCATTATGTCAGCAATTTTGTCCACCATGCACTTTGGCTATGTGCATCCCACAACCGGCAAGGAAATAGTCGTTAACAATATGCTTAACGGCAAAAACCTTGTGCAGCTGCTCAGTAAAATGGTCACAAACTATTCCGGCTTTCCGCCGTTGGGCATGGTAATCGTTGCTACCCTGGGCATTGGCATTGCCGACGGCTCCGGTTATATCAACACCGCGCTGAAAAAGATTTTGGCAATTACGCCCAAGTTCTTAATCACGCCGATTATTATCCTGGTTGGCATGCTCAGCCATCTGGGTCCTGATACCGGTTATGTTATCATCATCCCTGTGGCTGCCTATATGTTTTACGCCAGCGGCAAGCATCCGCTTGCAGGCATCGGAGCCTCCTTTGCAGGTATCGCCGGCGCCTTCGCTGCCAACTATACGCCGTCTGCTATCGACCCTGTTATCCAGGGGTTTACCCAGAGTGCGGCGCAGATTATCGACCCCAGCTATCAGGTCAACGTGCTGTGTAACTATTTTTACGCCTTTGGCGCCACCTTTGTGGTCATCCCCAGCTGCTGGTATGTGACCGAGCGCGTGGTAGAGCCTTGGCTGTGGAAAAACTGCCCCTTGGACAAGGATATCGAGGTGGGCGAGGATGGCAACACCGCTGTCACACCGCGCGAGAACCGCGCCTTTTATATCGCTACAGGCGTGCTTTTGGTGATGGTGGTTGGCCTTGTAATGCTGCTTTTGCCTGCTGATTCCATCTTCCGTGATGACAAGGGCATGCTGGCAAGCTTTAAGGCGCCTGTTATGCAGTCCATCGTATCGCTGCTGTTTGTCTACACTGGTGCTGTCGGCCTCACCTATGGCGTATTGGTAGGCAAGTTTAAATCGCCGCAGGATGTGACCAAGGCGATGGAAGACATCACTAAAACCTTGGTGCAGCTTATCGTGTTCTACTTCTTCGCTGCGCAGTTCCTTTATGCCTTTGGCGCGTCCAATATGGGTGCGCTTATCGCTATCGCCGGCGCGGAATTCTTAAAATCACTGGCGCTGCCGCCGCAGGTTACAGTGTTTGGCATCATCGTTTTTGTTGCCCTGCTCAACCTCATCATCACCTCGGCATCGGCCAAGTGGGCCATCTTAGCGCCGATTTTTGTCCCCATGCTGATGGCAGTAGGCATTGCGCCTGAGCTGACGCAGGTAGCCTTCCGCGTGAGCGATTCGGCTGTAAACGTTGTTACCCCGATGTTCGCGTTCTATCCGCTGATCATTTTGTACTGCCAAAAATACGTTAAGAGCGCAGGCATCGGTACACTCAGCTCGCTGATGCTGCCCTATACCATCGCACTGCTTGTGAGCCTAACCATCATGTTGTATGTATTCTGGGGCCTGGATATCCCCTTGGGCCTGCAGGCAGATTATGTATATCCCAGAAGAATGATGTAAACGAAAGAAGGAAAATGTCATGTCTTTACAACAACGCTTGACGGAACGTTTTTTGCGTTATGCAGCTGTAAGCTCGCAGAGCCTTGAGGGCAGCGCCATTGTCCCCAGCACACCGGGGCAGCGCCAGCTGGCCGAGCTGCTCAAGAGCGACCTGGCGGAGCTGGGCCTGGTGGATTTAGCCATCAGCGAATATTGCGTGCTCACCGGCCGCCTGCCTGCAAATTTACCTGCAGGTCATGTTGCTGTGCCCAAGGTTGGCTGGGTTGCGCATCTTGATACTGTTGATGTCAACCTGTCGCCTGATGTTCATCCGCAAATCGTCAAAAATTATCAAGGCGGCGACGTGCTTTTGAACGCTGATAAGCAGATCTACATCAAAACCAGCGAGCATCCCGAGCTGGAACGCTACATCGGCAGCGACTTAATCACCAGCGACGGCACCTCCGTCCTGGGTGCGGATAACAAGGCTGCCATTGCCAACGTGATGGTGGCACTCGAAACCATCATTACCGAAAACCGTCCGCACGGCGAAATCTATGTTGCCTTCGTCCCTGATGAGGAGGTTGGCCTGTGCGGCAGCAAGAAGATGGATTTTAGCAAATTCCCTGTTGATTTTGCTTATACCATCGACTGCTGTGAGCTGGGCGAGGTGGTTTACCAAACATTTAACGCAGGCACTGCCAGCATCAAGATCAAGGGTGTGACTGCTCATCCCATGTCCGCTAAAAACACCTTGGTTAACCCCACGCTGGTGGCTGTGGACATCGTCAACTGCTTTGATCGCATGCAGACCCCGGAATGCACCGAGGGCACGGAGGGCTTTATCTGGGTGCAGTCCATCACCTCCAATGCCTCCGAGGCAGTTATGGATATTAAAATCCGCGACCACAACAAGGCACTTTACGAAGCACGCAAGCAATATATCCGCGACGCGGTAAGGTACGTGCAGGCTAAAAACCCTAAGGCCGGCATCGAGCTGACTATTACCGACGTTTATGGCAACATTGCCGATGCCTTGACTGAGGATAACAAAAAATGTGTGGATTACATCTTCGCAGCTATGCAGGAGCTTGGTATCGAACCAAAGGATATGGCTATGCGCGGCGGCACCGATGGCTCCTTTATTTCGACCAAGGGCATCCCCACACCCAACTACTTCACGGGTGCGCTTAACTTCCATTCCAACTGCGAGTTCATGCCCATGGACGCAGTAGAAAAATCCTGCCTGCTCACCCTCAAGCTGGTAGAGCTGATAACCAAATAAGCGCAGGCTTGTAAAAACGCAAACTAAAACTGCTCCCTTCACTCAGAGCAAAAGCTGGTGAGGGGAGCGGTTTTTTGTTACTTACATATCGTGAAAGTTGATGCCGATGTTGCTGTGACGCAAAAAGTTGAGCGTAACCTCGGGGAAGGAGGCATAGCTTAAAACGTCCTCGGTGGGGGCGCCAGGGAAACCGGCTTCTGCCAATTTCTCGCGCAATTTTTTCATCTGCGGCGGAATATCATCGGCAGGACGATGGTCAATCTGTGGTGCGCTGCCGATGGCCAGGCGCTTTACCTCAGGGTCGATCGGTCCCGGAGTGCGGCCGTATTTGCCCAGAATGAGATCCTTGACCTCGCGGGGGATCATTTTGTAGCGTCCCAGGGCCACGTTCAGCACGGCCATAGAGCCGACAATCTGGCTTGTGGGAGTAACCAGCGGCGGATAACCCAATTCAGCACGCACGCGCGGCATTTCCTCCAGCAGCTGCGGATATTTGTCAGCCACGCCCATTTCCTTCATCTGGTTGAGCAGGTTGCTGAGCATACCGCCGGGAATCTGGAAGGTGAGCACCTTGGGGTCAATGGGGATATTGGGGTTAAGGTTAAAATCGCTGATAAGCCTTTTGCGCACGTCCTTAAAATAATCGGCCAGGTCGTTGAGCTGCGCCAGCTCGATTCCCGTGTCATAGGGTGTATCCGCCAGCGTTGCCACCAGTGATTCCGTGCAGGGCTGGCTGGTGGATTCGGCAAAGGGCGACAGGGCAGTGTCGATGATATCTGCGCCTGCCTCTACAGCCTTAAGGTAGGTCATATCACCCATGCCGCTGGTAAAGTGGGTGTGCAGGTCAATCGGCAGGTTAAGCTCTGCCTTCAGGCTGCGGATGAGGCTTTCGGCGGCGTAGGGACGCAAAAGACCTGCCATATCCTTAATGCAGATGGAATCAGCACCCATCTGCGCCAGCTCCTTACCCAGCTTGACAAAATCCTTATCCTGGTGATAGGGACTGATGGTGTAGACAATGCAGCCCTGGACGTGCGCACCTGCTTCTTTAGCAGCGCGCATAGCGCATTCCAAATTGCGGGTGTCATTGAGTGCGTCAAAAATGCGGATGATGGAAACGCCATTGGCAACAGAGCGGTTGACAAATTCGCGCACCACGTCATCTGCATAATGATTATAGCCCAAAATGTTCTGACCACGCAGCAGCATTTGGATGGGGGTTTTGCGCAGGTGCTTTTTGAGCGTGCGCAGGCGCTGCCATGGGTCCTCGTTCAAAAAGCGCAGGCAGGCGTCAAAGGTGGCGCCGCCCCAGGCCTCTAAGGCATAATAGCCAGCGTTATCCAAACGCTCCAGGGCCGGCAGCATATCGTTAATACGCATTCTGGTGGCGGCAAGGGACTGATGGCCGTCACGCAGAACAGTTTCTACTATTTTGATTGGTCTTTTATCCATGTTGATACTCCTTATAAGCGTAAAAAGCTGAAAATTTAAGTTTATTGTCAGTAATAATTATAACATATATGCGTGTAACTGTATACTGTATACATATAGCGATGCTATAAATCATGACCACCCGTCAAA
>CAVBQX010000004.1:0-76737 GCA_963597755.1 Segatella copri
ATTACACTAGAGGATTTTACACAAAAGAAGTGATGGGAGATCAAGCAATGAAAAATATTAAGATAACAGACGTATTAGCTGTACTGTGTTTTGCATATGCGTTAAGCTGCATTAATTTTGACAAGGAGGCGGTCAAGGCTTTTGCTGCTGGCGGTGTGGTGGTGTATTGTGTTATGAGAAGGCTGAGGGAGTAAGAATGCAAGAGCTGACATTAATAATATCTGTTGCAGCATTGATTGCGGCAATTATATCGTTGATTAAAGTATTCAAAAAGTAAAGGAGTGATTAGCATGGAAGAAACAAAAGCAAGCTGGGGCGGCGCACGAAAGGGCGCAGGCCGTAAATCGCTGGGCGGCAAGCAGCGTTCTATCCGTATGACAGACTTTGAATACGACTTTGTGCGTTATGTGTTAAAGCAGATCCGCGCAGGCGTTACCAACGTGGATGTGGAAAAGTATAAGGCTGAGCATGAGTAAACAAAAAGAGGCTGGGACAAAACTAACTTCACGAATTAAAGAACCTCTATAATTTAAGTATTTTCTAAAATTCTTGTACTAAAAAACCAGTGAAAATTTATCTGAAGATAAACATCCACTGGTTTTTCTGTTTAAGCTTGGGTTTTGTCCCAGCCTCTTACAAGCATGTTTTGGAAGCCGATGGCATACGACATAGTTGGAAGAGTCATGGCGGTACAAACGAAACTGGTGCCAATCATGTAGGGATGGAAAGAGATGATTATTATAATTATGTAGAAGTCTTAGATACGCCAACAGCAATAGAAAAAGGAAATGCTTCTCGAAGAGGAGAATTCACCGTTAGATACAAGAAAGACTTTGGGGATGGTACGGTTTACAAGGACAGACTTTAAAAACGCAATGATTAAGGCTGGCTTGAATCCGCCAAAATCGTTGGATTTAGTGCAACAGCTTGAGACTAATAATGCCGAAAACATGAGTGGCACATCAAAAGCCGCTGGTATAGAAGCCGGTGTAGATAAAACCGATGGGACTAAACAAAAAGCTGAGGCTAAATTCTCCATCCGTAAAAATATGACTCAAAAGGATTATGAGCAGAGGCTGCAAGTTGATTCGGATAAATTTGCAAAAATAGTGGACGAATTGGAAAAGAACCAGCAAAAGTGGTTCGACAATCATAAAAATCAACTACTTGATTTTATGAGTCGAACTCCATTGGTCTTGACGTTAGTGGGAGCAGAACAGTTGCCTGTTAAAATTACGGCAGGATTTTTAGGGCACGCCACTAAAGGAGCCCATCCCGGCATGTCCGCCAAGGTGTTAAAACAAATACCCCAAGCTATGGCAGAACCATTGATGGTGCTTAAAAATTTTGAAAATGTAAATGGTAAACGGATAGAATTTCCCAATAAAAAAATCTTGGTACTGAAGCTCAAGAACGATTACGGAGCAACGATAATTGTTCCACTGAAATTGGACGTCGAAGAAAAACGCGGGTTCGGCAAAATAAATCTTATTCAGACGGCTTTTGGTGTTGGCGACAAAAAACCTAAATATCAATATTTTGTTGATGCACTGCAAAATAATGAAGTTTTGTACATAGACGACAAAAGAAGCCTAGAATGGGCTAAAACGGCTAAGGATGCCAGAACCGACACCTTAGCAGGTCTTATCCGCAAACGGGCTTCTGATGACATTATATTACATAAGCAAGCTCTCGTCAACAAGCGTAACAGCTTTTTGAACGCTCTTTACCAAGCAGCTTGGCACGGTACGCCAGCAATTATCGAGGGCAATCTTACGACAAAACGCATTGGCGAAGGTGAGGGTGCTATCGCTCATGGCTGGGGCTTTTATTTTGCTAAAAGCAGAGAAGTATCACAGGTAAATTACAGAGAGAGATTAACCCAAAGTCAAGGCCTTAAACCAACAGGAAAGGTTAGTATCACTGACAGTGAAACAGGCAAAAAATACTCTTGGGACATTGAAGATATTGACGCCGGGTATGACATCGTTCACCAAGAATATTTATCCGCTGTAACAGACCAAGCTATACGTTATTTTCTTGAGGCACGCGGAAATTTGAGCCGCGCTATTGATTTCGCAGAGGACGCAGTGGCTTCTAAAAAAGCCTTTCTGGAAGAGTGGGAAAACAAAAAACCTTCCAGCGACGAGGAAGTAAGAAAATACAAAGAAGCTAAAAAGCAGAGGAGGAGGTTGCTGCTGACGCTATCCGCAACTTTGTTTCCGCAAGGGAGCATGGTTACGTTACCGATTTTACCAAGAGTGAGATTGCCAAGCTTAACAAAACCAATTGGGGCAGGATGATGCTTAGAGCCAATAGACTTGGACGCAAGGCAGCACTGTTTACCAAGCTGAACGAGGAACGTTTAAGCAAGAGTGCTTGGGGCAGATTGATTTTGGCTAAAGTGAAGCTGCAACGTGCAGTAGCAAAGCTTTTCCGCAAGATTTATGATGGTTTCAAGCGTTGGCAGGCTTTGAGTAAGAGTATTGGTAGTTTTCACGATTTGGCGCGCAGAATTGAGCTTGGTGAGGTTTGGGATGAGAAAAACCTTGACAAAATCACCAAGGATGGTGGTATAATCAAGAAAAACGGTGCTAAAAATGGAGGTGTGGCAGATGGCAATGACGGAAGAGGACAAGAAGATTTACGAGGAACTGCTGGAAGAGTACAAGGACGACAAGGGAGCACTCGAAATAATCAAGGCAACAGCGAAAGACAAGGAGCCCAATATGAAACGTCTCAAGGAGATGTTCGAGGAGTTTTAACCGCAAGGCAAACAGATAACTACGAAAATATAGACCCTACAATTCACGCAGACGAGTGGCAAGACATGTCTGATGATTTGCAGGGTTTTTCTAATGCGTTGGGTGAAGCTAGAGCGGCAAACAAGCGCGGAGCTTTTGTAGATGGGAAATCCCCCGAAGAACTCCAAAGTGCGAAAGTAGCAATGACAATTGATGGCTTAGCTGGTTGCGCTGTCGAAGATGACGGCAACATTACCGCCGTGTTCAAAAATCCAACCAAGAAGGTCCCAAAAGCAGTAAGGAGCATTATTACCATGGCTCGTGCTATGGGCGGCACAAAAATGGACTGCTTTGGAGTTAGACCTTGTTGGCATGTACGAACGCCTTGGCTATAAGGTTGTTGCGAGAATTCCTTTTACTGACAAGTATATTGAGAAACATGATGATGGTACGGCGGTAAATCCCGAAGAGCAAATTCTGCTGGATGAACGCCCCGACGTTTATGTACTCATGACTAACGGTGATGACTTTGCTACTGCTACCCAAAAAATCAAGAATGTCAAAGATAACTATGAAGGTAGCAAGGGGGATGAAAAGACTACACAAAAGGCAGGGCAGTCAGTTCAGGAGAACACTAACAAAGGTAGCAAGCGGGATTATGGCAATAAGCAGGAAACGGAAGATATGTGTAATTTGCGTGCGTGGATTTACGTTTTGTAGCAGTTTTGTGTCATTGTGCAATATATGTCTGACGTGTGCTATAATGCTGTTTAGAAAAGCTTTGCGCGATGCCAGGGTTATTTCTTGGCTTGGGGCGGCTGCGGCAAAGCTTTTAATAGCAGAGATGCCTGCTGTAACAAATTTTAGGAAGGAATGCTATTATAATGGAAATAAACATTACGGATATAAATAACAGACTGTGTGCCTTTTTGGATGCTACGCCTAATAGCTTCTTTGCAGTGCATAATATTAAAGCGCAGCTGACTGCGGTTGGCTTTACTGAGCTGCAGGAAAGCCAAAGGTGGCAGCTGCAGCCAGGTGGTAAGTATTACGTCAGCCGCAACGGATCGGCATTACTAGCCTTTGTGCTGCCGCAAAACACATATTTTGGCTTTCAGATTTACGCCTGTCATTGCGATTCGCCTGCGTTTAAGCTTAAGAATAATGCAGAGATTGTAGTGGATAATAAGTACGTAAAGCTGAATGTGGAAAAGTATGGCGGCATGCTGCTAAGCACCTGGCTGGACAGACCGCTATCTATTGCAGGCCGTGTGTTGTGTCAGGTTGATGGACGTTTAGAATCAAGGCTGGTGAATATTGAAAGGGATTTACTGCTGATTCCTAATTTAGCTATCCATATGAATAGGGAGGCTAACGACGGCTTTAAATTCAATGCACAAACAGATATGCTGCCGCTTATTGGTGGTATTACTACTAAAAATGCTTTGCTTAAGCTTGTGGCTGCCAGCTGTCAGGTAGAGGTGGAGCAGATTTTGGATACAGAGCTTTTTCTTTATAACCGGATGCGTGCGCTGATGGTGGGCGCAGCGCAGGAATATGTGGCCAGTGGCAGGCTGGATGATCTGCAATGTGTGTTTGCAGGACTAGAGGGCTTTTTGTCTGCTGAAGCTGGTAACAGCGTGCCTGTATTTTGCATGCTGGATAACGAAGAGGTGGGCAGTGGGACGAAGCAGGGAGCAGGTGCTTCTTTGCTAAAGGATACGCTGCGGCGTATAAATCTTGCTTGTGGTAGAGATGAGGAGGCATATTTGGTATCTTTGGCTAATAGCCTGATGCTTTCGGCAGACAATGCGCATGCAGTGCATCCTAATCACACCGAAAAGAATGACCTGACGAATAAGGTTTATCCTAATGAGGGAGTGGTTATCAAGTATAGCGCTAATCAAAAATATACTACGGACGCGGTGTCCGGGGCCATGGTGCAGCTGCTGGCACAGAGGGCCGGTGTTCCTGTGCAGATTTTTTATAACCGCTCAGATATGGCTGGCGGCTCGACGCTGGGGAACATATCCACAACGCAGGTAGCTGTTAAGGCTGTTGATATCGGTTTGGCACAGCTGGCTATGCATTCGGCTTATGAAATGGCAGGATCTAGTGATACAGTGCACTTAGCAAGGTTGGCACAGGCGTTTTTTGCTGCTAGCGTAAGGGAGACTGCCGACGGAAATTATTACCTGCAGTGATAGCAGCCACTTACAGCAATCTTTAGGGATAAGCAGTCACTCAAATTTTGTAAAAAAGTGTAGCTGCCTGCCAAAACAGGCGGTATGGTCTTTTCATAACGATGTTTTCTTGTTAAAATATTATTAAACTAAGATAGTGAGGAGGAATATTTTATGAAAAAACTCATTCTTGGCATTTTGTGTTTGTGCGTTTGCGCTATTTGCGCAGTTGCGGCTGCTGCGCCCGCCAGCAAGGTGGTGCTGTGGTACCAAGTCCCCGAAGCCGTACTGCAGGCACAAAACAGCGACAACGATGTGGAAAAGGGCAAGGCGGAATTTGAAGCCTACCTTAGCGAGAAATATGGTAAGCGCTTTGCTGTGCAGATGGTTAAGCGTGCTCCTGATAAGGAGCTTACTGCCAGTGATGTGATGCTGGTAACCCGTCCCAATTGGATGCCTGTTGTCGTGCAGCTGCAGCTTGCAGGCGTTGGCAGTGGTGACAAGCTTGTTGGCAAATATAGCACTGTCAAGGTTGGCTTAAAGGAAGCAGCTGTGGTTGACGGTGTGCTGTATTCTTATGACTATGGCATCAAGGAATATGACAGCAGCATGCTGCGTGTAGCTGGTTACGTGCTGGCAAGTGAGGACGATCCGCGCATCAACACCAAAAACGCGGTGAACGACTGCATTGCTGAAGCTTGCACGATGAAAGAAAATATTAACCGTTATGCGGACCCGGATGCTTATACTAAGGAAGGTTACCGTTATAACGGCGAATTTGATAAGCTGCAATAACTAAAAAGCTTAAGCTATGGTCCATGTTCATTACTAATCCCCTGAAAATATGAGGCTTGTTTGTCAAATAGCTAACAATTTTCTAACAAATGGTGTCATTAACATAGTATACAAAGAAAATATCTTGCAAAGCAGGGTAGTTTAATATACAATGAGTGTATACTATTAAATTTTCGGAGGGAAAAGAAAATGACGATGACTTTGCGCGAAGAAGCTTTAAAATTACATTTAGAAAATAACGGTAAAATTGAGGTTGTAAGCAAGGTGCCTATTGCCAGCAGGCATGATTTGGCTGTTGCCTACACCCCGGGCGTTGCCGAACCCTGCAAGGATATCAAGGAAGACAAAAACCTCTCCTTTGAATATACCTGCCGTGGTAATATGGTTGCCATCATTACAGATGGCACGCGTGTGCTGGGCTTGGGCGATATAGGTCCTGAGGCTGCCATTCCAGTAATGGAGGGCAAGGCCGCCTTGTTTAAAACCTTCGGCGATGTGGATGCTGTACCTGTTTGCCTGGACACCAAGGATCCGGATGAATTTATCCGCACGGTAAAGCTGCTGCAGCCTAATTACGCAGGCATTAATCTGGAGGATATATCCTCCCCTAAATGCTACGATATTGAATGTCGTTTAAAGGAAATCTGCGATATCCCTGTATTCCATGATGACCAGCATGGCACTGCTATTGCCTGCCTTTCGGCAGTTTTGGGAGCCCTGCGCTTTGTTGGTAAAAAGCTTACTACTGCTAAGTTCGTTGTCAACGGTTGTGGCGCTGCAGGCAGTGCTATCGGCCGTCTGCTGGTGAATATGGGTGCTAAAAACGTTATTATGGTGGACCGCTTTGGTGCGCTGTATGAAGGCATTGATGCCAAATTAGACAGGATTCAGGCATATCTTGCGCAAAAGACCAATAAGGAGCATATCCAGGGAACGCTTGCTGACGTTGCTAAGGGTGCTGATGTTTTGATTGGCGCTTCTGCTCCTAATGTCTTTACTAAGGAAATTATGCAAAGCATGGCTGAAAAAGCTATTGTTTTTGCACTGGCTAACCCCGTTCCCGAAACCAGCTATGACCTGGCTAAGGAGGCTGGGGTTGCTGTTGCCGGCACTGGCCGCAGCGACAGCCCCAACCAGGTAAACAACGTTACCGTATTCCCCGGCGTGTTCCGCGGTGCGATTGATGTGCGCGCGCGTGCTATCACCGAAGAAATGAAGGTAGCAGCGGTTTTTGCCATTGCTGATTTGATTGATGAAAAGGATTTGCGTGAGGATTATGTTGTACCTGATGCCTTTGACCCGCGTGTTGCCCCTGCTGTAGCAGCAGCAGTTGCCAGGGTGGCGATTGAAAGCGGTCTGGCACGTAAAATTGTTGATCCCGAGGTGGTAAGGGCGAATGCGGCCAAGCGTATAGGCCGTTAAATCTGCCTGCCCTAAAAGCCGATTAATAAAGGAGGAAGAAAATATGAGAGAAATAAAGGTTAGTGAAGTCACTGATGTTATTGCCAAGCTATGTATGGAAGCCTGCTACTATCTGCCGCAGGAAATGATGGATAAGATTAAAAATGCCATTAATACCGAGGAATCTCCCTTGGGCAGGGAAATTTTATCCACATTGGTAGACAACTTTGAGCTGGCCAAGAAAAAGGCTGTGCCCCTGTGTCAGGATACAGGTCTTACTGTTGTTTTTGCCGAAATCGGTCAGGAGGTGCATTTCATCGGGGGTGATTTGTACACTGCTATTCATGCAGGCGTAGCTAAGGGTTATACCGAAGGCTATCTGCGTAAATCCTCTGTTGGCGACCCTGTATTTGAACGCAAAAATTCCGGCGATAATACGCCTGCTATTATTCACACCAAAATTGTTCCCGGCGATAAGGTAAAGCTCATTGTCTGCCCCAAGGGCTGCGGCAGCGAGAATATGGGCGCCCTCAAAATGCTCAAGCCTGCTGACGGTGTAGAGGGCATCAAGCAATTTGTTGTTGATACCGTGCGTGCTGCAGGTCCTAACCCTTGTCCGCCTATTACTGTCGGCGTTGGCATTGGCGGCAACATGGAGCGTGCTGCTATTTTGGCTAAGTACGCCCTCACCCGTACCGTGGGCGAGCACAACAAGAATGAACGCTATGCACAGCTGGAGGACGAGCTGCTGGAGCTGGTAAACAAAACCGGCGTTGGTCCCTCGGGCCTTGGCGGCAGCACTACCGCGCTTGCTGTTAATATTGAATTTACCCATACGCATATCGGCGGTATGCCTTGCGCAGTTAACTTGAACTGCCACCAGGCAAGACGTGCGGAAGCAACTATTTGAGTGTGTGCATAACAGAAGGGATGAGAAAAATGGCAGAAGAAGCTGTAATTAAATATATCAATGCTCCGCTGACTGCGGAAACTATTAAGGATTTGCATGCCGGTGACGTGGTGCGCATCAGCGGCACTATTTATACTGCCCGCGATGCTGCCCATAAGCGCTTGTATGAAGCATTGGGCCGTGGCGAAAAGCTGCCCCTGGATTTGACCAATAACGTAATTTACTATGTTGGTCCTACTCCTGCCAAACCGGGAGAGATTGTCGGTAGTGCCGGCCCCACCACCAGCGGCCGCATGGACAAATATACACCGACGATGATCGAGCAAGGGATGCGCGGCATGATCGGCAAGGGACTGCGCAGCCAGGAGGTTATCGATGCCTGCGTTAAGTATGGTGCGGTTTATTTTGTTGCTATCGGTGGCGCTGCTGCTGTCATTGCCCAGTCCATTAAGAGCGAGACTATGATCGCCTACGAAGACCTTGGACCTGAAGCAATACGCAAATATGAGGTTAAGGACTTCCCTGCAATCGTCTGCATTGACAGCGAGGGCAACGATTTTTATAAGGTTGGCATTGCCAAATACAGCAAAGAGTAACATAATTTACAAAATAGAGGTGGATTTATCTGCCTCTATTTTTTCTTTGACTTAATGTTGACAAATTTACTAGGATAATATATTATTACTTTCAACTTAATAACACGCTCTTATCAAGAGTGGCGGAGGGAACAGGCCCTGTGATGCCCGGCAACCAGACAAAGGTCATGGTGCTACATCCTGCAAGTGTAATCTTGAAAGATGAGAGGAAAGACGGCTCTTTCCTCGGAAAGAGTTTTTTAATACGTATGCTATAATGGCGTGTTAGGGTAAAGAAAGGGAGTTGTAAAAATGAAAAAGTTGTTAGTTGCATTGTTAGCTTTGGTCAGCCTGGCGGTGGTGGCTGCAGGCTGCGGCGGTGGCGATAAAAAGGATGCTGCCCCGGCTGAAAAAAAGGTGACGCTGAAGGTTGGCGCTACTGCCGTACCGCATGCTGAAATCCTGAACCAGATTAAACCTACCTTAGCTAAAGAGGGCGTTGATTTAGAGATTATCGAATTCAGCGATTATGTAAAACCTAATCTGGCATTGAATGATAAGGAGCTGGATGCCAACTTCTTCCAGCATGAGCCTTATCTGGATACTTTCGTGACAGAGCGTAAGCTGAACCTTGTGTCTGCAGGTAAGGTGCACATCGAGCCTATGGGAATTTATTCCAAGAAAATCAAATCCCTGCAGGATATTCCTAACGGCGCAAAAATCGCCATCCCGAACGACCCGTCTAACGGCGGTCGTGCGCTGGCCTTGCTGCAAAATGCTAAGCTGATTAAATTAAAGAATGGCGTTGACATTAAAGCAACTGTTGGTGATGTTGTCAGCAACGATAAGAAGCTGCAGTTTGTAGAAATTGAGGCTGCCCTGCTGCCGCGTTCTATGGATGATACCGATTTGTCTGTTATCAATTCCAACTTTGCTATGGAGGCCAAGCTGAACCCCGTAAAGGATTCCCTCTTTACCGAGCCTAAGGAATCCCCGTATGCCAATATCGTAGCTGTACGTAAGGGTGACGAAACCCGTCCGGAAATCAAAAAGCTGATGAAGGCACTGCAGTCGCCTGAGGTGAAAAAGTTTATTGAAGAAAAATACAAGGGTGCAGTTGTTGCAGCCTTCTAACTAAAAAAGTATGGACTGTCGCCATGGCCTGTGCTGTGGTGACAGTCTTTTGCATAATAGTAGCATTTACTAAATTTTTTTGAAGGGGATTAATATGAGTCAGGAAGAAATTAAGCAATTTATGGAAGCTTCACGAATTGACCAGCCTGCCACTGTCGAAGAATTCACCGAAGCTGTCAAGGGCGCCTACAAGGATAGGACGCGTCAGGTGTACTTTATTTGGCGCAAGCTTAAGGAGCTATATCCGGAGGTGGATGCTAACCGTGTTATCCGCGAGGGCAGCTATGATTTTGGTCTTTATCAGGGCAACCAGATAGCGCAAAAATATGGTGGGGGCGAAAACGTCGGCCCTAAGGAGGCGCTGTTAGGGCAAACATCGCGCGGTGGGCTTTTGGTCTTTAAGCAAAAGATAGAGCAGCTTGACGATGATAAAGCAGTAAAGATTTTTAACCGCTGCCCGCACGTGGAGGCGTTAACGGAGCTGGGCCTGAGCAAGGAGGAAATCAAGATGTTCTGCCGCGATATGCTGGGACACTGCGATTATGCTATTTGTAAGCCTTTTACGCATGTAGAAATTGATTTTCCTACGACTATTGCCGACGGTGAGGGACATGGCTGCGCTATGACAATTACGCGCAAAGCTGAAAAATAAGGCGCAACAGCCTTTATATATGAAGTGTGGATGTGTAATAAATTAAATGAGGTGGAAAAATGACTAGAAAACCAACTTTTGTTGAAGCCTTGATCCCGCTTTTGGGTATGGTGGTGCTTTTGGGTATTGGCTATGGCAAGTTTGGCCTGCCAATCCAGTTTTTGCTGATTGTAGCAGCGTTTATCGCGTCAATTATTGCTATGCGTTGTGGTTATACCTGGAATGATATGATTCATGGCGTTGCCGAAAAAATTCAGAGCAGTCTGCCGTCACTTTTGGTTATGGTTTGCGTGGGCGCAATGATTGCCAGCTGGATGGTCAGCGGTACCATTCCTATGCTGATTTATTATGGCATTAAGATTATCGACCCGCAATTTTTGTTTGTGACAGCCTTTTTTGTAACTGCGGTAATTTCTACCTTTACAGGAACCTCCTTTGGTAGTGCTGGTACTGCCGGCGTAGCCATTATGGGTATTGCTATTGCCCTGGGTGTGCCGCTGGAAATTGCTGCAGGTGCCGTTATCAGCGGCGCTGTGTTTGGTGACAAGCTTTCACCGCTTTCTGATACCACTATGCTTGCGCCCATTGCTGCAGGCAGCGAGCTGTACGACCATATCAAGCATATGCTGTATACGACAGGTGCGGCAACCATTGCCTGCATAGTTGTATTTACTGCTGTTGGTATGACCATGGACGTTTCGAAGATGACCAATCCCGAGACCGTAACGGCGATATTGCAAAACCTGGAGCAGCTGTATCATTTTAACCTTTTGCTACTGCTGCCGCCTGTACTAATCTTCTGGGGTGCCTATACCAAAAAGCCCACTATTCCGATGCTGCTTTTAGCTTCTGTTATTGCTTTGCTTATGGGTATCTTCTTCCAAGGCTTTGGCCTGAAGACTGCGCTGCAGGCCTTTGTCAATGGCTTTAAGGTTACCATGATTCCCGGTGCTGCTGACATTAAGGTTGTTAAGCCGATTATCACCCTGCTTAACCGTGGCGGCCTGATGGGCATGATGAGCACTGTATTGCTGGTATTCTGCGCCTTTGGCTTTGCAGGCATCTTCAGCAAGGCAGGCTGCATTGAGGTCGTTTTAGAAAGGATTATCGGCGCAATTAAATCGGTTGGCCAGCTTATTACCGCTACAGTTGGTTCCACTCTTTTTATGAGCATTGTTACCGGCAGCTCTTACCTGGCGATTTTAATTCCTGGTGAAATGTTCCGCGATCTTTATAAAAAGTTTGGCCTGGAGCCGAAAAACCTTTCACGTACATTAGAGGATGCAGGTACCTGCGCTGTACCTTTGGTTCCCTGGTCTGTTGCCGGTACTTACATGGCGACGACGCTGGGCGTGCCTACTGTAAGCTATCTTCCTTGGGCAGTGCTGTGCTACAGCAGCATGATCTTTGCCATTATCTATGGCTATACAGGCTTTGGCATTGCCAAAATAAAAAAATAATTCAGCTGTAATTGGTGCAATTATGAGGGCTGCTGCATGGGTTTTCCTGTGCAACAGCCCTTAAAATATGCTATACTTAAGAAAAGTATTAATTTAACGTGAGGTACAGCATGCGAAAATATGCAAAATTTTATCTGACGCCTAAGGGAGAACGCGCAGCACGCGGTGGTCATCCCTGGGTTTTTGGCGAGGAAGTTACCAAGGTAGAGGGAACATATACTAATGGTGATTTGGTGGACGTTGTTACACCTAAGGGAAAGTATTTGGGTACAGGTTTTGTGAATGATCATTCCAAGATCCGTGTGCGGATAATTTCCACGAACACCAATGATAAATTTGACGAAGCGTTTTGGGAGCGCCGTCTGCGCTATGCGCTGGATTACCGTCTTACCGTTATGGGTGAGCAGGATTTTAAGTGCTGCCGCCTGATTTTTGGCGAGGCAGATATGTTCCCGGGACTGACTGTGGACCGCTTCAATGATTTGCTGGTAACGCAAACGCTTTCCTTGGGCATTGAAGTGCGCAAGCAGATGATTTTTGAGCTGTTGATTAAAATTTTGCGCGAAATGGGTCAGAATATCCGTGGTCTGTATGAGCGCAACGATGTCAAAATCCGCCTGCTGGAGGGTATGGAGGAGTCCAAGCAATGGTTTGACACCAGCCTGTGCCCTAATCCCGGCGAGGTGACGACGGAGATTGTCGAAAATGGTATAAAATATACTGTAGATGTCGAAAATGGCCAAAAGACAGGCTTCTTTTTGGATCAAAAATATAACCGTCAGGCTATTGCCAAAATTGCCAGGGGCAAGCACGTTTTGGACTGCTTCACCCATACGGGCTCATTTGCACTGAATGCGGCTCAGGGCGGCGCTGCCAGCGTCACGGCGGTGGATATAAGTGCCGAGGCTGTGCGCATGGCAGATCACAATGCACAGATTAATGGCTATAGTGACATTATGCACGGACTGGAGGCTAATGTTTTTGATCTTTTGACTGATCTCTTCAACAAGCATTCACACGCCTATGATTTTATTATATTGGATCCGCCTGCCTTTACTAAATCAGGCAGCACGGTGAAGAACGCCATCCGTGGCTACAAGGAGATCAATCTGAAGGCTATGAAGCTGCTGCCGCGCGGTGGCTACCTGGCAACCTGCTCCTGCTCCCACTTTATGAAGGAGGAGCTGTTTGTGCAAATGTTGCAGGACGCTGCGCGTGATGCCAACGTGTCCCTGCGGCAGATAGAGGCGCGCCAGCAGGCTCCGGATCATCCTGTGCTGTGGAACGTGCCGGAAACATACTATCTAAAGTTTTATATTTTCCAGGTGGTATAAATGTCTAGCTGTTGTTAGCTCTGAAGGGAGGTATTCTGATGCAGGCGTTAGAGGGTATTAGGGTTTTGGATTTATCGAGGCTGCTGCCGGGACCGTATTGCACAATGCTGTTGGCCGATTTTGGTGCAGACGTTATCAAGATAGAACAGCCGGGGCAGGGGGATTATTCCCGCAGCTTTCCGCCTTTTCTTAAGGATTTCGGCTATTGGCATCTGCAGCTTAACCGCAATAAAAGAAGCGTAGTGCTCAACCTTAAGACTGATGCCGGGCGCAGAGCTTTTTTGGAGCTGGTAAAAACAGCGGATGTGGTGGTGGAAAGCTACCGTCCGGGAGTTTTGCAAAAGCTGGGGGTGGATTACGAGGCCGCCAGGGCTGTTAACCCACGCATTATTTACTGCTCGCTTACGGGTTATGGCAAAAAAGGACCGCTGGCGCAGCAGGCAGACCATGACATAGGCTATGTGAGCCTGGCAGGGATTACAGCCATGAGTGGCGAAGCACAAGGAAAGCCTGCTATCCCTGGTGTTCTTATGGCTGATATGAATGCGGCTATGGCTGCAGGGATGAGCATTATGATTGCTCTGCGCCATGCGCAGCAGACAGGGCAGGGACAGGAAATAGACATTTCTTTGTATAATGTAGCGATGACGCTGATGCCGGGGGCCGCCAGCCTTTATTTTGGCAGTGGCTTTGTGGCGCAGCGTGGCAACAACTGGCTGACAGGGGCAAATGCTAACTATAATATTTATGCGACTAAGGATGGCCGCTACCTGGCGGTGGGCTGCTTGGAAAAGAAGTTTTGGACTAACCTGTGTAATGCTTTGCAGCGTACTGATATGGTGGATGCCGTTGATGATACTGGCAGACACCCGTGGTTAAAGGAGCAGCTGGCGCAGGAGTTTTCTAAAAGGACGCTGGATGAGTGGCAGAAGCTTTTGATCGGGCGCGATACCTGCGTGACACCTGTGCTGGATTTTGCAGAGGCGGTGGCGGCGGGGCAGACGCAGGCCAACGAAATGGTGCTGGACGTTGAGGACGCAGAGCTTGGCCATTACAGGCAGCTGGGTTTTGCTATGAAGCTTAGTGCTACGCCTGCTGCTTTAAATAAGCGTGCACCACGGCTGGGAGAAGATACGCAGCAGGTGCTGGGTGAGATGATTGATAATCCTGAGCTGCTTGAGGCTGCATTAAAGGAGATATAAAAAGAGCGGAGCTGCAGGCAATGCAGCTCCGCTTTTGTCAGGCGCGGCAGACCGGTAAAAAATCACAAGTTTGCCGCTGATAAAAATCTGCTTATGTGCTACAATATAAGTTAGATTTTTAGGAGGAATAGTATAGAATGCATCAATATTTATTTTTCATAGGTGATTTCCCTGTGCGCATGTACGGACTTATGCTGTGTACTGCGATTTTTTTGGCAACAGGCACGGCTTACTTTTTAGCTAAGCAGGACGGTCGCTGGCACCAGCATGTTTTGGATATAGGTATTTACGGCGGCTTTGCCGGCCTCATTGGAGGCAGGCTGTGGGATGTGTTTTTCTTTGACTGGGATTATTACAGCGACCATCTGCTGGAGATCCCCTTTGTCTGGCAGGGTGGCATGGCGGTGCAGGGCGGTATGCTTGCGGGTATCGCTGCCGGCGTGGTTTATTGCAAGCTGCACGATATTGACTGGGTAGCCTTGGCAGATATTGTTTCGCCGTCGCTGCTCATAGGGCAGGCAATCGGGCGCATGGCCAACCTGCTCAATGGCGATGCCTTTGGTACTCCTACGGGTGGCAGCTTTGGCCTGCTGTATCCTGAGGGGACGCTGGCATACAAAACCTATGGTCCCGTGCCGCTGTGGCCGGCAGAGGTGTGGGAGGGACAACTGGACGTCGTTATCTTCGCATTGCTGCTTTTGTTCCGCACCACTAACCATGCACGAGGACAGGCCTTGTGTATGTACGCTATGCTGTATTCAACTGTGCGCTTCTTTTTGGAGATGCTGCGCGGTGATTATGCCGAACCGTGGCTGTTTGGCTTAAAGTCGGCACAGGCCACCAGCCTGGGATTCTTTCTTTTGGCCTTGGCCTGCTTTATTTATTGCGGCTGGCGCCAAAAGCATGCGCCGCAGCCTGCTAAACAGGGTGCAGGCAAAAGAAGCAAAAAATAATTAGGTTCTATGATAAGTGCCGGTGATCTTGATCTTATTTTAGACCAAAGACCACAACACTTATTATAGAACCAGCTTTTTGCTTTTTACATAAGTCCTCTTGACAGCACCAAAAAAAGAGTCTAAACTTACTTATTGCAGCGAGGAAATGAAAATTTCGGCGCTGCTAATTATTTGAGTGAGGAAGGGACTTTATATATGCTTTTAAATCAGGAATCTAATCAGACAACGCTGCGCGGTGAGCTGGCGCTTTTGGTTGCTGTCATCATCAACAGCTTTAGTGTTGTGCTTATGTTGTATTCCGGCTCCGGCATCAGCGCTATCAGCAGCGTGCCGTTTGCCTTTTCGGAAGCTTTTCCGCATTTTACCCTTGGCACCTGGACGTACATTTTTCAGGCGCTGTTGATTGCCAGCCTTATGCAGCTGCGTAAAAAGTTCGTACCCTCGTATCTTTTCAGCTTTGCTGTGGGTTTTGTCTTCAGCCAGTTCTTGGATTTGTTCGAGCTGTATATCAATCTGCTACCGCAGGATTTTTCCTGGCGCGTGCTGTATTTTGCTATCAGCTATATTTTGATTTGTATCGGTATTGCCCTGTCCAACCGCTGCGGTCTGCCCATCATTCCTACGGATTTGTTCCCGCGTGAGCTGGCGCAGATCATCAAGGTGGCCTACGCAAAGATAAAAATCACCTTTGACGTAACCTGCCTGGCGATTACTGCCGCACTCACTTTTGTACTTATCGGCCATGTTGACGGCCTGGGCATCGGCACGATTTTAGCAGCCTTTACCATGGGCAAGGGTGTGGCGCTTGCCGGCAATTATCTGGACGAGCATTTTAAATTTGTTTCCTTTATGGAATAAAAATTATTCTTGCAATTCCCTGCTAATAACAAGAATACGTGTATACAATCGCTTGAAGTATTGTACGCTATATGTTGATGTGATACAATACAATGCGTGGGTCAAGGGAGAATGACCCAAATTTGTTAACATGTTTTTTGTATTAGGGGGAATTTTTTATGTTGGAATTTTTGAATGCTGTTGATGGCTTCGTCTGGGGTCCGCCACTAATGATTTTGCTTATGGGTACCGGTATTTTGCTGACCGTGCGCCTGGGCCTGCTTCAGGTTGTGAAGCTGCCTAAAGCCTTGCAGCTGATTTTCTCCGCCCGCAATAAGGGTGAGGGTGATGTAAGCAGCTTTCAGGCTTTGTGTACCGCCCTAGCGGCAACTGTCGGTACAGGCAACATTGTTGGTGTTGCTACCGCCATTAAGCTTGGTGGCCCGGGTGCTTTGTTCTGGATGTGGCTGGCAGCCTTCTTTGGTATGGCAACTAAGTACGCCGAGGGCGTGCTTGCTGTAAAATACCGCACATATGACGATAACGGCAATGCCTCCGGCGGCCCTATGTATTATATAGAACAGGGCCTGGGCAAAAAGTTTAAGCCGATGGCTGTACTGTTTTCTGTCTTTGGCGTAATGACTGCCTGCTTAGGCAGCGGCACCTTCCCGCAGGTTAACGCCATTACTTCTATCGTACACGTATCCTTTGGTATTTCTGAATATATTGTGGCAGCAATTTTGACAGTTCTCGTTGGCTGTGTCATCATCGGCGGCCTGCAGTCTATTGCTAACGTTGCCAGTAAAATTGTTCCCTTCATGGCAGTTGTATATGTGCTTGCAACACTTTCTGTGCTGGTATATTATGCAGACGCTCTGCCGCAGGCAGTTGGCCTGGTTATTGAGGGCGCGTTCAGCGGTACCGCAGCAGCCGGCGGCTTTGCCGGTGCAGGCGTGATGCTGGCAATGCGCAGCGGCATCGCCCGTGGTATTTATTCTAACGAATCCGGCTTAGGCTCTGCTCCTATCGTAGCAGCAGCAGCCAAAACCAAATGGCCTGCAGAGCAGGGTTTGGTATCCATGACCGGTACCTTTATCGACACCATCATCATTTGTACAATGACCGGCCTGACTATTATCGTCAGTGGTGTGTGGAACGGCGATCTGAATGGTGCGCCGCTTACTGAGGCTGCCTTTGCCTCTGCCTTCCCGGCTATTGCCAAATATATTCTTTCCGGCGGTCTGACACTATTCGCCTTCACCACCATCATTGGCTGGAATTACTATGGCGAGCGCTGCGTTGAATATCTCTTTGGTGTCAAGGCTATTATGCCCTACCGCATTTTCTACATCTGCCTGGTTGGTATGGGTGTATTCCTAAAGCTGGATATGATCTGGATTCTGGCTGATATCGTTAACGGCCTGATGGCTATACCGAACCTGATTGCCCTCTTAGGCTTGAGCGGTGTGGTTGTGGCAGAAACGAAGCTGTACTTTGAGCATTGGGAAAAGGTACACAGCCGCCGCAAACAGATTGCCGAGCTGCGCAGCGATGTAGCAGCAGAAAATAACTAAAATGTGATTATGAGCCATTGCGGGTGCAAGCGCAATGGCTTTTTTCTTTAACTTTTTGTGTCATCTGTATTTTCATGCTCTTAATGTGCTATAATATACATATCAATAAAAGAGGAGTAGGGTATGATTTATGTTTTTTTGGCTTTGTTGGTGCTGCTCGTAGACCAGGCAACAAAGTATTATGTGGTGACACATTTTTTTGTAGGGGAAAGCGTGCCTGTGATAGAAAATATATTTCATTGGACGTTTATTTTGAATCCGGGAGCGGCCTTTGGCATGCTGGAGGGCAGTCGCTGGCTGTTCGTCGTCATTGCCTTGGCGGTTGTCGGCGGTATGTGGTTTGTGCGTAGGGAGATTGCTGCAGGTGGTTTGCCTGCCTGCGTTGGCGCCGCACTTTTTGCCGGCGGTGCATTGGGTAATCTCATTGACAGGGCGCGTCAGGGCTTAGTTATTGATTTTTTTGATTTTCGTATCTGGCCCATATTTAATGTGGCAGATATTGCAATTTGTACGGGAGTAGGACTGATTATATGGAGTTTATTGAAAACGGAGCTGCTGGGGAGCAGCAGGAGCTGATTATTGGCGAGGAGGCGGCAGGCCAACGCGCGGACGTGGGCCTGGCAGCTTTGCTGGAGCTTACGCGCTCGAATATGCAAAAGCTGCTGGACGAGGGCCGTGCGGTAAAGGGCAGCAAGGTGCTGAAATCCAACTACAAGCTGAAGGCCGGCGATAAGATTAGCGTGACACTGCCGGAGCCTCAGCCGCTTGATGTGCAGCCGGAAAATATTCCCTTGGATATTATTTACGAGGATGATGACGTGGTTGTGGTCAATAAGGCCAGAGGCATGGTGGTGCACCCTGCTGCAGGCAACTATAGCGGTACGCTCGTAAATGCGCTTTTATATCATTGTCACAATCTTTCTGGTATCAACGGTGTGATCCGTCCCGGTATTGTGCATCGTCTGGACAAGGATACCAGTGGTATTATGATTTGTGCAAAAAACGATGCAGCGCACCTGTCGCTGTCCAAGCAGATTCAGGAAAAAACTGCGCAGAGAACTTATCTGGCGGTTGTGCGCGGCAATATCAAAACCGACAGCGGCGTTATTGAAACGCTTATTGCCCGTGACAAAGCAGACCGCAAGAAGATGGCTGTAGTCAAGGAGGATGGCCGCAACGCCGTTACCGAATATGAGGTTTTGGAGCGCTTTGGCAAGTATACTATTGTACGCTGCAAGCTGCGCACAGGCCGCACGCACCAGATCCGCGTACATATGGAATATTTGGGCTATCCGCTGGTGGGCGATCCTAAGTATTCGCCAATGAAAACGCCGTTTGCTATTCAGGGGCAGGCGCTGCATTCGCAGACGCTGGAATTTACCCACCCGCGTACGGGTGAGAGGCTGCGCTTTGAAGCACCGCTACCGGAGGATATGCACAAGATTGTTACCCGTCTGCGCCTGGGGCAGTTTAATTAGGATTAGTCTGCCGCACTGGCAGTATTGATAAGCACCGCAGGGTGCGAATAAAATTATGAGGTGAGCAAAATGAGCAATTTTGTTAAAAAGAATGTTATTATGGATGCTGACGCTATGCGTCGTGCTATTGTCCGCATTTCCCATGAAATTATCGAAAGAAATAAAGGTGTAGATAACGTAGTCTTAGTTGGTATCCGTACCCGTGGCGTGCCTATTGCCGAGCGCCTGGCTGCTGCAATTAAGGAGATTGAAAATGTGGATCTGCCTGTTGGCATGCTGGATATCACCCTGTACCGTGATGACCTTTCTACACTGGCCTATAATCCGATTGTGCATGGCACAGAAATTGACCTGGATTTGAATGGCAAAACCGTTATTTTGGTGGATGATGTGCTGTATACCGGCCGCACCATCCGTGCAGCTTTGGATGCTATTATTGACATGGGCCGCCCCAAGGCTATCCAGCTGGCAGTTTTGATTGACCGCGGTCACCGCGAGCTGCCGATCCGTGCAGATTTTGCAGGCAAAAACGTCCCCACCTCGCGCAAGGAGGCTATCAATGTTTACCTGGCTGAAGAGGACGGCATAGATGAGGTAGCTATTGGCGACCTGGAATAAATTCCTACGTCGATAATTATAGCTAAGTTAAGCAGCTTAACAGCTTTTAGGAGAGAGAAATATGCAGCAGGCTGAGGTTTTAAGAAATGCGGCGCTGGGAGCAGCGCTGGTAAAAAAATTACAGATGCGTGGCTTTGATGCTTATTATTGCCAAAATAAGCAGGAGGCACTAACGCAGGCATTGGCACTGATCCCCGAAACAGATGTTGTATCCTGGGGCGGGTCGGTGACGATTGCCGAGATGGGTCTTTTGGATGCGGTAAAAAAACGTAACCCGGTTATCGACAGAGACACGGCCAAAACGCCGGAGGAAAAGCAGGAGCTGATGCACAAGGCGCTTTTGTGCGACACCTTTTTGCTCAGCAGTAACGCTATTACCGCTGATGGCCAGCTGGTGAATATTGACGGCAACGGTAACCGTGTGGCCGCGCTCATTTACGGTCCTAAGCAGGTGCTGGTGCTGGCAGGCTTAAACAAGGTTGCAGGCTCACTGGAGGCAGCAATGGACAGGGCGCGCAACGTCGCAGCACCGATTAATGCACAGCGTTTTCCGGGACTGGCTACACCCTGCTATAAAACAGGCAGCTGTGGTAATTGCCTGTCTGCAGACTGCATCTGCTCGCAGATTGTTATTACACGTACCAGCCGCGTGAAGGGACGCATTAAGGTTATTTTGGTAGGCGAGCAGCTGGGATTTTGATGAGAGAGGGAGTTGTTTAGCGTAAGGCGTTAGCAGCTCCCTTTTGCTTAAGAAAGCAGGTGAGATAATGGCACGGACGATAATATTGTTGTTGGATTCCTTTGGTATTGGTTATGCGCATGATGCTGCTGCCTTTGGTGATGAGGGCGCAGATACGCTAGGCCATATCGCAGAGTGGTTTGCTCATAATCCGCGTAAGGAAAGCGGCCATATAGAGCCGCTGCATTTGCCGCATCTGGCGGAGCGCGGGCTGCAGGCCGCTGCCGAAATGAGCCGCACCCAGCCGCTGGCGGCAGGACTTGGCGCTGCTCACACCATTGGCGCCTATACCTGGGCGCAGGAGGTGAGCCGTGGTAAGGATACGCTGAGCGGCCATTGGGAAATCAGCGGCGTGCCTGTTGATTTTGACTGGGGCTATTTTCCTGATGTGCCGCACTGCTTCCCCGAGGAGCTGGTGGCTAAGCTTGTAAGCGAGGGTAAGCTGCCCGGCGTTTTGGGTGAATGTCACGCCAGCGGTACCGAAATTATTAAGGAGCTGGGCGAGGAGCACATCAAGAGTGGCAAGCCGATAATTTATACATCTGCTGACAGCGTGCTGCAGATTGCGGCACATGAGGAGGCCTTTGGTCTGGAACGCTTATATGATCTGTGCAAGCTGGCCTTTGAGCTGGTGCGTCCCTATAACATTGCCAGGGTCATTGCCCGCCCCTTTGTGGGCAGCTGTGCCGGCGACTTTGTACGCACTACCAACCGTCACGATTACGCCGTGCCCGCGCCGCAGTCCACGCTGCTTGATAAAATGGTGGCTGCAGGAGGCAACGTATACGCAGTAGGTAAGATTGCCGATATTTTCGCACATCGCGGTATTACGAAGCATTACGCTGCAGGTGGCTTAGATAAGCTGATTGATGCGACGCTTGCAGCAGTGCAGGACGCACCTGATAACAGCATAGTTTTTACTAATTTTGTCGACTTTGATTCCTCCTACGGTCATCGCCGGGATATCTGCGGCTATGGTGAGGCACTGGAATATTTTGACAGCCGTCTGCCTGAGATCACCGCACTTTTAAGGCCGGATGATTTGCTGCTGATTACAGCAGACCATGGCAACGATCCCAGCTGGACGGGCAGCGACCATACCCGCGAAAAAATCCCCGTGCTTTTTTCGGGAGCAGGCGTGCCGTGCAAACAGCTGGCGCCTATGCTGACCTTTGCCGATATCGGCCAGACGATTGCAGCTTATATGGGAACGGAACCGACAGTGACAGGCAGTAGGGCGGAGCTGTTTGATTAAAATCATTTAAGACGTGCTACAGGCCGTTTTAGACGGTCTTGAGGAATATTGAGAATGCGAGGTGAACAGCATGCAAAAGCATTATGCAGCAAGTGACGAAATTCTTTACCATGTGGGCTTTGCAGCGAAGGATCTGCAGGGTGCTGCTATCGCTATCCTGCCGGGAGACCCGGGACGGGTGCAGCCCCTGGCGCAGGCATTGGGGACGGATACGCACTTTATAGCGACGCACCGTGAGTACACAAGCTATATGACACATATCGCAGATACCCCTGTGCTGGTGTGCTCTACTGGTATGGGCGGACCGTCTGTGGCTATCTGCCTGGAGGAGCTGGCGCGCATGGGCATTAAAAAGCTTATCCGCTTTGGCACCACGGGAACGATTCAGGAATATGTCAATTTGGGTGATATTATCATCGACAAAGCTGCTGTGCGCTTAGATGGCACCTCGCAGCATTATGCGCCGCCGGAATTTCCTGCTGTGGCCTGCTTTGAGGTGACAACAGCGTTGGTGCAGGCGGCGAAGGAGGCAGGCGCTCCCTACCATTTGGGCATTGCCGCCTCCAGTGACACTTTCTGGCCAGGGCAGGAGCGCTATGACAGCTTTACAGGCTACGTTCCGCGCCGTTTTGTAGGGACAATGGCAGAATGGCAGGCCTTGGGCGTTTTAAACTACGAAATGGAAACATCGGCGCTGTTTGTGACGGCACAGGCGCTTGGCTTGCAGGCAGGTGCTGTCTGCGGCGTGGTGGTAAAGCGTACGCAGAGCGAAAGCGTAGCACCGGCAGAGGTATACAACAAGTCCTTTGCTTATATGGTGCAGGTTACGCGTGGCGCTGTGCAACGTCTGCTATAAAATTTTGTTGCTTAGCGGGAGCTGCTGTTTTTATCAGCGTTTCCAGGCTTATAAAAAGAGCGGGTGATTAAATGAAACAGATAAAATGGCTTATCAGGCTGTGTTTGGTGCTGATCTTTGCAGGCTGCACCGCAGTTTCCCTGCCGCAGCAGGCCTTGGCCGATTTTGCTGAGCGTCCTGTTGCCTTTGTGCTTATCGATAACGATGGCGGCGTTAATGGCGCCATCTATAAGGAGTGGCGGCAGGTTGTAAAGTGGGCCTACCACTTTCCGGATTACAAGATTACAGATGATGGCACTGCACAGCAGGAGGTCGCAGGTGCGCTGCGTAGCGGTGCCAAGCTAAACAAGGCGACGCTGCAGGCACTGGCCGAAAAGAGCAGGGTGGACGTGCTTGTGGTTGCCCGCGTCTACGAGCTGGATGAAAGCGTGGTCAGCGGCTTTGGATTCAGGCTTGACCATGAAACCTACGTGCGCGTGGTGGCGGACGCTGATCTTTGCGTCTACAAGAAGGATGGCGATAAGTTCTTGCAAAAGCGGGTGCGCGAGCGCGCTCTGCACGAGATGGCCAACTATGAAAAGCCAGTGGAAACAATAAAATGGCAGCTGTCTAAGCTGATCAACACAATGGAGGGCAGGCCGATAATTGGCAGCTGACGGAGATGAGTTTTATTTTTGACAGGAGTATTCACCTTGGTTTAAGGCAGCAGGTTGTAAAATATGCTTATAAACAGATAACGCAGTCTTCTGCCAAACGATAACACGGGGTGATAGTAATGAATATTTTAGTAACAGGTGGTGCGGGTTATATCGGCTCGCATACAGTCATAGAATTAATTAACGCCGGCCACAGTGTAGTTGTAGTTGATAATCTGGTGAACGCCAGCAGGGTGGCCTTGCAGCGAGTGGAGCAGATTGTGGGGCGCAAGGTGCCCTTTTACGAAACCGATATCCGTGACCGTAGGGGAATGGAGCGTGTTTTTGCCGAAAATAGCTTTGATTGCGTTATCCACTTCGCTGGACTTAAGGCTGTGGGGGAATCAGTGCAAAAGCCTTTGGAATACTATGATAATAACATAACAGGCACCTTGGTGCTGCTTGATGTAATGCGTAGGGCGGGCTGCAAAAATATTATTTTCAGCTCGTCGGCAACGGTGTATGGTAATCCGGCCGTGGTGCCGATTACCGAAAGCTGTCCTAAGGGCAGCTGCACCAATCCTTACGGGCATACTAAGTCGATGTTAGAGGAGATTTTGCGTGACCTGCATGTGGCAGATCCTTCATGGAATGTGGTGCTGCTGCGCTACTTTAACCCTATTGGCGCCCACGCAAGCGGCCTTATCGGTGAAAATCCCAGCGGTGTTCCCAACAATTTGATGCCATATATTACGCAGGTGGCAGTCGGACGCCTGCACGAGCTGCATGTTTTTGGTGACGATTACCCGACTCATGATGGCACAGGTGTGCGTGATTATATCCATGTAGTGGATTTAGCTAAAGGACATGTAAAAGCTTTGCAGGCAATAGCTGACAAATGCGGCGTAGAGGTGTATAATCTAGGTACTGGCATTGGCTATTCGGTGCTGGATTTGGTGCACGCCTTTGAAAAGGCCACCGGAATTAATATTCCCTATGTCGTAGATCCGCGCCGCGCGGGAGATATTGCGTCCTGCTATTCGGACCCGTCTAAGGCCTGGACTCAGCTTGGTTGGAGGGCTGAGCATAGTATTGAAGATATGTGTCGGGATTCCTGGAACTGGCAGCGCCGAAACCCTGGCGGCTTTGAGGGATAGGACTAGAAAATTTTACAGAGAACGAGGAAGAATGTATGTGTGGTATTGTTGGATTTTGTGGAAATGAGCAGGCAGCGCCGATTTTGTTAGACGGTCTGTCCAAGTTGGAATATCGTGGCTATGATTCAGCCGGTCTGGCAGTGCGTGACGGCAGTGCGCCTGTGCAGATTGTTAAGGCTAAGGGCCGCTTAAAGGAGCTGTATGCCAAAACTAACGGCGGGCAGAGCCTTGTCGGCACCTGCGGTATTGGTCATACGCGCTGGGCAACGCACGGCGAACCGTCCGAAACTAACGCACATCCGCATGTAAGTGCAGATGGCAATGTTGTGGCGGTGCATAACGGTATTATCGAAAACTACCAGGAGCTTAAGGAAAAGCTGCTGCATAATGGTTACACCTTTTATTCCCAGACGGATACCGAGGTTGCCGTTAAGCTGATTGATTATTATTATAAAAAATATGACCATACGCCGACCGACGCGTTGAGCCATGCTATGGTCCGCATCCGCGGTTCCTATGCGCTGGCTGTGATGTTTAAGGAATACCCCGGCGAGATTTATGTTGCGCGTAAGGACAGCCCTATGATCATCGGTGTACATGACGGCGAATGCTTTGTTGCCAGTGATGTACCGGCTATTTTGAAATACACCCGTAAGGTTTATTACATTGGTAATTTGGAAATGGCACGCCTGGCTAATGGCGAGGTTTCGTTCTACAATGTGGACGAGGAGCCTATCGAAAAGGAGCTTACCGAAATTAAATGGGATGCCGAGGCTGCCGAAAAGGCCGGCTTTGAGCATTTCATGATGAAGGAAATCCATGAACAGCCTAAGGCTGTACGTGATACGCTTAACTCCGTGCTGGCTGACGGCAAGCTGGATATGAGTGCTGTCGGACTCAGCGACGAGGATATCAAAAAGATCGACAAGATTTGCATTGTTGCCTGTGGCAGTGCCTACCACGTAGGCGTAGCAGCGCAATATGTTATCGAGGATTTGGCGCAGATTCCTGTCCGCACCGAGCTGGCATCCGAATTTAGGTACCGCAAGCCGCTTTTGAGCCAAAACGAGCTGGTGATTATCGTCAGTCAGTCCGGCGAAACGGCCGACAGCCTGGCAGCTTTGCGTCTGGCTAAGGAAAAGGGCATCAAGACCTTGGGCATTGTTAACGTAGTTGGCAGCTCTATCGCGCGTGAGGCAGACAACGTGTTCTATACGCTTGCAGGACCTGAAATCGCAGTTGCCACCACTAAGGCCTACAGCACGCAGCTGATTGCGTCCTACTGCCTGGCAATTCAGTTCGCCAAGGTGCGCGGTACTATTGATGATGCTAAATATATGCAGCTTTTGGGCGAATTAGCACTGTTGCCGGAAAAAATCCAAAAGATTATTGAGAATAAGGAGCGCATCCAATGGTTTGCTGCCAAGCAGCTCAACGCTAAGGATATCTTCTTTATCGGCCGTGGTCTGGATTACGCCGTCAGCCTGGAGGGCAGCCTTAAGATGAAGGAGATTTCCTACATCCACAGCGAGGCCTATGCTGCAGGTGAGCTGAAGCACGGTACTATCAGCCTGATTGAAAACGGCACGCTGGTTATCGGTGTGCTGACGCAAAGCGACCTCTACGAAAAGACCGTCAGCAACATGGTTGAATGCAAGAGCCGTGGTGCCTACCTGATGGGATTGACCACCTATGGCAACTACAATATTGAGGATACAGCAGATTTTACTGTGTACATTCCCAAGACGGACGAGCATTTTATGACCAGCCTGGCAGTAATCCCGCTGCAGCTCATGGGTTACTATGTAAGCGTTGCCAAGGGCTTGGATGTGGATAAGCCGCGTAATTTGGCTAAGAGCGTTACTGTCGAGTGATAAAGCGGGGTGTAACGCACCATATGCTTTGTGGATTTTTTCGCTTAACTTCAAAATTTTAATGCAGCAGGCTGCAGTGACCGGATAGTTACTGCAGCCTAAAAAACCGTACAAGCGCAAATCTATGACAGATGAGCGTTTGTACGGTTTTCGTTTATGCTTCTTGCAGCAGTAAGGAAAGCGTTTTGCTTTTTATTTTTACTTATTATACATTTTATCGAAGCGTTCCAAAAGACCGCCTTTAAAGCACAGCACGATGCCGCCAATGGCACCGACCACTGCCTGCAGAATTTGGTACGGCAGCTTAATGTAAGCATAATGCGGCGTGCTGTAAATAAACGCACGGCCGAGCGAATAGCCGACAACCATAATCACTGCGCCGAGCAGTACGCCGATAACTGCGCCCTTGTAGGTAACCTTGCCGCCCCTGTGCGCCAACAGGCAGATGACTACAGCCTGCAGTCCGTGGGTGACGAGCGAAACAAACATAGGCGTGGGGTAGAAAAAGAGGTCGCCCAAAAAGGCACCCACGCCGCCGACGATGAAGGCCGCTTTCGCGTCGCGCAAAAGAATGGCTGCCGTGCAGATGATGACGTCGTTAAGATAAAGGTGGCCGCCGGGCACGGGCAGGCCGAAGGAGCTCATCATAATGTTGAGCGCCATGAATAAGGCAGTAATGCAAATGGCCAATGTAGCATTGCTTTTTGCAGATGTTTGATGCTGTTCGATATGTTCCATAATATAACAATCCCCTCTGTAAAAAATATTATAGTGATAATTATAGACCGAATTGACTATATTAATATTACCAGAAAACGAAAATTTTCTATAGTCAGTTTGATAAAAGCGTAGGTATGCGTAGCTATTTTACAGATATTTGTGTATAAAGCTATTGTGTTGTCAAAAATACTTCAAAAAAATTGTGGTAGAATAAAGCAGGGATTTTTGGTATAATTATTGAATAGAATATTGGAATAAGAAAAATAAGAGGGAGGTCGCTATTGTGACAGAACTTAAAAAATTCAAGCGTGTGGTATTAAAGCTGAGCGGTGAAGCCTTGGCTGGTGAAAAGGGCTTTGGCATTGACCCGTCTGTAGTATATGCATTGGCCAAGCAGATTAAGGCCGTTGTAGAAAGTGGCGTGGAGGTTGCCATTGTCAACGGTGGCGGCAACTTCTGGCGTGGCCTTAGCGGCAGCAACAAGGGCATGGATCGTGCTACTGCTGACTATATGGGCATGCTGGCAACCGTAATCAACTCCCTGGCACTGCAGGATGCGTTGGAAAACCTGGAGGTTCCTACCCGCGTACAGACCGCTATTGAAATGCGTCAGGTAGCCGAACCCTATATCCGTCGCCGTGCTATCCGCCATATGGAAAAGGCAAGGGTAGTAATTTTTGCTGCCGGCACAGGCAACCCGTACTTTTCTACCGATACTACCGCTGCGCTGCGTGCGGCAGAAATCGAAGCAGACGCTATTTTGATGGCGAAGAAGGGTGTTGATGGCGTTTATGACAGCGACCCGGCTAAGAACCCGGATGCGAAGAAGTTTGACGAGCTGCCGTATATCGAGGTAATCCAACGTCATCTGAGCGTTATGGATTCCACGGCGATCAGCCTGTGCATGGATAACAACATCCCCATCGTGGTATTTAATATTGATGAACCGGGTAACATTTTGCGTGCGGCAGCAGGCGAGAAAATTGGTACCCTGGTAGGAGGTAAGGAATAATGGCAACAGTAAGCGAAATTATCACTGGTATTGAAGGCAAAATGGAAAAATCCGTTGCCGCACTCAAGGTTGACCTGGCCAGCCTGCGTGCAGGCCGTGCAACTCCGTCCCTGCTGGAAAAGGTTATGGTGGAATATTATGGCACTCCCACCCCTGTTACCCAGGTAGCAAGCGTTACCGTTCCCGAACCGCGCATGATTGTCATCACTCCGTGGGAGAAGACTATCCTGAAGGATATTGAAAAGGCAATTATGAAATCTGATCTGGGTCTTAACCCTAACAGCGACGGCGTATGCATCCGCCTGAACCTGCCGCAGCTGACTGAGGAGCGTCGTAAGGATTTGGTTAAGGTTGTACACAAAAAGGCGGAGGAATACCGTGTTATTGTCCGCAACCTGCGCCGTGATGCTAACGACGCCATCAAAAAGACCGAAAAAGCTAAGGAAATTACCGAGGACGAGTCCAAGAAGGGCGTAGAAAAGGTACAGAAGCTGACTGATAAGGTTATGAAGGAAATTGACGCAGCAGCTGCTAATAAAGAAAAAGAAGTAATGGAAATATAATGGAAATTCCACAGGTTTTGGCACTGCCCTTAGATGAGGCACTGCGCCGCCTGGAGGCTGCAGGCTGCACCTGTGAGGTGCAGTCACTGCTGCCGCCGCGTGCGTGTGAGGCAGATTTTGCTGGGAAAGCGGTGCGCAAATATGTAGTTAGGCAGCGTCAGCTGTCTGCTAATAGATTAGCTCTTACCATAGTGTATAGATGACAGAAAAGGAGGTGCGACGAAATGGCTCTGAAAATTGATAAGGACGCATGTGTAGGCTGCGGCACCTGTGCTGCTACCTGCCCCGTAGGCGCTATCACCGAGGCTGATGGCAAATACGAAATTGGCGAGGATTGTGTAGAGTGCGGCGCTTGCGCTGCTAACTGCCCGGTCGGCGCTATCGAGTAAGTCAAGACTGCAATGCAAAATCAGGAAGGCGGCCTCCCGCAAGGGGGAGGCTCGCCTCTTCTTTAATCAGAGCAAAAACAAATATTATCGCAGTAGCTGCCGGCGTAGTAGCTGGCACAAATTTTGTCGAAGGGCTTGATGCTTGTGTTTAAAGGCTTGTTTCAAACAAAGACTAAGGCTGTAAATAACATTGAAATGCACACTGAGGATTTGGATATGCAAAACATTCCTCAGCATATTGCTATCATTATGGATGGCAACGGCCGCTGGGCCAAGGCTCAGGGCAAGGTGCGCACCTTTGGCCATCAGGCAGGTGCCGAAACACTCAAAACAATAGTCAGGGCTGCAGATAAGCTGGGAGTTAAGGTTATCAGTGCCTATGCTTTTTCTACAGAAAACTGGAAGCGTCCTGTGACAGAGGTTAACTTTATCATGGAGCTGCTCAGCCGTTATCTGACAAATGAAATTGACGAATTTAACGAAAATAACGTGCAGGTGCGTTTTATCGGTTCACGCGAGGGCTTGCCCGAGGTGGTACAAAAAAAGATGGACCATGCTGTCAGTGCAACTAAAAATAACACCGGCATTGTTTTAAACTTGGCTATAAACTACGGCGGGCAGGCAGAAATTCTGCATGCAGTACGCACAATCGCAGCGGAAGCTGCCAGTGGCACACTGGCCGTAGAGGATATAGATAATAAGGTCGTAGAGGACCATTTGTATACGCAGGGACTCCCTGCCCCCGATCTGCTCATCCGACCGGGCGGAGATTTGCGTATCAGTAATTTTTTACTGTGGCAGATTGCCTATGCGGAGATTTGGACAACAAAGGTATATTGGCCGGAGTTTACGCCGGATCATTTGGTGGAAGCGATTTTGGCTTATCAGGGGCGTGAGCGTCGTTTTGGCGGTTTAGTCAGCGGATAACGCACCATATACTTTGTCAGGGCTCCTAGACGTACCATTTAGTACGCCGTCGTCGCCCTTCCTCGTCTCTGGCACGTTCTCCGCTGCCTAGCAGTGATGAAGATAACGCACTATATACTTTGTCAGGGCTCCTAGACGTACCATTTAGTACGCCGTCGTCGCCCTTCCTCGTCTCTGGCACGTTCTCCGCTGCCTAGCAGTGATGAAGATAACGCACTATATACTTTGTCAGGGCTCCTAGACGTACCATTTAGTACGCCGTCGTCGCCCTTCCTCGTCTCTGGCACGTTCTCCGCTGCCTAGCAGTGATGAAGATAACGCACCATATACTTTGTTTCATTATTTCATTTAGTTAAAAGGAGTTTGTTATGTTAACCCGTATTATTACAGGTGTTATCGGTATTGCTATTGCAGTAGCGGTTATCACCGTGGGCGGCCAGGTTTTTAATGCCGCTGTGGCTTTTTTGGCTGCTGCTGCCTGGTACGAATATCAAAAGATGGTAAAAAGCAAGGGTTATAATGCCTATAACCTGACGGGTGGCGTTGGTGTGCTGCTTTTGGTGGCCATGGCCGGTACAGGCATTGATGGCGTATATATGCTTGCCTTTATGCTGATGCTGACAACGCTATTCTTTATTTTCAGCGCAATTGAGGGTCTTTGGCGTCACTGCAACCGCGGTGAGCAGCATTGGGCGGAAAGCAGCGCGCTTACTGCCTGGGGCATGCTTTATTGCGGCCTGCTGTTTGCGCACATTATCCTGATGCGCTCGTTTGACGGCGGTCCGCATATTGATTTGGGTTTCCGTGTGTTTGAGTATGGCGAGATCTGCTTGTGGATTGTGCTTTTGGGCACTTGGGCAAGCGATACCTTTGCTTATTTCTTCGGCCGTGCCTTTGGCAAGACACCGTTTTGCAGCGTTAGCCCCAAAAAATCCTTTGAGGGCGCGGTGTGCGGCTTTGTATGCAGCTTTATTACCGTGCTGTTTTTGTGCATTGTCTGCCTGGGAATCGCCCTGTGGCATGCGGTGATGGTAGCTGTAGCTGTGGCCTTTTTCGCACCTGTGGGCGATTTGGTGGAATCCATCATCAAGCGCAGCTTTGATATCAAGGATTCGGGCAAGCTGTTCCCTGGTCACGGCGGCGTGCTGGACCGTTTTGACAGCGTGCTCTTTACCGTTCCTGTTGTGTACTATTTGTTGATGTTTATCAGCATTCTATCGATGTATCAGGAGTAATTTGTGATGAAGAATATTTCTATTTTGGGCAGCACCGGTTCTATCGGCCGTCAGACGCTGGAGGTCGCTGCTGCTAATCCGCAAAAGCTGCGGGTGCGTGCGCTGGCCGCACACAAAAGTGATGAGCTGTTAGAGCAGCAGATCAGGCAGTTTGAGCCTGATATCGCAGTGCTGACGGATAAGGACGCTGCCAAGCGTCTGGCAGACCATTACCATGGCAAAACACAGATTTTGGCAGGTGAGGAGGGCCTTTTGGCTGCTGCCACCTACGACGCTGCTGACACAGTGCTTGGATCTATGGTGGGCTATGCCGGCCTGCGTCCGACGCTGGCTGCTATTGAATGTGGCAAAAACATCGCGCTGGCAAACAAGGAAACCCTGGTTGCCGCGGGCAGCATCGTGATGGCCGCCGTGAAAAAGCATGGCGTGAGCCTTACGCCTGTCGACAGCGAGCACAGTGCTATTTTTCAGTCTCTGCGCGGCGGTGCGCCGCACGAGGTGAAGCGCCTTATTATTACGGCTAGCGGCGGACCCTTCCGCGGTAAAAAGCGCAGCGAGCTGCAAAACGTAACCTTGGCGCAGTGCCTGAACCATCCCAACTGGAGCATGGGGCAGAAGGTGACGCTGGATTCCTCTACCCTGGCTAATAAGGGACTGGAGGTTATGGAAGCACATTGGCTGTTTGATATGCCATATGAGCAAATAGATGTCGTGGTACATCCGCAAAGCATTGTGCACAGTCTGGTGGAATTTTGTGACGGCAGCGTCATCGCTCAGCTGGGTGTACCGGATATGCGCTTGCCGATACAGTTCGCCCTGAGCTGGCCCGAGCGTTATGATTACAGCTTTGAGCAGCTGGATTTGGTGCAGGCGGCGCAGCTGACCTTTGAAGCACCTGATCTGGAGGCCTTTCCGTCGCTGAAGATTGCTATTGACTGCGGTAAGGCAGGCGGTACCTTGCCCTGTGCCTTTAATGCGGCCAACGAGGAAGCGGTATACGCCTTCTTGGGCGGCAAAATAAAATATTTGGATATTCCCTACATTACTGCTACTGTAACAGCGCAGCATAAAAATGTGCTGCAGCCGCAGCTGGAGGATATTGAAGAGACTGATGCCTGGGCGCGTCTGGCAGCTAAAGAGGTTATCAGCAGGCTGTAGAGTGGGAGCCGCCATTGTGGCGGCCGTATATTAAGGAGGGCAAATGCTTACAATTTTAGCCGCCGTTTTTGTTTTTGGTGTGCTGGTTACGGTGCACGAATTTGGTCATTTTATTACAGCAAAGCTTACGGGGATGCGTGTGGATGAATTCGCTATCGGCTTTGGTCCTAAGCTGTATCAGCAAAAGGATGGCGATACGCTTTACAGTCTGCGTGCAATTCCTTTGGGTGGCTATAATAAAATTGCCGGTATGGACCCGGATGATCCGGTTGAGCCTGATTCCTTCAAGTCCAAGCCGATTCCGGCGCGGATGCTGGTTATTCTGGCCGGCGCGTTGATGAACTTTTTGCTGCCGATTATTTTATTCAGCGGCATTTTTATGATAGAAGGGCGTCAGCAGCTGGTGAACGAGCCTGTTTTGGGCGTGGTTGTCAATGATATGGCGGCTGCTAAGGCTGGTCTTAAGGCTGGTGACCGTATTGTGACGGTTGATGGTAAGGCCGTGGGAACATGGAGCGAGGTCGTCAGCAGTTTGCGCGCAGCCGGCACCAACCCCGTGACGCTGACCGCGGAAAGAGGTGGCGCGGTGTCTACCTATACTATGACTCCCGTGTATGATAATGAGGCTGGCAGGCCGCTCATCGGTATTAGTCCTAAATTTGAAAAAATCAGCCTGGGCTTTTTCGGCTCTATTAAGGAGGGCTGCTTATATACCAAGAACATCATTGTCGCTATGATCAATGGCTTGTATAACATTGTGACAGGCAAGGCACCTGCCGAGGTTGCAGGTCCGATCGGTGTGGCACAGATGGCAGGGCAGGTGGCCGAAAAGGGTATGCTGCCACTGATAAGCTTTGTGGCATTTTTGAGCATCAATCTGGGCGTTATCAACCTGCTACCGCTGCCTGCGCTCGATGGTGGACACTTTGTGCTGCTCATACTCGAGGCGTTGCGTGGAAAACCACTGGGCAGCAAGGCAATGACTAATATCCAGATGGTGGGTGTGGCGCTGATTTTGGCGCTGACGGTGTTCAGCACCTTTAAGGATATAACACGTTAAGAGGTGACGATTGTGATAGAACGTAGAAAGACGCGTCAGTTGCAAATCGGCACGGTCGCCGTCGGCGGCGGTGCTCCTATTGCTGTACAGTCGATGACGAATACGCATACGGACGATGCGGCGGCAACGCTGGCGCAGATTGCGCAGCTGGCAGAGGCAGGCTGTGACATCATCCGCTGTGCTGTGCCTGATATGGCTGCAGCCGAGGGGTTAAAGACAATCTGTAAGGAAAGTCCGATCCCGGTAATTGCTGATATCCATTTTGATTACCGCCTGGCGCTGGCGGCAATTGACGCAGGCGTGGATGCCCTGCGCCTTAACCCCGGTAATATCGGCGGCGAGGAAAAGGTGCGTGCTGTAGTGGACGCTGCAAAAAAGCGCAATATCCCCATCCGCATCGGCGTAAACGCCGGCTCCCTGCCCAAGGATCTGCTGGAAAAATATGGTCATCCCACCGCGGAGGCCTTGGTGGAGGCTGCGTGGCGTCATATCCATATTTTGGAGGATATGGATTACCGCAATATCAAAATCTCGCTCAAGGCGCACGACGTGCCGCTGACGGTGGCTGCCTACCGCCTTATGGCAGCGCAGTGCGATTATCCCCTGCATGTGGGCATTACCGAGGCCGGTACTGTCAATAGCGGCATTATCAAATCCGCTGTGGGCATTGGCACGCTTTTGGCTGAGGGTATTGGCGACACTATCCGCGTTTCGCTTACAGGCGACCCTGTCAACGAGGTGCGCGTTGCTTATGATATATTAAAGTCCTTGGGACTGCGTGAGCATGGACCGACGCTTATCAGCTGCCCTACCTGCGGACGCACACGCATCAGCCTGGAAAAGCTGGCGCTGGAGGTGGAACGCCGTCTGGCAGGGGTTGCAGACCCCATTACAGTTGCTGTTATGGGCTGTGTTGTTAACGGTCCCGGCGAAGCGCGCGAGGCCGATGTCGGCATTGCCGGCGGCATGGGCGAGGGCCTGGTGTTCCGCAAGGGGCAGGTGCTGCGCAAGGTGAGCGAGGACCAGCTTGTTAGTGAGCTTTTTGCTGAAATAGATAAAATTTTACTTGAGAGGAAGGTATCCTGTTAATGAAAGTTTCTAAAATGTATGCCCCCACACTGCGTGAGGTGCCGAGTGAGGCCGAAATTCCCAGCCATCAGCTGCTTTTGCGTGCTGGCTTTATGCGTAAATCCACCAACGGTATGTATACCTATCTGCCGCTGGCATGGCGTGTAATAAAAAAGATTGAAAACATTATCCGTGAGGAGATGGACCATGCAGGCGCACAGGAAATCATGATGCCGATTATGCAGCCTGCTGAAATCTGGAAGGAAAGCGGACGCTGGGATGCCTATGGTGCCGAAATGGTACGTTTGAAGGACCGTCATGGCCATGAATATTGCCTGGGACCGACGCACGAGGAGATGGTTACTACATTGGTAAAGAGCGATGTACGCTCCTACCGTCAGCTGCCGCTAAACCTGTACCAGATCCAGGACAAGTTCCGCGACGAACGCCGTCCGCGCTTTGGTCTGATGCGCAGCCGTGACTTCATTATGAAGGATGCTTATAGCTTTGACCGCGACGAGGCGGGATTGGATGTATCTTATAAAGCAATGTATGATGCCTATACCAACGTTTTTACCCGTTGCGGACTCACCTTCCGTCCGGTAGAAGCCGATAGCGGCGCTATTGGCGGCACCGGCAGCCATGAGTTTATGGTGCTGGCAGACAGCGGTGAGGCTGAAATTGTTTACTGCACTAAGTGTGATTATGCTGCTGACATTGAAAAGGCCGAGCTGGAGCCGATCGCAGCACCTGCCGAGGAAATGCTGCCGCTGGAGATGGTGGAAACCCCGGAATGTAAAACCATTGCTGCTGTGTGCGACTTTTTGCATGCACCCGTTGAAAAATCTATCAAGGCTGTTGCTTACCAGTGTGAAAAGGGTCTGGTGCTGTGCTTTGTCCGCGGTGACCACGAGGTTAACGAAACCAAGGTACAGAACATGGTTGGCGCTGTAGAGTTGGAAATGGCTGAGGCTGACCTTTTGGCAGCAGCAGGCACCTTTGGTGGCTATATGGGTCCTGTGGGCATGGACAGCAAAAAGACCATCGTTGTCTGTGACAGCACTGTTATGCAGATGCACAACGTTTGCTGTGGCGCTAACAAGGCAGGCTACCATTATATCAATGCTAATCCCGGCCGTGACTTTACCCCTACCTATGTAGGTGATATCCGCCTGATGGCTGAGGGCGATCCCTGCCCGCACTGCGGCGCACCTGTTGCCAAGGCCCGCGGCATCGAAGCAGGCCAGGTGTTCAAGCTGCACACTAAATACAGTGCTGCGATGAAATGCACCTATCTGGACGAAAACGGCAAGGAGCAGCCGATGGTTATGGGCTGCTACGGCATCGGCGTCGGCCGCACGATGGCTGCCTGCGTAGAGCAGAGCCACGATGCTGACGGCATGATCTGGCCTGTAGCTATTGCACCGTACGAGGTGCTGGTTGTGCCTGTAAATGTCAAGGACGAGGCTTCCCTTGCTAAGGCCGAGGAAATTTATGACGAGCTGCATAAGGCCGGCGTTGAGGTTGTTATTGATGACCGCAAGGAGCGTCCCGGCGTTAAATTTAAGGATGCTGATTTAATCGGCTACCCCCTGCGCGTGGTCGTAGGTCCGAAGACGCTGCAAAACGGCGAGCTGGAGGTTAAGGCACGCAAGACGGGCGAGGTAAGCATGCTGCCCTTGGATAGCGATTATATTGCTACCATTAAGCAAATGCTTGCTAAGCTGTAAGAAGCTGCTGCTCTCCCAGGCTTTAAGGCATCTGCCTGGCTTGGGGGAGCTTTGCATATTGGATGTAGATGATTTGATGTGGATGAGGTGATGGCTAATGGATTTTGCTGCTTTAATGCAAAATGAGGACGTGGTTATGGTACTGCGCTTGGTCGTTGCTGCTATTCTCGGTGGTATTGTGGGTATAGAGAGAGGCAGCGGCGACAGGCCGGCAGGCTTTCGTACGCACATTTTGGTGTGCGTGGGCTCGGCGCTGTTTATGCTAGTGTCCTTGTATGGCTTTGATGATGTGCCACAGAGTGCAGGCGTAGTGGAGGACATTGGCCAGAGGCGTGACTCCGCGCGTATTGCGGCGCAGGTTGTCAGCGGCATCGGCTTTTTGGGTGCAGGTACTATTTTGCATGAAGGGCTCACCATTCGTGGTCTGACGACTGCTGCCAGCCTGTGGATGGTTTCGGCCATCGGCCTTGCAGCAGGCAGTGGCCTTTACTTTTTGAGTGCTGTCGCGACTGCTATCACCATGGTTACACTGGTTACCTTTCATACCTGGGAAAAGCGCTTTGCTGTCACCAGCCGTAATGACCGTCAGTTCATCCGCGTCATCACCGGCAACCGCCCGGGTGCCATCACTGATGTCACAGGCTATCTGTCGCTTAACGGTGTGCAGGTAAAATCTCTCAATGTTAAGCGTGATAAGGAAAAGAACCGCCTGGTGCTGGAAATCTTTTTGAAGCTGGGAAAAACTGCACCCGAGGGTGGCGACATCGTGCGTGGCCTGCAGGACATTGAAGGAATTGTCGGAGTAGAAAACATAAGATAGGTATCTTTTTATTGTATTGCAGAAAGGAATAGGACATGACACAAAAATATTGCCTGATTCCTGATGAAGATAAATTTTATAGCTTTTTGGCTGCACTGCCCTTTTCCAATGTAGAGCTGATGCAGCTGAAGCTTATGCATATCAACCAGATTTGTATAGACGAAAGTGCTTGTGAGTGGGAGGTGCATTTTAGCTGTGCCGCCCATCTTACCGAGGGATTGATGCAGAAGGCGGCCAAGCAGCTTGCGGCCGCTTTTTCTTTGCAGACGGTGGATATGGTTTGTGATGGTGACGGCACAAAATGCCAGCTGCCTGCGCGCGAGGTGGCAGCTGATGTGGAAATTACAGACTGCACAGGCGAGCCGCTGCCGGATGAAATTCCTCTGCCGCCGGAGCCGCCTGATATGCCTGACTGCGCTGGTATGCCATATGATGAAATACCGCTGCCGCCGGAGCCACCTGCGTGCGAGGAGCTTTATGACGCAAGTCCTGAGTCTGATCCTGAATTTTTGAAGGCTAAAGAAGCGCTGTACGGTGCCAAAAAGGACGATGGCCTTTTATGGGGCAAACGCATTAAGGGCAGCGTGCGCAAGATAGAAACACTGACGGAGGAAGAAAACAACGTCGTTATCGAGGGCACCTTTGTCAGAAGCTTGGATAAGGACGGCGGCCTGCAGACCTTCATTGAGCACGAGCTGCGTACAGGAGCAATCATGCTCACCTTTAATGTGAGTGATGATACCAATGGCATTTTTGTCAAGCTGCGCTTTGATAAGCGTGATGGTAAGGATGCACGCAAGGAATGCAACGAATTTAAAAATCTGTTGAAGCCCGGTATGCGGCTGCGCCTGATGGGCAATGTTGCCCCGGACCGCTTTGCCTTTGACGAGATGACCATGATGCCTCGTGGAATTATGAAGCTGGAAGTGGCGCAGCGTATGGACAATGCTCCCGAAAAGCGTGTAGAGCTGCACTGTCATACCAAGATGAGCAAGATGGACGCTCTTACGCCTATGGAGGGGCTGGTAAAGCAGGCTATCCGCTGGGGACACAAGGCGCTGGCGATTACTGACCATGGCGTGGTGCAGGCCTTCCCGTTCTGCTTTGATGCGGCCGAGGGCAGTGATTTGAAGCTGATTTTCGGCATGGAGGGATACCTTATCGGTGACCGTAAGCTGAAGGCTGATAACATTGATACCGAAAACCCTGATGCCGCCACCAATAAGGGCAGAAGTAAAATTTCCAGCTATCACATTATTATTTTGGCGAAAAACGAGGTTGGTCTGCGCAATCTGTATCAGCTGGTTACCATCAGTCATCTGCGCTATCTTAACAAGCGTCCGCTCTTGCCGCGCGAGGTGATTGAGGAGCATCGTGACGGTCTCATTTTAGGCTCTGCCTGTGAGGCGGGCGAGCTGTACCGCGCAGTGCGCAGTGGGGCAAGTGACGCCGAGCTGGAGGAAATCGCCGGCTTTTATGATTACCTGGAAATCCAGCCGACAGGCAATAACCAGTTTTTGGTGCGTGAAAACATCTGCAGCGAAAAGGATCTGCAGGAACATAACCGTAAAATCTACGAATTGGGTAAGCGCTTGGGCAAGCTGACGGTGGCAACCTGTGATGTGCATTTTTTGAACCCTGAGGACGCCAAGCTGCGTGCGATTTTGCAGGCCGGGCAAAACTACAAGGATGCTGACATGCAGCCGCCGCTGTATCTGCATACGACCGAGGAAATGCTGGAGGAGTTTTCTTACCTGGGCAAGGATGCGGCTTATGAGGTGGTTGTTACCAACACTAACAAAATTGCCGATATGGTAGAGCGCATTAAGCCTGTACCTGACCGCGATCAGCTGTATTCCCCAAGCATTCCCGGTGCGGAGGAGGCTGTACGCGATCTGTCATATGCCAAGGCGCACGAATGGTATGGCGAAAAGCTGCCGGAGATTGTTGAAAAACGCCTGGAAACAGAGCTTAACGCCATTATCGGCCACGGCTTTTCGGTGTTGTATTACATTGCGCACAAGCTGGTTAAGCATTCCATCGACCGTGGCTACCTGGTTGGCTCACGTGGCAGTGTAGGCTCGTCCTTTGTGGCGACGATGCTGGATATCACTGAGGTTAACGCGCTGCAGCCGCATTATCGCTGTCCGCACTGCTGTCATAGTGAGTTCTTTACGGATAACGAGGTTGACAGCGGCTTTGACCTGCCGCCTAAGGATTGTCCGGAATGCGGTACACGCATGCTGCGTGACGGCCATGATATCCCCTTTGCTGTATTTTTGGGCTTTCATGGCGACAAGGTGCCTGATATCGACCTCAACTTCTCCGGCGGCATCGATCCCGATGACCCGTCAGCGATGAGTGATCAGAGTGTTGCTCATAAATATACCGAGGAGCTGTTTGGCCGCGATAACGTCTGCCGCGCCGGCACTATTAGCACCATCGCCAATAAAACGGCTGTGGGTTTTATCAAAAAATATTACGAAAGTAAAAATCTGCATGCGCATCCTGCGTATATAGCGGCAATGGTAGAAGGCTTTGCCGGCGTAAAGCGTACCACAGGACAGCATCCCGGCGGTATCATGGTTGTGCCGCGCAACATGGATATCCATTATATTACGCCGATGAACCGTCCTGCCGACGACAAAAACGGTGATACCATCACCACCCATTATGATTATCACAGCATCAACGATCGCTTGGTTAAGCTGGATATTCTGGGTCATGATGACCCGATGGTACTGAAGATGCTGGAAAAATACCTGCAGGAGGATGTGGACCCCAACTTTGATCCCAAAAAGATTCCCGTAGGTGACGAGCCGACAATGCGTATCTTCCAAAACACCTCGTCCTTGGGCGTAACGCCGGAGCAGATAGATAGTGCTGTGGGCACCTTTGGTATACCCGAATGCGGTACCAAGTTTGTCCGCCAGATGATCAGCGATGTACAGCCGAAAAAGTTTAGCGAGGTTGTGCGTGTATCCGGTTATTCGCATGGTACGGATGTGTGGCTGAATAATGCGCAGGATTTGATCAAGGAGGGCAAGCCTGTTGCTGAAACCATCTCTACCCGTGACGATATCATGACGCACTTGATCGCCAAGAATGTGGAGTCAAGCCTGGCGTTTAAGACGATGGAGTACGTGCGTAAGGGCAAGGCGGCGAAAAAAGGTTTGGAGCCTGCGATGCTGGAGGCTATGCGTGCAGCCGGCATTCCTGAATGGTATATCGCTTCTTGTGAAAAGGTGCAATACCTTTTCCCAAAGGCACATGCTGTGGCCTACGTTCTTATGGCCTACCGCATTGCCTACTGCAAGGTACACTATCCCAAGGAATTTTATGCAGCCTACTTCACTGTGCGTGCTAAGGATTTTGATTATACGCACGTTGCCAAGGGTAAGGCTTATGTTAAAAACTTTATCAAAAATGTTTACCAGCAGGGCTTTAAGGCGTCGGTACAGGATAAATCCACCGTCACCTATCTGGAGCTTGTTAATGAAATGATGGAGCGCGGCCTGAAGTTTGATAAAATGGATATTTATAAATCAGACCCGATTAAGTTTTTGGTTACGGAAAACGGCCTGCGTCCGCCGCTAGGAGCCTTAAACGGCGTGGGCGAAAGCGCTGCTAAAAGCATTGCGGCAGCGCGTGACGTGAACCGTCCCTTTATTTCGCAGGAGGATTTGCGCCTGCGTGCCGGCGTCAGCAAGAGCGTTATTGAAAAGCTGGCCGAGCTGGGAGCGTTGGGCGATCTGCCCGAAACAAACCAGATAGATTTGTTTGGATGAGGTGTGATATGCATAAAATAGTTTTAGCCTTTAATTTTACGCCGCAGCGGCTGCAGGCACTAAAGCTTATCTGCATGATGCTGCGCGTGCAGCTGCGCAGTGTAGAGCGCAGTGAATTTAACCAGCCGCTGGGGCTTTTGGCAGGCTTGGGCGGCCTGCAGGCAGCTGCAGGTAGCTACGACGGTGATGCGGCGCAGGAGGAAATGCTGCTTTTGTGCGGCTTTGGCCGTCAGGATCTGGACCGCCTATTGGCTGCAATTCGCAAGGGCGCGCTCAAGCAGGTGCGCCTGAAGGCCATGCTGACGCCTACCAACTGCGCGTGGAATGCACTGCAGCTTTTTGATGAAATAAGCGCGGAGCACGAAGCTATGCATAGCAGGGAAAAAAGCTGAGGAATGAGTGCTTGATAAATGGCATTTTTATAGCTGCAGTCCTTTGCCTGTGCTAGAATAGCGCAGCTGCGCCTCTTGCCTAACCCAAGGCTTTTTTGCTATAATTAGGCGAAAGTATTTTATAACGTAATTCATAGGAGGATTATAATAATGGCAAAAGATAGTTCCTTTGACGTAGTATCCCAGGTTGATATGCAGGAGATGGATAACGCAGTTAACCAGGTGAAAAAAGAAATTGATCAGCGCTATGATTTCCGCGGCAGCAACGCCAGCATCGAGCTTGGCGAAAAAGAGGTTAAGCTGGCAGCCGAGGATGAATACAAGCTGGGCGCGATTTTAGATATGCTGCGCCAGAAAATGGCTAAACGCGGCATTGCCCTGCGCTGCCTGGTGCCGGGCAAAATTGAGCCTGCCGCCAAGGGCACTGTGCGCCAGGAGCTGAGCATCCAGCAGGGTATTTCCAAGGAAAACGGTAAGAAGATTGTGGCTGCTATTAAGGCTACTAAGCTGAAGGTAACTGCGCAGATTCAGGATGACCAGGTGCGTGTGGCCGGAGCTAAAAAGGATGATCTGCAGGCAGTAATCCAAACGCTGAAGGCCGGCGATTTTGGTGTAGATTTACAGTTTATCAACCTGCGCTAAGTTAATTTTCCTGTCGCAGGTGCGAGGGTGAAGCAAATGGCAGAAAAAGAAAGCCTTGATAAAAACAACATTAATGAAGACGAGCTGGTAAAGTATCAGGATAACTGCAGCGAGGCAGGACTGCTGCAGAAAATCCGCAAATATGGCTCTGCTATCGGTCTGGAGCTGCTATTTAAGGCGGTGCAGCTGTGGTATGTGCTGCAAAAAAAGGATGTCCCTGCGAAGGAAAAGGCTCTGATTATGGGAGCTTTGGGATATTTGATCGCACCGCTGGATTTTGTGCCGGATTTGACGCCGGTTTTGGGCTACAGTGATGACCTGATGGCTATAACCTTCGCCTTCTTGAAGGTGCAGGGCTACATTGATGATGAGGTCAAGGATGAGGCCAAGGCACTTTTGGTCAAGGTTTTTGACAAGGATGCAGTTGCTAAGCTTAAATAGTGATAGGCTTCCTTTCGTAGCAATACTTAATTGAATAAGCAGCAAATGACGTTTCATTCGTGTGTAAGCAGATGAAGCGTCATTTTTGTAAGGAGAGGATGGCAAAGCATTACCAGCCATCAGCTACATCTGCTTTTATTTACGATTGATGCGTTGTCTCCTGGGAGGGATAATGAGTTTACAGCTGAACTGAAAAAAAGAGATGTATACTTAACTATGAATTACCAGAAGGTATGGATCTTAGCGAAGAAGCAATTAAAGCGTATACAGTTAAATTGGCTGAAGAAGATAATAATGAAATTAATCTTATCATTGATTTTTATCGACGTTTTATATATAGAATAGAGTATATGATTAAGATCGGTGAAGAAAAAGGGTATAATTTAATTTCTTTCATGGGTCCATGATAGATTAATGATTTTGGCTATTATTGCGCTATTTGAGTTTAGAATAATCCTAAGGGAGCAGAGTCTGGCAGGGGCTTTGCTCCCTGTTTATTTTGGCAACTGTGCTGCAGGCGATGAAGGTGTTCTAAAGCAAAAACAAAACCAAACTCAAAAATTTTGTTCGCTAATATATTGGCGTCAGGGGAAAAGTTTGCTATAATATTAGTGTTATAGCGGAGGTAGAAGCGTTTTATGGATACGTTGAATATAATTTTGATGGTGGTGATAGCGCTGCTTTTGCTGGTACTGGTGGCCTTGGTGCTACAGGGCAGGCCTAAGGCAGAGCTGGCGACGCAGCGGCTGGAGCTTTTGGAGCGGCGTCTGAGCGAGGCGATGTACGACCTGCGGGGTGAGCAGAATACGCTGGCGCGTGCTGCCCGCATGGAAAACCAGGCTGCCAGCGACAGGCTGAGCGAGCAGATTGACAAACGCGTGGCGCGTCTGGCAGATTTGACGGACCAGAATCTGGAACGCATACGTGTGACAGTAGACGAACGTCTGAACCAGTCATTGGAGCGAAAATTTGCCCAGGTCAGTCAACGCCTGGGAGAGGTACACCAATCCCTGGGGCAGATGCAGGGACTGGCAGGTGGCGTGGATGATCTGCGGCGCATTTTGTCTAATGTTAAGGTGCGCGGCACCTGGGGCGAAATGCAGCTGGGGAACATTTTGCAGGATATTTTAGAGCGGGCGCGTTATGTTGAAAATGCCGAAATCCGTCCCCACAGCGGCCTGCGCGTAGAATACGCACTGCGTCTTCCCGGACAGAGGGAGCAGGAGGTGCTGCTGCCGATAGATGCCAAATTTCCGCTGGAGGATTACCAACGTCTGCAGCAGGCACGCGAGGCGGGTGACTCACAGGCTGCAGATGCTGCCACTAAGCAGCTGGAGCGGCGCTTGAAGGGAGAAGCGAAGGATATCTGCGAAAAGTATATCTGTCCGCCGTATTCTACTGATTTCGCGGTAATGTATCTGCCGAGCGAGGGGCTTTTTGCTGAAGCGTTGAATATCGCCGGGCTGGCGGAGGAGCTGCAGCAAAAATACAGAGTGTGCCTGGCCGGACCATCTACGCTGGCGGCGCTGGTGAACAGCCTGCAGCTGGGATTCAGGACGCTGGCGGTGCAGCAGCGCACTACCGAGGTGTGGCAGCTGCTGAATAAGGTGAAGCAGGAGCTGGCAGGCCTGGATGCGGCACTGGATAAGACAGCCAAAAAGCTGGAGGAGGGACAAAACGCGCTGCAAAGCACAGCACGCTACACGTCACGCCTTAAAAAGCAGCTTGATGCGGTGGAGCTGTTGGAGGAAGGCGGCCATGGAGCAAAATAACGCACCTAATCCCTACAAGAAGCCGCCGCTATGGGTGCAGCTGCTTTTGTGGGCCTATGGCTTTATGTGGCTGAATATGATTTTTATTACAGGCTTGAACAGCCTGCGCCTGGGATATATTGATTATGACAGCGGCAGTATTGCCTTGGCGATGACCTGTGGCTTTTGGGTGATTTTTAGGTATCTGCCAAGATTACTGTGAGCTAGATTAAATTATGTGTAAGGAGGACATGCTAATGGAGCTTTGGGATATATATAATGCGGACCGCAAGCTTACGGGACGCACAATGAAGAAGAATGACTGGGTTTTGCGTGACGGGGAGTATCACCTGACAGTGCTGGGCGTAGTGCGTCACACAGACGGACGTTTTTTGATTACGCGGCGGGTGCTGACAAAGGCTTGGGCTGCCGGCTGGTGGGAGGTGCCTGGCGGTGCTGTGCAGGCCGGCGAAACATCGCGCGAGGCAGTGAACCGTGAGGTGTGGGAGGAAACAGGCCTGGATGTGAGCGGCTGCGAGGGTGGTCCTGCACTCACCTATCACCGCGAAAACCCGGGTGAGGGTGATAACTATTTTGTGGATTGTTATCTTTTTACTCTAGATTTTGCACCGGAGCAGATAAAGATCCGCCCGAATGAGGCTTTGGAATATAAGCTGGCAACATTGGAGGAAATCCGGGAGCTGGCGGCGCAGGGAGTATTTTTGCACTACGACAGCATTAAGGCTGTTTTTGCAAAATAAACGTCTGCTGCAAGGTTGCTTATTGAAAAAACACTATCAGCGTGGTAAAATATTGTGGTAAATACTTAAATATTATAGAAAGAGAAAGTTTGGAGGAATTTTACAATGTCAGGACATTCTAAATGGGCAAACATTAAACATAAAAAAGGCAAGGCCGACGCACTGCGCGGCAAAATCACCACTAAAATCAGCCGTGAGATCACTATCGCCGTACGTATGGGCGGCGCTGACCCCACCGGCAACATGAAGCTGAAGCTGGCTCTGTCTAAGGCTAAGGCTAACAATATTCCTAAGGATAACATTCAACGTGCTATCCAAAAGGGTGCAGGCGCTTTGGAAGGCCAAAGCTTTGAAGAGATTACCTATGAAGGCTATGGTCCTGCAGGTGTTGCTATGATGGTCAGCTGCCTGACTGATAACCGCAACCGTACCGCTGCAGACGTACGTCACGTGTTCTCTAAACATGGCGGCAACCTGGGTGCTAGCGGTTGTGTAAGCTACATGTTTAAACAAAAGGGTATTTTCGCAGTCAGTGCTGAAACCGGCGTCAGCGAGGACGACCTGATGATGATTGCCCTGGACGCAGGTGCAGAGGATATTAAGAGCAGCGAAGACGGCTTTGAAATTATCACTGAACCCTCTGCTTATGACGCTGTAGAAAAGGCTTTGGCTGATAACAATATTGAGGTTGCAATGTCTGAAATCACCATGGTTCCTGATACTATGGCCGAGCTGAGCGACGAGGATGCCGAAAAGGTACAGAAGATGCTGGACGCTCTGGACGATTGCGATGATGTTCAAGACGTTTACACCAACGCTGACTTGCCGGAAGACGACGAGGAATAAGATTATTATTACGAGGTAAACACAGAGCTGGAAGGCTTTGTGGATTGGAAAGCAGGCAGTTGTTGTCTGCTTTCTGTTTTTTGCGAGGTATTTATGCTGGTTTTAGGTATTGATCCCGGTACTGCTATCTGCGGCTATGGCGTTGTGGATATGACTGGTAACCGCCTGCGACCTGTTTTTTATGGCTCGGTGCTGACGGACAAGGATATGCTGCCTCAGCTGCGGCTGAAAAAAATCTATGATGATATTTCGGATATCATTGAGCACTTTCATCCCGATTTTATGAGCGTGGAAAAGCTGTTTTTTAACCGTAACGTGACAACTGCTATCCCTGTAGGCCAGGCGCGCGGCGTGGTGCTTTTGGCAGCAGCGAACAAGGGACTGCCGGTGATGGAGTTTACGCCGATGCAGATTAAGCTTTCGGTTGTGGGCACTGGCAGTGCTACGAAGGAGCAGGTTATCTATATGGTGATGCACCTTTTGAATATCCGCGAAAAGATTAAGCCTGATGATACGGCGGACGCTCTGGCAGCGGCAATTTGCGGCATCAATACAGCGTCAACCCGCAGATGGCAGGAGGGCAGGTAGATGATAGGTTCGCTTAAGGGCAGCGTTGGCTGCCTGGCAACTGACTATTGTATAATTGAAACTGCAGGCGGTGTGGGCTATCGTGTATTTATGCCTGCGGCCCACCTGGCGCAGCTGACGCAGGGGTCGGCAGCGCACGTTTATGTGCACACGGCGGTGCGCGAGGATGCCATTATTTTATACGGCTTTTTGAGCCAGGAGTATTATGATCTGTTTGAGCTGCTTTTGACTGTCAGCGGCGTGGGACCCAAGATGGCGCTGGGGATTTTGTCGGCAGTAAAGCCTGATGCGTTTTACCTGGCGGTGCAGAGCCGTGATATCAAGGTGCTGACGAAGCTGCCGGGTATAGGCAAAAAGACGGCAGAGCGTATGCTGCTGGAGCTGAAGGACAAGGTTGGCGCCGCAGCGGACGCTTCTGCAGAGGGCGCGTCTGTAGGAGTTTCGGCCGCAGGCAGCGGTGCTGTGGCCGAGGCGATGGAGGCACTGGCAAGCCTGGGCTATACTAATAGTGAGATCGTACCTGTGATAAAACAAATTGCCGATATAGACACGCTTACGAGCGAGGCAATTTTGAAGCAGGCGCTCAGGCTGATGATGAAGTAGGAGTTAGCATATGGAGTTTGATGATAGAATTATCGCCGGGGCGGAGCAGGAGACAGATGGCTGGCAATACAGCCTGCGTCCGCGGCGCTTAAATGAATATATCGGACAAAGGCAGGTCAAGGATAACCTGTCTGTCTTTATCCAGGCTGCTGCTGCCCGTCACGAGGCCTTGGACCATGTGCTTTTGTTTGGACCTCCTGGCTTGGGCAAGACGACGCTGGCTAATATTATCGCTAATGAGCTGAACGTCAATATTCGTGTGACCAGCGGCCCTGCAATTGAGCGTCAGGGTGATTTGGCGGCGATTTTGACGAATCTGGGCGATAACGATGTGCTCTTTATTGATGAGATTCATCGTCTTTCCAAAACAGTGGAGGAAATTTTGTATTCCGCTATGGAGGATTTCGCACTGGATATCATCATTGGCAAGGGGCCTGCTGCCCGCAGCGTGCGTTTAGATTTGCCGCATTTTACGCTGATTGGTGCTACTACGCGCCTGGGAGCGATTGCGGCGCCCTTGCGTGACCGCTTTGGCGTGCAGTGCTGCCTGGAATTTTATAAGCCGGATGAGCTGCAGTTTATTATTACGCGTGCGGCCGAGATTTTGAACGTCAAAATTGACGCCGAGGGCGCACTGGAGATTGCCCGCCGCAGCCGTGGCACGCCGCGTATTGCTAACCGTCTGCTGAAGCGTGTGCGTGATTTCGCGCAGGTGCTGGGCGCGGAGGTCATTGGTCGCCAGCTGGCGGATGAGGCGCTGGCTAAGCTGGAGGTGGACCGCTTTGGCTTTGACCGCAATGACCGTAAGATTTTGCAGACCATTGTCAAAACCTTTGGCGGCGGGCCTGTAGGCATAGAAACGATTGCGGCGGCCGTGAGCGAGGAGGCATCAACTATTGAGGACGTTATTGAGCCTTACTTGATGCAGCAGGGAATGCTTAACCGCACCTCGCGCGGACGTATGGCGACACGTGAAACCTACAAATATCTGGGGATTCCGTATCCGGAGGCAAAATGAAGCTATTATTACATGCCTGCTGCGGTCCCTGCAGCTGCTATCCTACCGAAAGGCTGACGCAGCAGGGGACAGATTTTGATATTTTGTTTTTTAATCCCAATATTCATCCGTATAAGGAGTTTAAGCACAGGCTGGCTACGCTGCGGGAGTTTTGTGAAAAGAAGCGCTATAATCTGATTATCAATAAAAGCTATCCGATCGAGGACTGTATCCGCGGTATGCTGGCAGAGCCCGGAGTGCGTTGTGCGTTCTGCTACCGCTTGCGCTTGCGTTACGCGGCGCAGTTTGCTAAGGAAAACGGCTATGATGCCTTTAGTACAACGCTGCTTGTGAGTCCCTACCAGCGCCATGAGCTGATTAAAAAGGAGGCGCAGGCTGCGGCGGAGGAGTTTGGTGTGCCGTTTTATTACGAGGATTACCGTGAGGGCTATCAGCGCGGGGTGGATATCAGCCTGGAGCTGGGGCTGTACCGCCAGCAGTATTGCGGCTGTGTGTTCAGCGAGCGTGACCGCTATGAGGTGCGCAAGAAGCGCGCGCAGCAGGCGGGAGAGGAAAAGTTCATCGTGGTGAGCAAGAATATCAGGCTGGTGAATGTGTAGGGATATATATTTGCAATTATATATCGCCCTGCAACGAAAATTTTTTTAACGGTAATTTCGCAAGGAAGAGTAGTGGATTCGCAATTATATATCATTACGTGCAGAAAAATTGCGGGCGTTCGCTTCGTGCGGAAGCACCGGAAAACGAAAAATAAACTCGCGCTACGCGTTCAGACAAATTTTTGTTTTCGGTGCTTCCAGGCACTCACTGCAATTTTCCAATTATACTCCATGATAATATAATTGCTCAGTCGAGCTCGTCGAACATAAGGAAGTGCTAGATAGTGCTTTCGCACTGGAGGATATCATGAAAAAATTACTCCTACTTATAACAATTGCAATACTTGCTTTTGCCTCCACTGCTTCTGCTGCCGAGCAGATCCGTGTGGCATTGGCTGTGGGGCAGGCGACGGTGGAGCTTGCCTGTGAGGATGAGCTGGCGGTGACAGAGCCTGACGGTAAAAAAGCTTCTTTGCCTAAGGGTAAATACTTTGTGCATGTGGAAAACGGCAGGCTGACCTTTGATGATAAGCATGCCTTTGCTTCCGGCGTGTGCCTTATGCAGGCTGCAGGCAAGGCGTTGCCGCAGGTCAATAAGCGTGCTTATAAGGGGCAGCTGCAGCTAGTGGTGCAGGATGGCCGTCTGCTGGTGGTAAACCAGCTGCCGCTGGAGGATTACCTGGCGTGCGTGCTGCCTGCGAAAACTATGGTAGTGTGGCCTGATGAGGTGCTTAAGGCGCAGGCTGTTGCCGCACGTAGCTATGCCTTGTACAAAAAGCAGCATGCCGCTGCAGGTTACGATATTACCGCTACTGACAGCGAGCTTTTTTACGAGGGCAGCGGTAAGCGTATAGAAAAGGACGCAGTGACGAAGCTGATTAGGGCGACGCGCGGACAGTACCTGGTAGACGGGCGCGGCCTGGCGATTGAGGCTGTGAGCACGTCGAGTAGCGGCGGACGCACCGAAAGTGCCAAAAACCTGTGGGAGTGGGAGGTAAGCTATCTGCAGTCTGTGGAGGATTACGATAGCGACAGTCCGGAATATAGCTGGGAATATAGAGCAGTGCCTGCGCTGTTGGAAAGCCTTTTGGCGCAGCGTGGCTATGTTACGGGCAGACTTACGAGCATCCGTCTGTCACCACTTGATGACAAGGGCGTTGACAGAACGCCTACGGGACGTGTAAAATATATTGTCCTTTCGGGTGAAAATAATACGGTGAAGCTTTCAGGCAGCGAACTGATGGAGCTTTTGGGCTTAAACAGCACGCTTTTTGACGTGGAAACTGGTACGCCTGTGCCCGCAACGCTGAAGGTTCCCATCGAAAATTATTATGGTATGCAAATTGGCAGCAAGGATATTGATATCAAGGTAAACGAGGACAATAAGCCGATATGGAAAAATTTGGTGCGCAGCTACCATATGCTCAGCGGCGGCAAGGAGGAAAAAATTATCTTCCGCGGCAAGGGCAAGGGCAGCGGCCTGGGACTGAGCGCCTGGGGCGCACGTGGTCTGGCTAATGCCGATGCCAAGGCTACGTATAGGACGATTTTAGCGCACTATTATCCCAATACGCGGCTTACGGCTTTATAATACATAAGAAAAGAGAGATAAGCGAATGTTAGTAACAGATTTTGATTACGAGCTGCCCCAGGAGCGGATAGCGCAGCACCCTATGGAGCCGCGCGATCATTCACGCCTGCTGGTGGTGGATAAGCACACGGGTGCGATCGAGCATAAGCATTTTTTTGACCTGCCAGGCTACCTGAAGCCAGGCGATGTGCTGGTGTTTAACGATACGCGCGTTATCCCTGCACGCTTGCATGGCACTAAGGATACAGGCGCGCACGTTGAGGTATTTTTGCTGACGCGTAAAAATGCTACAGATTGGGAGGTTCTGGTGCGCCCGGGCAAAAAGCTGCAGGTTGGAGCTAAGATTAACTTCAGCGATGAGCTGTCCTGCGAGGTTATCGAGCACACCGATTTTGGCGGCCGTGTGGTGCGCTTTAAGTATGATGGCATTTTTGAAGAGATTCTTGACCGACTGGGTGAAACGCCATTGCCGCCGTATATTACAGCCCCGCTGGAGGATAAGGAGCGCTACCAGACGGTGTATAACCGCGAGCGTGGCAGTGCTGCGGCTCCCACTGCGGGCCTGCACTTTACCAAGGAGCTGCTGCAGAAGATCAAGGATATGGGCTGCGAGGAGGTTTTCGTCACCCTGCACGTTGGTCTTGGCACCTTCCGCCCTGTGAGCGAGGCCAAGATTGAGGATCACAAGATGCATAAGGAGTTTTATACCGTATCGCAACAGGCCGCTGACGCTGTGAACAAGGCTAAGGCCGAGGGTCGCAGGATTATCGCCGTGGGCACTACGGCTGTACGCACGCTGGAGGCGGCAGGAGCTGACGGCACTCTGAGGGCTGGCAGCAATTGGACCAATATTTTTATTTATCCCGGCTATAAGTTCCGCCTGGTGGATGATTTGGTGACCAACTTCCACCTGCCGCAGAGCACGCTTTTGATGCTTGTAAGCACGCTGTCGACGAGGGAGATTATGCTTGCTACCTACAAGACTGCGGTAGAGGAAAAATACCGCTTCTTCTCCTTTGGTGACGCTATGTTTATTACTGATTTACAAAAATAACGAAAAGGAAGCAACATGAAACACGCTGTAACCTATGAACTAATAAAAGAATGCAGCCGTAGCGGCGCCCGCCTCGGTAGGCTGCACACCCCCCATGGTACGTTTGAAACACCCATGTTTATGCCTGTAGGTACGCAGGCAACTGTTAAGACTTTGGCGCCTGAGGAGCTGTACGAAATGGGCAGCCAGGTGATTTTGTCCAATACATACCACCTGTTTTTGCGCCCGGGGCACGAGCTGGTGCGCAAGGCCGGCGGCCTGCACAAATTTATGAACTATAAGCGCGGCATGCTCACCGACAGCGGTGGCTTTCAGGTTTTCAGCCTGGGCGCAATGCGCAAGATTACCGAGGAGGGCGTAATGTTCCGCTCGCACATTGATGGCAGCAGGCAGTTTTTGTCCCCTGAGGTTTCCACACAGGTGCAGGAGGCATTGGGAGCAGATATCGCTATGGCCTTTGATGAATGCATTCCCTATCCTGCAGAATATGACTACGCTAAGCGTTCGACCGAGCGCACTACACGCTGGGCCAAGCGCTGCCTGGATACACATACGCGCGAGGACCAGTCGATGTTTGGCATTGTGCAGGGCGGCATGTATCCCGATCTGCGCCGCCTGAGCGTGGCGCAGCTGACGGAGCTGGATTTTGCCGGCTATGGCATCGGCGGTCTGTCGGTGGGCGAGCCCAAGCCTTTGATGTACGATATCCTGGGACAGACAACGGAGCTGATGCCCAAGGATAAGGCACGCTACCTGATGGGCGTAGGCACGGCTGACTGCATCGTGGAGGCTGTAAATTTGGGCGTGGACATGTTTGACTGCGTATTCCCGACCCGCGTTGCCAGAAATGGCACTGCCATGACGCACACTGGACGATTGGTTGTGCGTAATGCTGTTTACGCAGAGGACTTCCGTCCGATTGAGGATGGCTGCAGCTGCTACGCCTGCCGTAACTTCAGTCGCGCCTATATCCGTCACCTGTTTAAGGCGGAGGAAATTTTCGGTCTGCGCCTGTTGTCTATCCACAATCTGCACTTTTTGCTGCATTTTGCCAAGGAAATCCGTGATGCTATTGCAAATGACAGCTTCCCGGAGTTTCGCGAAAGATTTTTAGAAAATTATCGTGGATAAAAAGGAATTTTTCATTTAATCTAGAATATATAAAATTGGTATAAACTGTTGCAAGCTATAAAGTCTGCAAGGAGAGCCTGCGAACTTGTCCAGCGCAGGGATTGATAAAAGTGGAGGTGTTCTGTATGCAAGGCACGGATACAATGGCCCTGATTAATTCTCTCTGGCCCTTTGTCCTGATGGGCGGCATATTCTATTTTATGCTGTGGCGTCCGCAGAAAAAGGAACAGGAGAAGCGCCAAAATTTGTTGAATAGCCTAAAAGAGGGAGACGAGATTATCACAATCGGTGGTATTTATGGTGTTATTACTGCCATTTCCGAAAAACGCGTTAAGGTAAAGGTTGCCGATGGCGTGGAAATTGATATGGCACGCAATGCTGTCAGTGGTTTCCAAAACCCCTCAAAGAATTCCTGATGGCGATTACAGAAGAAAAAACAGAGCTGCGGAAGTTTTATAAGAAGCTGCGCGCACATCTGTCTGCTGAGCAGGCTGCAGCCAGCAGCCTGGCAGTTGCCCGTCATATCCTGGCCTGTGATGCCTATCGCAAAGCGCGCTGCATCATGGGCTATTTGGCTTTTGGTAACGAGCTGTCGGTGGATCTGGTGCTGCAGCACGCTTTGGCAGATGGCAAAACCGTCGCTGTGCCGCTCATAACGTCGGCCACAGAAATGGAGGCGGCGCTGCTTTGCGGCATGGATGATTTTGAGCTGGACCGCTATGGCATACGCAGTGTGCGCCAGCCGGCGCAGCTGGTGCAGGTGGCGAAGCTGGACCTGGTGCTTGTGCCCGGCGTGGCCTTTGGTCGTGACGGCAGCAGACTTGGCATGGGTGCAGGCTATTATGACCGCTTTTTGCCGCAGGCGGCTAATGCTACCCTGATGGGAATAGCCTATGACGAGCTGATGGCGGACAGTCTGCCGCGTGATGAATATGATGTTATTGTGCAGCTTTTAGCAAGTGAAAGCGGAATTACCACTCTCTGACCGCTTAGCTTATAAATTAAATCCAAAACATTTTAAGGAGGAAGTAATTTTGCGTTGGAATGAATTCGGGAAATTCCTGGTTATCGCACTGGCGATTATTGGTGGTTTCTGCGTATACATCTCGCCCCTGGCTAACTCTATTAAGCAGGGTCTGGATTTGCAGGGTGGTACCCACGTTGTTTTGCAGGCAGTGGATACCCCGGAGCTGAAGGTTGATGATGACGCTGTCAACCGCAGTGTAAAGGTAATTGAGCGTCGTGTTAACGAGCTTGGCCTCACCGAGCCTGTTATCCAGCGTCAGGGCAAGGACCGTATTATTGTCGAGCTGCCCGGCGTAAAGGATCCTGAAAAGGCTATTGCTATGCTTGGCCGTACTGCTATGCTGCAATTTAAGGATGAAAGCGGCAAGGTTGTACTCACAGGCAGCGACTTAAAGGATGCCAAGGCTCAGGTATCCCAAGGTAACCAGGCTGTTGTAGGTCTGGAGTTCAGCGACGAGGGCGGCAAAAAGTTTGCCGATCTGACCGCGCGTAACGTAGGCAAAAAAATTGCTATCGAGCTTGATGGCGAGGTTCTTACTGCTCCTGTAGTACAGGAAGCAATCACTGGCGGCCATGCACAGATTTCCGGTTCCCGTAATGTGGAGGAGGCCGAGCATCTGGCAATTTTGCTGCGCAGCGGCAGCCTGCCTGTAAAGATTGAAATCATGGAAAACCGTACTGTTGGTCCTACACTGGGCCAGGATTCCAAGGATAAGAGCATCAAGGCCTTCAGCATCGGTATTATCGGCGTCTTTGTCTTCATGCTGCTGTTCTACCGTCTGGCAGGCGTAGTAGCTGATATTGCGCTGCTTTTGTACGTAATGCTGCTGCTCGTAGTTATGCGTTATTTGGGCGCAACGCTGACGCTGCCGGGCATTGCAGGTATCATCCTGTCGGTCGGCATGGCGGTTGACGCCAACGTGCTTATTTTTGAACGCTTTAAGGAGGAGGTAAAGCGTGGCAAGACGCTGCGCAGTGCTATGGATTCCGGCTTCAGCCGCGCCATCGTCACCATCCTTGACTCCAATCTGACCACTATTATGGCAGCAGCCGTGCTCTTTTACCTGGGCACCGGCCCGATTAAGGGCTTTGCTGTTACCCTGGCACTTGGCACGCTTTTGAGTATGTTTACTGCCGTAACCGTAACCAAGTTTTTACTGCGCTTCCTCATTTACAGCAACATCACCAAGAATCTCTTCTTGTTTGGTGCCAGAGCGCCTAAAACTAATGAGGAGGTGGCAAAATAATGAAGTTTTCTATTGTTAAACGCTACAAGATTTTCTTTGCCATCACCATCACCTTTTTGCTTATCGGCATTGGGTCCATGCTCTTTAAGGGCTTCAATCTGGGCATTGATTTTACCGGCGGCAGCATTATGGATTTGGAATTTGGTAAGCCTGTTACTGTTGCCGAGGTACGTGACGTGCTTAAGGAGCATGATTTGGGTAATGCCATTATCCAGCTCGAAAGCAGTGACAGTGCTGCGCAAAGCTCTAAGGGCGTGCTCATCCGTACCGGCGTTGTCAGCGATGAGCAGCGTCAGGAGGTTATGAGCGATCTGAAGTCCAAGATCGGTGAATTCAACATCCAACGTGTAGAAAACGTTGGTGCCACCGTCGGCGGCGAGCTGATTCAGCAGGCTGTTATGGCAATTGTGCTGTCGTGGTTCTTGATGATAGCCTATATCACCGTGCGCTTTGAGTTCCGCTTTGCGCTGGCAGCAATTATCGCTTTGATTATCGACGTTATAGTAACGCTGAGCTATTTCTCGCTCTTCCATATGGAGCTGGATTCCAGCTTTGTAGCAGCGCTGCTTACCGTTGTAGGCTATTCTGTCAACGGCACTATCGTTATCTTTGACCGTATCCGTGAAAACCTCAAGATTCACCGCCGTAGCGAAAGCATGACGGAAATGGTGGATAACAGCATTTGGCAGACGATGGGACGTAGCATTTATACTGTTGGTACATCCCTGTTCGCCGTTGTTGCTATTTTCCTGTGGGGCGGCGACACCATCCGCAACTTCTCCTTTGCGATGCTGGTGGGCTTCTCCAGCGGTGCCTATACCTCTACGCTTTTGGCAGGTCCCTTGTGGATGCTGCTGCGCAAGCTGACTCCGGGCAAGGATTGATAATTAAAGATTTGTGTTTTGCAGGACGTGCCGTTATCGTGGCGCGTCCTGTTTTTATAAAAAACTTTACAAAAACCTTGCTATTAGGGCGCGGGATATGGTATACTATCATAGTATCTGAACCAGGGCTTGGCAGTTTGCTACTCCAACGGCTGCTATGCTTATGGCAATTTGAAAATTTTAGGAGGCAAAGAACATGTTAACTAGCGAAGCTAAACAAGCAGTAATTCTCGACAACGCACGTCATGAAGGCGATACCGGTTCTCCGGAGGTACAAATTGCAGTTCTGACCGAACGCATTAAATATTTGACCGAGCATCTGAAAGAGCACAAAAAAGACCATCATTCCCGTCGCGGCCTGCTGAAAATGGTAGGTAAACGTCGTGGCCTGCTGAACTATCTGGCTGGCAAGGATATTGAGCGTTATCGCGCAATCATCACTAAGCTGGGCATCCGCAAATAATAGGCTTACAACTTGGCACCTGTCTGTAAGGACGGGTGCTTTTTGCATATTACAGCAAAACTGTTACTCACTTTACAATTTTGTACAATAAAAGGCTTGAATAAGATTTTTTGTAAAAAACTGTTGACGCTAATCTGTCGCAGTGGTAAACTAGTTGCAACTTCAAAAACCACAAACCGTTGAGACGGAGATCAAGTCAGTAGATGCGCTTACAGAGAGCTTGGGTAGCTGTGAACCAGGTAGAGATGCAGACTGATAAATGGACCGTTGAGGGTGCTGTCAAATCACAAGCGTGAGAGTATTCAGCAACGTTGCGCCAGCGTTAAGGGCGAGGGGTGTGTTAGCACTCTGCGAAAGAGCGCCGTGATTTTGGCGAACCAAGGTGGTACCGCAGGTATTTGTATTTATAGCCTGTCCTTGAATTTGATTGAGTAAATCAGATTTAGGGGCAGGTTTTTTAGTTTTGCTAAGCAGGAAGATTTTACGAGGTGACAAAATGTTGAATTTGAGCTTGGAGCAGGTAAAGGCTTATGCTGCCGACTACAGGGCAGTGCCTGTAGCTAAGGAGTGTCTGGCAGATATGCTGACGCCGCTGGCCTTTTTGGACAACGTGCGCCGCAGCAGCCGCAATTATTTTTTGTTAGAAAGCATTGAGGGCGGCGAGCATTGGGCGCGCTATTCCTTTGTAGGCTATGACCCGGTGCTGCGCTTAAAGCTTACCGACGGCAATGCCGAAATCATCAGCGGCGCTGCCGTCAAGTACAAGGAAAAGGATCCGCTGGGCTGCATCCGCCATATCCTGGATGAATACAGGGCACCGCAGATTGAGGGCCTGCCTAATTTCACCGGCGGCCTGGTGGGAATGTTCGGTTTTGACTTTATGCGCTATTGCGAGCCTGATATGCAGGTGAACAAAGAGCGGAGCGCCGAATTTGCCGACGTGGATTTAATGCTTTTTGACAAGCTCATCGCCTTTGACCACCTTAAGCAGAAAATCTTTTTGATCGTCAACGTTAAGACTGATAATCCCGAAATCAATTACGCCAAGGCAGAGCGTGAGATTGCGGCGATGGAAAAAATGCTGCTTGAGCCGGTGCAGCCTGTGAAGCCCGTCAAGGCGCACCTGGGAGAATTCACCAGCAACCAGAGCCGTGAGCAGTACAGCAAGAATGTGCTGCGCTGCAAGGAATACATAAAAAACGGCGATGCCTTCCAGATTGTATATGCGCAAAAGTTCAGCGCCAGCTACGACCAGAGCCTGTTCAGTGCTTACCGCTACTTGCGCACCACCAACCCGTCGCAGTACATGGTCTTTTTACATAACGATGATGTGGAAATTGCCGGCAGTTCGCCCGAAACGCTGGTGAAGGTGGTTGGCAGGCAGGTAATCAGCATGCCGATCGCAGGCACCCGCCGACGCGGCAAAACGGCAGAGGAGGACATTGCCCTGGAGAAGGAGCTTTTGGCTGATACTAAGGAAATTGCCGAGCACAATATGCTGGTGGACCTGGGACGCAACGACGTGGGCCGTGTGTGCGACTTTGGCAGCGTCAGGGTGAGCGATTACAAGGCCATCAAACGCTTTTCGCACGTTATGCACATAACCAGCAAGGTGACAGGCACGCTGAGCGCAGACAAGGATGCGTTGGATGCCTTAAGGGCTGTATTCCCGGCAGGCACGCTCAGCGGCGCACCCAAGATCCGCGCCTGCGAGATTATCGACGAGCTGGAGCCTGAGCGCCGCGGTATTTATGGCGGCGGCATGGGTTATCTGGATTTTGGCGGTAATATGGACATCTGCATTACCATCCGCACGATGGTGAAGCGGGCAGGCAGGGTTTATATCCAGGCCGGCGGCGGCATCGTGGCCGATTCGGTTGTCGATAACGAATTTCAGGAAACAGTGAATAAGGCAGGTGCCTGCATGACGGCGCTGCGCATGACGGCAGAGGAGGAGTAAGCGATGATTTTGATAATTGATAACTACGACAGCTTTACCTTTAATCTGTATCAGCTCATCGGCGAAATCAACCCGGATATCAAGGTTGTGCGCAACGATAAAATCACGATTGACGAAATAAGAGGCCTGCAGCCAAGCCACATCATCATTTCGCCGGGACCGGGCAACCCACAGCAGGCAGGCATCTGCCTGGCGGTTATCCGCCAGCTGGCAGGCGAGTTCCCTATTTTGGGTGTCTGCCTTGGTCATCAGGCGATTGGCGAGGCCTTTGGCGGCAGGGTGGTGCATGCACCGCAAATTGTGCATGGTAAAAGCGACAGGATGCAGCTTGTAGCACCAACGCCAATCTTTAAGGATATGCCAGATGGCTTTGAGGCAGCGCGCTACCATTCGCTGATTGTGGAGCCGGAGAGCCTGCCGGACTGCCTTGTGGTGACAGCCGAAACCGCAAAGCATGAGATCATGGCGCTGCAGCATAAAACGCTGCCGGTGTATGGCCTGCAGTTTCATCCCGAGTCGATTATGACGCCGCAAGGACGGACGATCCTGAAAAACTTTTTGGCTATTAGATAGATATTGCAAAATAAATTAGGGAGGCAAACAAGATGATTAAGGAAGCAATTGTAAAAATCGTTGATAAAAAGGATTTGACCTATGATGAGGCCTATAGCGTGATGAACGAAATCATGGGCGGCGAAACCAGCGCTACGCAAAACGCGGCCTTTTTGGCAGCACTTTCAACCAAGAGCACCACTGCCGAAACCACGGACGAAATCGCAGGCTGCGCTGCCGCAATGCGTGACCATGCATTAAAGTGCGAAACGGGTATGGATGTATTTGAAATTGTCGGTACCGGCGGCGACGGTGCCAACAGCTTCAATATTTCCACGACGGCGGCACTGGTTGCTGCAGCAGGCGGTATGAAGGTTGCCAAGCACGGCAACCGTGCAGCCTCCTCCAAATGCGGTACGGCCGACTGCCTGGAGGCCTTGGGTGTAAACATCCAGCTAGAGCCACAAAAGTGCGTGGAGCTGCTGCGTGAGGTGGGCATGTGCTTTTTCTTCGCACAAAAATATCACACCTCGATGAAGTACGTCGGCCCCATCCGCAAGGAGCTGGGCATCCGCACCGTGTTCAACATCCTGGGACCACTCACTAACCCCAGCAGCCCCAAGATGCAGCTTTTGGGCGTATATGATGGTTATCTGGTGCAGCCACTGGCACAGGTTTTGATGAACCTGGGCGTAAAGCGCGGCATGGTGGTATATGGCCAGGATAAGCTGGACGAGATTTCCTTGAGCGCGCCGACAACCGTGTGCGAGTTTAAGGACGGCTGGATGAAAAATTATGTCATCAAGCCTGAGGACTTTGGCATGGAGCGCTGCAGCAAGGCTGATTTAGTTGGCGGCCTGCCTGCTGAAAACGCGCAGATCACCCGTGATGTTTTGGGCGGAGCCAAGGGCCACAAGCGTAACGCAGTGCTGCTCAACGCAGGCGCCAGCCTGTACATAGGCGGCAAGGCAGAAAGCTTTGCTGAGGGCGTTAAGCTGGCCGCAGAGCTGATTGACAGCGGCAAGGCTATGGCAACTCTGGAAAAATTAATTGAGCTGAGTAATAAATAAGAGGCGGCCATGATATTAGATGATATTGCTGAATATACTGCAGGGCGCGTAAAGGCGCTCAAGCAGCGCAAAGGCCTTTACGCTGTGCGTGACGAGGCCGAAAGCAGACCAGCCGGCAAGGATTTTGCGGCGGCGCTGGCAGCACCGGGATTGAGCGTGATTGCCGAGCTGAAGAAGGCATCACCGTCTAAGGGGATAATCTCCCCCGATTTTGAGGATATTTACCTGCGCAAGGCCGCAGAGTACGAGGCAGGCGGCGCCAGTGCCATCTCCTGCCTGACGGAGCCAAAATTCTTTTTGGGGAGCGATGCCTATCTTGAGGCAGTGCGGCGAACGGTGCAGCTGCCAATTTTGCGTAAGGATTTTACCATTGACGAATACCAGATCTACGAAGCCAAAAACCTGGGCGCGGACGCAGTGCTCTTAATCTGCAGCCTGCTGAGCGCGCAGCAGCTGGCAGAATACCTGGAGCAGGCGCACAGCCTGGGAATGAGCGCGTTAGTGGAGGCACACACGGGCGATGAGGTGCAGCTGGCGCTGGCGGCAGGTGCCGGGATTATCGGCGTCAACAACCGCAATTTACAGGATTTTACGGTAAATCCACTCAACAGCCTGCGCCTTAGGGACAATATCCCCAAGGATAAAATCTTTGTTGCCGAAAGCGGCATCCAAAAAGCCGGTGACACGCTGGGGCTGAAGGCAGCGGGCGTGCAGGCGGTGCTGGTGGGCGAGGCGCTGATGCGTGCGCCTGATGCGGCGGCAATGCTGCGGGAGATGCGTGGTGAATAAGGTTAAGGTAAAGATTTGCGGCCTGCGGCGATCGCAGGACGTGGAATATGTTAACGCGCTGCTGCCGGATTTTGCGGGCTTCGTCTTTGCCGAAAGCAAAAGGCAGGTGACAGCAGCGCAGGCGGCGCAGCTAAAGGCAATGCTTGCGCCGCAGGTCAAGGCTGTGGGCGTTTTTGTGAACGCTGACATGGACTTTATCGCGCAGCTGGCGCATGCAGGGACGATAGATATCATCCAGCTGCACGGAGACGAAAGCGCGGCCTATTGCCAAAGCCTGAAGCAGCTGACGGATTTGCCCATAATCCGCGCAGTACGCGCAAAGGATGCGGCTGCTGTGGCGGCAGCTAATGCGTATCCTGCCGATTATCTGCTTTTTGATACGTACACGCCGGGGCAGTACGGCGGCACGGGGCAGCGCTTTGATACAACGCTTTTAGATGCGTGTGGCGTGAGCAGGCCCTATTTTATAGCAGGCGGCCTGGATGCGGCCAGCGTGGCAGACGTGATTAAAAATACTAAGGCCTTTGCCGTGGATGTGAGCGGCGGGGTTGAAACAAATGGCTTTAAGGATAAAGAGAAAATTGCCGCATTTATTGCGAATGTGCGATGTGCAATGCGAAATTAGCAGCACCTTGAAGCCTCCCCTTGGGGGGACAAGGTGAATTGCCCGTTAGGGCAAGAGAGGGCGCCCTGGGGCGGGTGCCGAGCGCATGCGAGGCGGAGAGGGGTTTGCACTCAATTGCCGATTTTACTAAGATAAGGGGAGATAACAATGACAAAAGGTAGATATGGTATTCATGGCGGCCAGTACATGCCCGAAACCTTGATGAATGCAGTGCTGGAGCTGGAGGAGGCTTACGAAAAATATAAGAATGACCCGGATTTTAAGGCAGAGCTGGCGCGTTTGTACCGCGAATATGCCAACAGACCCTCGCTTTTATATTATGCCGAAAAAATGACCAAGGATTTGGGCGGCTGCAAAATTTATCTTAAGCGTGAGGATTTAAACCACACCGGTGCGCACAAAATCAACAACGTCCTGGGGCAAATTCTGCTGGCGCAGAAGATGGGTAAAAAGCGTGTTATTGCCGAAACCGGCGCGGGCCAGCACGGTGTTGCCACTGCCACCGCCGCAGCCTTGATGAACATGGAGTGCGTGGTGTACATGGGCAAGGAGGACTGCGAGCGTCAGAAGCTGAACGTGTTCCGCATGGAGCTTTTGGGGGCGAAGGTCGTGCCCGTTGCCAGCGGCACAGGCACGCTTAAGGATGCCGTTAACGAAGCACTGCGCGTGTGGACCGAGCGCGTGGAGGACACCTACTACGTTTTGGGCAGCGTTATGGGACCGCATCCTTATCCTGAAATCGTGCGTGACTTCCAAAAGATTATCGGTGAGGAGATCAAGGCGCAGATGCTGGAAAAGGAAGGACGTCTGCCTGACGTTTTGGTAGCCTGCGTTGGTGGCGGCTCCAACGCTATGGGTATGTTCTATGACTTTATTGAGGACAAGGATGTGCGTCTGATAGGCGTGGAGGCAGCAGGCCTGGGTGTGGATAATCCCAAGAACGCCGCCACCATGGCAAATGGTACGCTGGGCATCTTCCATGGCATGAAGAGCTACTTTTTGCAGGATAAATATGGTCAGATCGCGCCAGTATATTCCATCTCCGCCGGCTTGGATTACCCTGGCATAGGTCCTGAGCACGCATATTTGCACGACATTGGCCGCGCGGAATATGTGCCTGCCACCGACCAGGAGGCCGTGGACGCCTTCAACTATTTGTCCAAGATGGAGGGCATCATCCCCGCTATCGAAAGCGCGCACGCTGTGGCCTATGCTATGAAGCTGGCGCCGACGCTGCCTAAGGACAAGATTATGGTAATTAATATTTCCGGCCGTGGTGACAAGGACGTTGCCGCTATCGCACGCTATATGGGGGTTGATTTACATGACTAGAATTCAGGATGCATTTGCTAAAAATAAAAAGGTTTTCATTGGCTTTGTCACTGCGGGTGACCCAAACCTTGCTGTAACCAAGGAGCTGGTTATGGCGATGATTGACGGCGGTGCAGGCTTGGTGGAATTTGGTATTCCCTTTTCGGATCCCGTGGCCGAGGGCGAGGTTATCCAGCGTGCCGATTTGCGTGCGCTGGCAGCAGGTACCACCACCGACAAGATTTTTGACCTGGTGGCCGAGCTGCGTAAAGAGACTCAGGTTCCATTGGTGTTTTTGACCTACGCTAATCCGATTTATGCCTATGGCGCCGAAAGGTTCTTTGCCCGCTGCGAGGAAACAGGTGTGGACGGCGTCATCATTCCCGATATCCCGTATGAGGAGCGTGAGGAGATGCGTCCCTACAGCGAGCCTCACAACATAGCGCTGGTGCCGCTGATCGCGCCCACCTCCAAGGACCGCATCGCCAAGATCGCCAAAATCGCGCAGGGTTATGTTTACGTGGTGTCCTCTCTGGGCGTTACGGGCGTGCGTAAAAACATTACCACTGACATTGACGGCATTGTGGCCGAGGTGCGCAAGGCAACCGATATTCCTGTAGCTGTGGGCTTTGGCATCGCCACTCCGGAGCAGGCCTACAGGATGGCCAAGGCCAGCGATGGTGCTATCGTGGGCAGCGCGATTGAAAAAATCGTCGAAAAGTACGGTGAGGCTTCGCCTAAATACGTTTACGAATACGTTAAGAGCATGGCTGATGCCGTGGCTAAGGCAGCAGAGGAAGAGTAAAAGGATTGGACTTCTGGCGGAGAAGCTGCCTAAAGGCTCCCCCCAAGGGGGAGCCTTTTTGTGTGCTTTTGGTTTGCAGTATCTTTTTAGAAACTATACTACTAATTAGTGCATACTTTACAAAATCGCTGGCATAGCGTATGATAACAAACTAGAGTGCGGCTGTTATTGTGAAGTTACTGTTAAAAATGCTTTTGCCTGTCCGCAAAGGATGGCACATATGCTATAATAGACAAGCGAATGGATTAATTAGGAGGTTATCAACATTTTAGAATTTAAACCGGTAACATTGGAGCAAAAGCCGATGTTTGAAAGCTATATATCAAAATCACATCAAAGAGGCAGCGAATGTGCCTTTTCTAACCTGTTTGTGTGGCGTGACTGCTACCACATCTTTTGGTGTGTGGCGCACGACTTTTTGCTGCTGAAGGTGAAGCGCAACGACGTGGATTTTTATATTCAGCCCTTTGGCGGCCGTGACGAGGATTTGCCGCAGCTGATGCAGGAGCTGAAGGAGGAGCACCAGGGCAGGCCCTTTGAGATGCACGGCATCTATGACTTTACTAAGGAGCGCTTTGAGCGCGTGCTGCCCGGCCTGGTGTACGAGGATGACCGCGATAACTGGGATTACGTCTACCTGCAGGAAAAGCTGGCGACGCTGTCGGGACGCAAACTGCATGGCCAGAAGAACCATTATAACGCCTTTGTCAAGGCGCATCCTGATTTTGTCTATGAGCCGATTACTATGGATAATATGATGGAATGCCTGAACTTTGGCGAGCGCTGGTGTGACGAGCATATGGCGGAGGATCCGTCGCTGGAATGTGAAAAATATGCTATCCAGCAGGCTTTTTTGAGCTTTGAGCAGCTGGGACTGCGTGGTGGTGCTATCCGCTTTGACGGTGCTATCCAGGCGTTCAGCTTCGGCAAGAAGATTAACGAGGATACGGCGGTGCTGCACGTAGAAAAGGCGCGTCATGATGTGCGCGGTCTGTATACTGCCATCACCAAGGAGTTCGCGGCGCACGCCTGGACGGATGTAAAATACCTCAACCGTGAGGAGGATATGGGCCATCCCGGTCTGCGCACGGCCAAGGAGGCTTTGCATCCTGAGTTTATGGTGAAAAAGTATAACGTCATTATCGGGTGAGGTGCCATATGATTTACAGAGTTGTGGGCGCAGAGCGTATGCAGCAGGTGGCAGAGCTGTGGGATTACTGCTTTGAAAAAAAGGATGAGCCGTTTTTTCAATATTACTTTGAAAAGTATTGCGGCAAGGATAATATGGTGATCGGCGGCTTTGACAAGGTGGGTGACAAGGAAAGGCTGCGCACGATGCTGCACGTCAATCCTTATATGCTGTGTTTGCGTGGGCGTGAGCAGCTGGTGCCGTACCTTGTGGGCATCGCCACCGCACCGGAGGCACGGGGACAGCACCTTTTGCGGCCGCTTTTAGAAACAACCTTTGAGGTGCTGCGCTCGCAGGGCTATGCCTTTGTGACGCTTATGCCTATTAGTGCGGGAATTTATCTGCCATATGATTTTGCTTACTGCTACTACCGCCATGAGTACAAAATGCCCATGGCGGCTCTCGCACCTGCGGCTGCAGGCACGGGCCTGGCTGTGGAGCGCGTGCGGCTAGTGGATGTTTTGGCAGCTGCTACGCAGGAAAATTGCGATGGCAACGAGCTGGCGGCGGTATATGCCAGAGTGACAGCGTCCTATAGTGGCGTGCCCAAGCGTACTGCCTTTCAATGGCGCAAGCTTTTGAGCGTCATGACAGCAGAAGGCGTGCAGTGCGCCATAGTTTACCGAGATGGCGCTGCGGCAGGCTATTTGCTGTACAGCATTAGCGACGGGGTTTTTACGGCGCATGAGCTTTTGGCAGATGACTTTGCCGCAAAAAACCGCCTGCTGCGGTTTGCGGCCGGGCACAAAAGCGAGGCACAGGAATTTTGCTGGCTGGCCGAGGACTGGGACAAGACCCACCTGGGCTTTACGGAGCAGCAGTATGCAGGACGCCTTGCACCCTTTATGATGGCGCGCTGCTTGGACGCAAGAAAGGCGCTTAAGGAGCTGCCTGTGCCGCAGTCACTGCCAAAAGGTAGCGTGGTGCTGCTGTTGACGGACAGCGTGATTCACCGCAACAACCACCTGCTGAAGCTTAAGATCGCGGCAGGCCGTCTGGAGGCTGTGAGCACGGCGGAGCAGGAGGAGGTTACCCTGGATATGGGAGCCTTTACCCAGCTTTACTTTGGCACATTCAGCGCCACCGAGCTGTGGGAGGCAGGACGCATCAAATGCAGCAAGCAAGAGAAGCTGCAGCTTTTAGACGCGCTTTTTTCCAAGCAGCGTACCTACAATAACGAATATTTTTGAGAGTATTGAGAGATAGAGAGGCTGTCGCAGCTTGCTGTGGCAGCCTTGCTTATTGCTGCTAAAATATATTTTTGGGCTTGGAAAGCTTAGATTAATGCTTGACCTGGAGCAGGCTCAAGGGTTTATGATAAAATAAATTGATATATCACGATGAAGGGAAGCGATTGCTATGCATAAAAGAATATACATACTGCTGGCCGCCCTGCTTGCTGCAGGTGCAATGGTGGTGGCAGGCTGCGGCGGCAGCGCCGGCAGTGCTGCAGACAGTGAGGCCGGAGGCAGTGACACTGCCGTTAGCATCACCAATCCACGGCAGATAGTGGCAGCAGATAACAAAACTGGCCGCACGATTATGTGGGAGGCCAAGGTGAAGCAGGAATACAGCATGGATTACCGCCTGGTAGGGGATAAAAATATTACCAGCGTTAAGGCAGTGGACAGCTCCTTTGACGACGGTCCCAAGGACAGCTATATTCACTATACAGCACGCCTGGCAGGTCTTAAAAGCGGCAGTGACTACGAATACCGCATAAACACAGCGCAGCACAAGGGACGCTGGCACAGGCTGCATACGGAGGACGGCGGCGCCTTCAGCGCGCTTATCTTCCCGGATTCGCAAAGCGCCAACTACAGCGGTTGGCAGCAGCTGGCGCGCGAGGCCTATAAGCGCCATAGTGACAGCGCCCTTTATATCAACATGGGTGATTTGGTGGACAATGGGCAGGACAGCAGCCAGTGGAAGGCGTGGTTCAACAGCGTAAGCACCTTTAGTGATGCTGTGCCGCTGGCGCCATTGGTGGGTAACCACGAGGCCTACAACAGGCAGTGGCAGGAGGTGCTGCCTGTGGCCTACACGCACTTGTTCAACGTGCCGCAAAACGGTCTGGATAAATATCCTAACCAGTTTTATAGCTTTGATTACGGCCCGGTGCATTTTGTGGTTTTGGATACCAACTTCCCCGAGATGAAAAAGTACCAGCCGCAGCTTTTGGCAGACGAGCTGCCGTGGCTGGAAAAGGATTTGGCGGCCAGCACTGCCAAATGGAAGATTGTTTTGATGCACCGCGATATCTTTTTGTACGGCTTCGGGCCGCAGTCAGGCAGGGAGCAGACCAAGACACAGCTTTTGGATTTCAGCCGCGAGCTGATGCCGGTGTTTGAAAAATACAAGGTGGACGCAGTGCTGACGGCGCATCTGCACACCTACCGCCGCCGCGTGCCGCTCAAAAACTTTGTCCCCGCTGCTGACGGCATCACCTATATTTTGACAGGCGTGGCCGGCGATGTGCGCTATCCTAAGCTGTGGGGCGACTTTGAATGGGATGCTGCACGTGCGCCGCAGCCTGAGACCACCAATTACATGACGCTGAAGGCAGATGAAGGCTCTCTGGAGCTGAAAGCCTTTTTGGCAAACGGCAAGCAGTTTGACGAGGTGCGCCTTACAAAATAATAAAATATTTGCAGTGAAGAGTATTTTTATTAATTTGACAAACACTCTGTTTCGTGCTAAATTCACATTAGAAGCTGTTGTTATCTGCATAAACGGCACAGATAGCTTTAGCTTGTGTGGTTGCTAGAGGAGGTTTTAGCATGACGGAGGATTTCTTGGGCGTAAGTGGTGGCTTAAACGAAAATTTTGTGGGTGCGGTCAATGAAAAGCTGATAGAGGTGCCTTTTGAAGCCTTGGAGCTGCGCATTGCCAAGGAAAAACCACAACTGCTGCCAGGACTGACGGCCTTGAAGAAGGCAGTATCTGCTGCTGAATTTGAACGGCTTATTAATTCACTGCTCAATATAAATTTGAGCGGGGACGCACTACTCATCGTCGCAGGCGATGAAAGGGTGCGCACGGAGCTTGTGGGCAGATATTTGCCCGTAATCAAGGCTGCGTTTAATGTTTCTAACGTGCGTATTGTTGGCGGTGCGCGTAACGGTCTGGATGCGTATTGATTTTTAGTATTTTGCGGGACGCAGTCTGCCGGATGGCAGTTGCTGCGTCCTTTGCTTATCGCTTTTTTGGGCAAAATGTGCTAAAATAAAGCTACACGGACCGAAAGGAGTGCATGATTATGACAGAGGTATCACAGGAAACCATGATGTTTAAGCGTCAGGGCGACAAGCCCGGCGTTGCAGAAACTATAAAGGAAGTATATGCTGCTTTGGAGGCTAAGGGCTACAACCCTGTAGACCAGCTGGCAGGCTATCTGCTGAGCGGTGATCCCACCTATATCACCAGCTACGCTGACGCGCGTACCAAGCTGCGCCGCCACGAGCGCTATGAGCTGATTGAGGAGATGGTCAAAAGCTATCTGCAGCAGATTAATAAGTAAGTCTGTAAAGGAGATTTTGGATGCGCAAGATGTCCCTGGATGTGGGAACAAGAACTATAGGCATCGCCGTGAGCGATTTGATGGGCCTGATTGCAAACGGTGTGGAAACAATCCGCCGCACCAGCGAGGAGCGTGACTATGCCCGCATTGCCGAGCTGATTGCCGAGCATGAGGTGGATACGCTCGTTGTTGGCTATCCCAAAAATATGAACGGCACCATTGGCGAGCGCGCCCAGGCCTGCGAGGCTATGGCAGATGAGCTGAAAAAGCGCTTTCCTGCCGTGCAGGTTGTGCTGTGGGACGAGCGGCTGAGCACCGTTGCTGCCGAAAAGGTGCTGGTGGATGCGGATATGCGCCGCAAAAAGCGCAAGCAGGTTATTGATATGATGGCTGCCGTCGTTATATTGCAAAATTATCTTGACAGCAAAAGCTTTAAGATTTGACAGAAGCGGGCAAGCTATTATACAATAGACAAAACAGGTTTATTTTGTGTGAGTTATTTTGGAAAAGAGGTGCCTTTATGGAAGAAAAAGACATTAAAAATGAAGAATTAGAAGCTATGCAGGCAGATGCTGATGAAGAAGTGATCTGCGTTGTGCTGACCGACGAGGCAGGCAATGAGCATGAGTTCTATCAGGATATGGTAATTGACGTTGACGGTAAGCAGTTTGCTGTATTGGTTCCGCTTGATGCTGATTGCTGCTGCGAGGACGAGGAATGCGAATGCCACGACCACGACCATGACGAAGAGGATGAGGATGACAACTGCGTTATCGCCCGCATTGACTTTGACGAAAACGGCGAGGCTGTTTACACCGCTCCTACTGACGAGGAGTACGAGGCAGTAGTTGCCAAATATGACGAGCTGTTTGACGGCGAAGAGGAATAAGCAGCATACGGTAAAAATATCCGGACTTCGGTCCGGTATTTTTATGTAAGCGATAGCATAGACGGTAAGAATTTGATGGATATAGAAAATATTAAGAGCTTTATCAAGGAATACCCCGGCCGTGCTGCCGCCATCGGCGCAGCAGTTTTGCTGGCTGTGGGTTTGGTGGTGTTTACGGTGCAGCTCAACGCCCGCGGCAACAACAAGGATTTCGCCGCCGGCGGTACGCACCTGGTGATTGTTAAGGACGGCATGACGACGGCCGATATCGCAGTACTTTTGCACGATAAAAAGCTGGTGCGCGACCCAGCTGCCTTTCGCATGGAGGCGCGCCTTAAGGGACTGGCCACCAAGCTGCAGGCAGGAGCGTATCAGATTGATGGCGGCATGACTAACAGCCAGATTGTGGACGTGATGGTGAAGGGACGCATCAAGGAGGTGCGCTTTACCGTACCCGAAGGCTACAGCGTGGTGAAAACTGCGCACAAGCTGCAAAACGAGGGCCTTGGCAGTGCCGACAAGTTCATCGCTGCCGCCAAAGATTACGCTCCCTATGACTATATGCAGACGAGCGACCCTGACGTGCTGTATAAGGCCGAGGGCTTTCTCTTTCCTGCTACATACGACTTCCCTGTCGGCATGAGCGAGGAGGATATGCTTAAGGTGATGGTGGAGCAGTTTGATAAAGAAATGCGCGCAAGCGGCGTGGCCAAAACCGTTGCCGGGCGCGGGCAGAAGCTGCGTGACGTGGTCAACATGGCGGCGATGGTGGAGCTGGAGGCTGTGTTCGCCGAGGAGCAGCCAAAGATCGCAGGCGTCTTTTTGAAGCGTGTGGCGATCGGCATGCCCATCCAGTCAGATACGACGATTCAATATCTTTTGGGCGAGCAAAAGGAGGTTGTCACCTTTGCTGATACCAAAATTGCCAGTCCCTATAACACCTACCAAAACCCCGGCCTGCCGCCGGGACCTATCGCCAGCCCGGGACTTGGGGCGATCAAGGCAGTGCTTGAGCCGCAGGACACGGATTATCTGTACTTTGTGGCAGAAAAGGACGGCCACCACCGCTTCAGCAAAACCTATGCAGAGCATTTGCAGGCTATTGACGAAATCGGCTGATTACAGCCGCAGAGGAGAAAGATCAGGACGGAGAGATTATGACAAGAGCTTTAGTTAAGCCGGAGCTGCTGGCCCCGGCAGGTAATATGGAAAAGGGCAAGATGGCGCTGCTTTACGGTGCGGACGCAATTTATCTGGGCGGCAAGATGTTTGGCCTGCGCGCCTTTGCCAATAATTTTTCGCTGGAGGAGATTGCCGAAATTGCAGCCTATGCCCATGATTTGGGCAAAAAGGTGTATGTGACGGTGAATATCTTTGCCCATAACGAGGATATCAACAAGCTGCCTGCTTACCTGCGCAGTCTGCAGCAGGCAGGTGTGGACGCGCTTTTAATCAGCGATTTGGGCGTGTGGAGCACAGCAAGGCAGGTTGTGCCCGATATGCCGCTGCACGTGAGCACCCAGGCGAACACCACCAACTTTGCCGCCGTCAGGGCGTGGGAGCAGCTGGGGGCAGAGCGCGTGGTTTTGGCGCGCGAGCTGTCGCTGGCCGAAATTGCCGAAATCAGCGAAAAAACTACGGTGGAGCTGGAAACCTTCGTGCATGGCGCTATGTGCATATCCTACAGCGGCCGCTGCCTTTTGAGTGCCTACCTTACGGGACGCGACGGCAACCGCGGTGCCTGCACCCAGGCCTGCCGCTGGGAGTATAATATGTATAAGCTGGGCGAGCAAAAGCGTCCGGGCGAATATTTTGATTTAGAAGAGGACGAGCACGGAACCTATGTGATGAACTCCAAGGATTTGTGCCTTATCGAATATCTGCCGGATTTGATGCGTGCTGGCGTGTGCAGCCTAAAGATTGAGGGACGCATGAAGAGCGTGCATTATGTGGCCACGGTGGTGAGTGTTTACCGCAAGGCTATTGACAAATGCTGGTCAGATATGGTAAATTACAATGTGCCTGCTGAGTGGATCACCGAGCTGAATAAGGTGAGCCACCGTCAGTATACGACTGGCTTTGCTGCTAAAAAGCCTGACCGTGACGCGCAGGTCTACACCAGCTCTAAATACGAGCAGACACATGATTTTGTCGGCATTGTGACAGGCTACGATGCCGCAAAAAAGCGCGCTTATTTTGAGCAGCGCAACAATGTTAAGGCAGGCGAGCCGCTAGAGCTTTTGATGCCAGGTGGCGCTACGATGCCGTTCACCCTGCAGGAGATGCAGGACGCAGAGGGCGCGCCTATTGATTGTGCGCCGCATGCCCAGCAAAAATTTTCGGCAGCAAGCGATGTAGAGCTGCTGCAATTTAGCTTATTACGCAGAAAGGTAGTAAAAGAATGAGTGACAATGACCCTGGACCCCACAGTATGATCTACGCGCAGGTTGAGCCTGAGCGTATTGCAGACGTTAACTGGATTATGGAAGGCTATGAGTACCTGGCTATGGTGAGCACGGTGGATGCTACAAGCGGCTTGATTAAGTTTTATGCGACCCCCGACACCTATTCGGACACCATGGATGTTATCGAAAACATGCCCTTTAGGGTGGAGGTTTTGGATAATATGGAAAGCGGTGTGTACCACAGGCTTTGGCAGATCTAGAGTATACTGATGGGTAGTGGTTAGTTAATAGTGATTGGTGAATAGTGGCTAGTAGATAGTTGATGGTGGGTAGTTAGGTTTTTGCCAGCTGCTTACTGTTTACCAGGTACTAGCTACTATTTTTTTTCTAAATTTGCATTTTACAACAGATAATTCATCAGTTTTTTCTAATGCAAATGCCCCTGCGCTACGCATGCGCGGGGGCATTTTTAACTTATATTTTATTCAACCTTGATCTTAAACACGATGGCGTACAGCACGGGCAGCACTACCAGCGTCAGCAGCGTTGCACCCGTCAGGCCGCAGGCGATGGCCACGGCCATGGAGTTCCAGAACTGGCTGGCGAACATGGGGATGAGACCCAAAACCGTGGTGAAGGCCGCCAGCATGATGGGTCTAAAGCGTACTATGGCCGATTCAATGACGGCCTGCGCCGGCTGCATGCCTGCCTCCAGGTGCTGCTGGATTTGGTCCACCAGCACCATGCTGTTGCGGATGATGGTGCCTGTGAGCGCCAGGATACCAAGCTCCGCCATAAAGCCTAAGGTGGCGTTAAAGAGGAGCAGGCCAAAGATGACGCCGATGACGCCCATAGGGGCGGTGAGCAAGATTACCAGCAGCTTGCGCACGTCCTGCATCTGCAGCATGATGAGAATGACGATAAGCAGCAGCATGAGCGGCACAGGTGCCAGCAGGTAATTGAGCGTTTTGTTACTGTCCTCCAGCGAGCCGCCGATCTCTATGCTCATGCCGGCAGGCAAGTCCTTACGTAGGTCGGCTAGATCGTTGTACACCTGCTTGGTGACGTCGTTGCCCGTAGTGCCGTCCACAATACCGCCGTTGACGGTGATGGTGGGGCGCAGGTTGCGGCGCCAAATCATGTTATCCTCGCTGGTGTAATCCACGTGCGCTATTTGCGACAGCGGCACAGCTCCCTTGCTTGTGGGGATAGAGATAGTTTCCAGCTGCGATATATCAGCGCGCTGGTCGGGGTTCAGGCGAAAGACGATGCCGATCTGCTGGTCGCCCTCCAAGTAGGTGGCTACGGTGTAGCCGGAAACCTGGGCCTGCAGCGCGTTGGCTACCGTCTGGCGTGAAAGTCCCATCTGCAGCAGCTTGTCGTTATCCACGGTCAGCCTTACGGCGTTGCTTTGCTCCAGCCAATCCAGGCGCGTCATGTTGACGTAAGGATTGGCGGCCATTATCTGGCGCACCTTTTGTGCGTATTCCTTAACCTGGGCGTCACTGTTACCGCTGACTCGGATCATAACAGGATAGGGTGCAGGCGGTCCGAGCGGAATGGAGCGCGAATAAACGATGGCCTCAGGCAGGTTTTCAGCTGCCAGCTTGTTGATGCGCTTTTCCAGTGCTTTGCGTGCTTCCACGTCCTTGGCAACTACAACCAGCTGCGCGTAATTGTCGCGCGGCTGCACGGGATCGATAACCAGGACGAAGCGGGGAGCGCTTTCGCCTACGTAGGTGGAAACGTGGTCCAAATCCTTATCGTCCTTGATGAGGTCTGTCAGCTTGCGGGCAGCGGCATCCGTGGTCTTGATGGAGCTGCCCTCCGGCAGGTTAAGCTCTACCAAAAGCTCGGGACGTACTGAAGCAGGGAAAAATTCCTGGCTGACGAAGCGCAGCATAAAGAGCGAAACTGCCAACATCCCCAGCGTGATGCCGATGACGATGGCGCGGTGACCCAGCGACCAGGTGAGCAGCCTGCGGAAGCTGCGGTAAAAGCTGCTGTCGTAGCTTTCCTTTTTAATGACGGTGGGACGTATCCACTCATAACCCAAAACAGGCGCCAGCGTTGCCGACACCAGCCACGAAAGCATGAGCGTTACCGACATAACCGGGAACAGGCTGTAGGCAAATTCAGAGGCACTGGCCTTGGAAAAGGCTATTGGCATAAATCCCAGGCAGGTGATGATGGTGCCTGCCAGTAGCGGCCAGGCGCAGGTTTTGAAGGCGTAGGAGGCCGCCTCGGCGCGAGGCATGCCCTCTGACATTTTTACCTCCATCAGCTCCACCACGACGATGGCGTCATCTACAAGCATGCCCAGGGATACAACCAAGGCACCCAACGAGATTTTGTGTAAATCTATGCCAAGGGCGAACATGGCGCAGAACGAGCCCAAAAGGATGAGCGGGATGCAGCAGGAAATTACGTAGCCGCTGCGGCGTCCCAGGGTCATCAGACTGACGACGAGCACAATAAGAATGGCCTCGTACAGGCTTTCCGAAAACTCGCTGATGGAGTTTTTTACTACCTCCGGCTGGTTGGCAACCTGGTTCAGCTCCAGCCCTAGGGGCAGCTCCTTTTGTATTTTTTCGATAGCGGCAGCCAGGTTTTCGCCCAGCTTGATGTTGTCGCCGCCATCCTCCATAGAAAGCGCGATGCCCACGGCAGGCTTGCCGTTGTAGTACATCAGCGTGTCGGGCGGGTCAACGTAGCCGTGGGTGATTTGGGCAATGTCGCCCAGGCGGAAGACTTGGCCGTTGGCGTTGATGGGAATGGCAGCAATGTTTTGGACGCTGTCCGGGCTGCCTGTGATGCGCAGGTAGGAGTTGGCGGTGTCGGCCTCAATCATACCGCTGGCGTTCACAGAGGTTTGTGCCTTGATGGTGCTGGCGATGCTGTTGATATCCAGTCCCAGCTGTGCCAGCTTATCGGTCTGCATCTGTACGAAGATTTTTTCAGGCTGCACGCCTACAAGCTCCACCTTTTTGACGTCCTTGATGCCGTAAAAGTCCAGCTTGATTTTCTCGGCATATTTACGCATATCCTCGTAGGTGAAGCCGTCGCCCGTCAGGGCGTAAATGTTGCCGTAAACATCGTCAAAGCGGTCATTATAATATGGCCCAAGTGTGCCGCTGGGGAGGTTCTTTTTGCCATCGTCCACGATGTTGCGCAGCTCCAGCCAGCGCTGACGCACGGTGTTGCCTGTGACCTCGTCCTTGAGGGAAACGGTGATAACACACACACCGGGACGCGAATAGCTGGTGATTTTATCAATCTGCGGCAGGGTTTGGATCTGCTTTTCCAGCTCGTTGGTGAGGTGCATTTCGACCTCCTTGGCACTGGCGCCTGGCCAGGCGGCCGAAACAACCATCTGCTTTACGGCAAAGCTGGGGTCCTCGCTGCGGCCGAGGGATTTGAAGGAAAAGATGCCCATGATGAGCACCAAAAAGGCAAAAAAGTAAACCAGCTGGCGGTGGGCAATGGCCCAGCTTGCCCAGTTGACGCGGTGCTTGTCTTCATTTTGCATTACTGGTCACCACCCTCTAGCAGGCGCACCTGCTGCTTATCCACCAGCTTGGCCAGGCCTGCGGTTATCAGCACGTCACCCTTTTGGATGCCGCTTTTGATGACGGCGTTGTTGCCGCTGTAGCCTGCAACCACTACGTCCTGCAGCACTGCCCTGCCGTCACGCACCAGCCATACCTGGGTTTTGCCGTTCACCTGGTAAAGCGCGGTGGCAGGAATGCTAAAGCCGTCCTCCTGCGTGCCAATGACGTCAAAGCTGACCTTGGCCGTCATGCCCAGCTTGGCTGCGGCAGGCAGCTGCGGTACGCTTACGCGTACCTTGTAGGTGCGGGTCACGCTGTCGGCCATGGGGGCAATCTCGCGGATGGTTCCGGCAGCGGTCACATCGGGCAGGGCCCAAAAGCTTACCTGCGCTGCCTGACCCACCTTTAGCTGCACGTTTTCGGGGACGCTGATCTGAATTTCGCGCTCACCGCTGCGCACGACTGTCACCATGGGCGTGCCTGCTGCTGCCACCTGGCCTGCTTCGCCGCTGGTGGCGCTCACTACGCCGTCAGCATCGCTCACAAGGCGTGTGTATTCCAGCTGGTTGCCGCTGGCGTTGGCGTTGGCCTGTGCCTGGCGCAATGTGGCGTTGGCAGCCTCCAGCTGCGTGTTGTACTGGTCGCGGATGGCCTCGCTCACGGCGCCGCTGGCAAAGAGGCTGTTGTAGCGTGCAGCGTTATCAGCTGCCAGCTTTTGGCTGGCGATGGCGCTGGCCAGCTGGGCGTTGGCGGCCTCCACGCTTTGGTTAACGTCCTTGGGGTCAATGGTCATCAGCACCTGGCCTGCGTGCACGGTATCGCCCACGTTTACCAGTCGTGCGGTGATTTTGCCTGCTACCTGAAATGCCAGCTGGCTTTCGTAACGGCCCTTGACCTCGCCGGGATACACGTTTTGCCCCGCTGCCTGCGTTTGACCCACGGTCATAGTGCGCACGACGGGCACGTAATCAGAGGCCTGTGGCTTGGTGGTGATGCTGCGGTACAGCTGCCAGCCGCCTGCGAGTACGGCAAGTACGCAAGCACCTGCGGCGAGCTTCTTTTTATCAGGTAATTTTTGCAAAATATCTTGCATAATCTAACAACTCCCTTATTAGAGTAATATGATAGAAAATTTTTAATCGTTCATTTAAATTATAGTTTTTTCATGCGTCAGCGTCAAGCAACAAAGCTGTGAAGAAGCACAGCAAAAAAGCAGAAACCGCCTAAGTTCCTGCTTTCGGTATATATTGTATGATGTTTTGGTATCCCGGTTATTTTTTGCTGAGCGATGCCAGGTAGGTGTTGAGTGCCTGCAGCAGGTAATCCAGCTCGGTTCCCTGCTTAAAGTTGCCCAGCTCGCAGATCTGACTTTGCGTCAAAAAGAAGAACATGATGATGCCCTCCAGCGTAAAGGCCACGTGTGTCGCCTTGATTTCGGTGACGATTTCGCCGCAGGCAACGGCCTCCTCCACCAGCTCGGTCATAAATTGGTGGATGCGGTACAGCTTGTTGCGCACATAGCTTTCAAACATGGGCTGTGGCGCCAGCAGCTCGCGGTAAATGAGGTGGATGTTGTTGGGCGCTGCCTGCTGCATAGCGGCAATGCTGTCTACGTAGCTGCGCAGCTTGTCCAAGGGGGATGCTGCGCTCTGGCGGATGCTATCCTGCAGCTGCAAAAATTTATCGGCCTCGGTGTACAGGACCTCCTGATACAGGTTCTTCTTGCCGCCGAAGTAATAGGAAATAAGGGCGCTGTTGACGCCGCTGGCGGCAGCTATTTGTTTAATAGAAACAGCGCTAAAATTTTCCTGGGCAAAAAGGAGGGTTGCCGCCTGCAAAATTTTATCGGCTGTGGAAGTGTTTTGCTTATCGTCGTTCATATGCTACCTCTTTGGGAATAATTAATTATACTCTATTATTATACACGATTTAGGCGCAGCTGTAAGCTGAAATTTTTTCAAGCGTGGTCGGGAAATATATTAACCTGAACAGGCTGGTAAAATAATGCAATGCAGTAAAATGCTGCCGGAAACACAGTTTTTGTAGTGTGGATAGCTATGTAAAGAAATCTTTACATATACTAAATGTGACTTTTTTGTAACAGAGTTTCCTGCTAATTTTAGAAATTACAAATATATTTGCACTGAGCGTTTATTTTTTTTTTTTTTTTTTTTTTTTTGTTTTCGGTTTTAAGT
>CAVBQX010000005.1:0-75705 GCA_963597755.1 Segatella copri
TTATATAACATTCAATTTGTTTTAACAACATATAAGTACCTGTAGACCCTACTCCCAAAACAAGTCCAAAGCATGGTAAAGTACCTACCAGCTTTATTGCGCTACCCATCCAACACAGGTAAATACTTTATCTTCTGAAATATCCCCAATATGCACAAAGCGAAAGTTATTTACCCATTATTCTCACTCACTCAACCTTAATTTTACCTTAATTTCCTCTTACATAAATGTCAAATTTATGTTAAAATAAAAGCACCCAAGCTGACTGGTCAGTCAGTTTTCTATTTGAAAAGAGGAGATTATTTTGTTGCGTAAAGACAGATTCTTTACACTCGGTTGGCTTTACTTTATTTTTATGTTCATTTTGGCAGCAATTTTGCCGGAATGGTCGGGGGATGAAAACGGCATCATCGAAAACCTGCAATTACTTTGGTTACTGGCAGGAATGTACTACTGTATTCAGGCCCATTCCCGTAGCTTCGCTGATTGGGGCGGCAAGCCCAAAGCCTTGTGGAACGCAGGCGTAATCTATTTCTTTTTACTCATCATGCGCGAAATCAGTTGGGGACGCACCTTTATCACCATGCCAGACGGCAGCATGATTCAATACAGCCAAATGGGACTATATGGCAAAATGGTGCATCCGTTGGTAGGACTTTTGATCGTTAGTGCCTTAGTACTCCTTTATCGGGCACGCATTTGGAAATTTTTGTACCTGGTAAAAATCCCCGTAAAATCCTTTGCCCTTTTGCTGCTTTTTGTTTTCTTTTCCTGGGTTGGAGAGCGTACCAGCTTTATCTATTTTCACGGGCAGGTTGCCGAGGAATTAGCAGAATTTGGCGCCTATATGATGATGTACGTATTGTTGCGTAATGCAGGCAGACGTGCTGCTGCCAAAACTACCGCAGCACAAACGGTGGCAGTACACAACGACATAGATGAGGCAAACACTTCCTGCGTGCGTCCATAAAGCATAAATCCTAAAAGCTATTTTATCCTTTCATCCACGCATTCGTCAAAAAATATCAAAGGATACATCCCCCATAAATACTATAAGCGCACATTTATCCTTTGATATTACACGTTTAGCCACACAAAAAAGCACACAACCCAAGCTTTGAGCTTGTTCGTTGTGTGCTTTTTAGCTTTTAGGGTGTTACGGCTTGGCGCATGTTACTCCTGCCAGTAATCCAGCTTTTGCTCCAAACCGATATTTTTAGCCTTAAATTCAGGATTTTTGCCTGCTGCCAGCTGAGTTGTATAGTCGTCCAAAGCACGCAGGGCAGGACCACCCAAAATGCAAATAACAGGCAGGTTGATGATTGCCATAAAGCCCATGGTGACATCTGCCAAATCCCACATCGTACCCATGCTGGAGACGGCACCGATGAAAATCAAGGCACAGGCAATAAAACGGTAGCACAATTTGAATGTGCTGCCAGGCACGTGCTTTAAGATATAGGCAAAGGCATTATCCACATAATACAAATTACCAAGCAGCGTAGTGAAAGCAAAAAGCACCATAGAAACTGTAATGAACAGCTTCGCACTGCTACCCATACTTGCGGCCAGTGCAGCCTGCACATAGGGCGCGCCTGCCAGATCCTTGGTCGGCTCTACACCGGAGCTGAGACACATAAAGGCAGTCGCAGTGCAGATAAGCAGCGTATCGATGAAAACCGAAAGCATTTGTACCAGGCCCTGCTTTACAGGGTGAGACACGTCTGCAGCAGCAGCGGCGTTTGGTGCCGAGCCAACACCTGCCTCGTTGCTATACAAACCGCGTTTAATGCCGTACATCATACAGCTGCCGGTAAAGCCACCAAAGATTGCTGCAAAATCAAATGCCTGGCTAAAAATATTCGCCAAAATCTGCGGCAGCAGGCTAACATGCATCATGGTCAATACAAAGGCAACAGAAATATAAATTACACCCATAAGCGGCACCAGGGTTGAGGTAGCCTTAATCACACGTCTGCCGCCGCCAAGCAGGCAGTAACCGACAAGCACGGCCTCGATAGCACCAATAATCCACGGTGTAGTTGCTGCATCATAAAAGCTGAGTGCGACGAAGGTGGACTGCAGATTGTAGGAGCAGAGCATATTAAAGCCTACGCCATAGGTAGCAATAAGTGCTACCGCAAACACAACTGCCAGCGCACGGCTGCCCAAGGCAGCTTCGATGTAGTAGGCAGGGCCGCCATAGCTGCCATGCGGACCGCGTTTTTTATAAATTTGCGCCAAGGTGCTTTCGATAAAGGCCGAGGCACCGCCTACAATAGCAATCACCCACATCCAAAATACTGCACCATAACCACCCAGACAGATAGCGGTAGAAATGCCGATGATGTTACCTGTGCCTACGCGGGACGCCGTAGATACCATCAGAGCCTGAAATGAAGATACAGCGCCCTCACCCACAGGCTTTTCCATAATAACGCGGATAGTTTCCTTAAACAAACGCCCCTGCACCAGGCGGGTACGCAGAGTGTAGTAAAAGCCTACACCCACGAGCATAAGAACCAGCAAATAACTATACATAAAATTGCTGATCGCACCAATGATTTCTCCAAACATAGCTAATTCTCCCTCATATAAATTTTGTACCTTGCTATTATAGCATAAAAATTTCGTCTATTCCAATTATAAAGGAGTTAAAGACACCTTAATTAACAAGAATAGACGATTTAAAGCTTTAAAACCATATTTGTGCAATGCATGCATCATTTTAGTGCCAATAAGCTGTCCTTTAAGCTGTCGTAGCAAGGATGCGATAAATTAAACGCCCCTGCCAGTGCAGCTTCTCCCAGGCACATGCCCACATATTTTTCTGTCCCGGCCAGGTAGGTATACAACAAATGTCTGCTATAATTTTGCAACCTGTTTTCACTGCCACGGCTATTATTGACCGACAAAAGATATTCCGCACTCATATTATAAAGGTTATAATAATCGCTACATTCAGCGCTTTCATGCCGCAGGGACTGTAAAAGCAAATCCTCCAAATAACCCTTTTGCCAGCGCTTAGTTGATTTTTTCCCGGGAAAGAAAAAATGCGTGCAATACTCCACTTCCTTGAAAAAAGTATTGTCACGCACTGCGAAAAACTTCCGCATACGGCGCTCGCGCTCATCTGCAGCATCGGCAAAAAAGACCGCTGTATGCACTGCCTCCCTGCCGTCCAGCTGCCAAAGGCGCTTTGTCAGCGCCCCCAGCTTATCCAAACCTTGGTAATTCACAATCTGCATATTGGGCAGACGCGCGCCCTGCTTAAATAAATAGCGAAGATAGACGTGCAAAAACTGCGCCATCTCTTTTCGTTCACACAGCAATAAAATCTCTCCGGTAATACTGCTCTGTCTGTTCAAAGTTATTCTCCTTTTGTCTGCAGCATTTTTTCTGCAGCCTCCACCACCTGCTCAACAGTCAGGCGTGTCATGCACTGCATATCGGCACATTTATGCTTCATGCCATCGGCGCAGCCCGGACACGGCGGCATTGCCGTTACAATCAGCGCGTCCTTGGTATAAGGTCCGTAAAGCTTGGGACTGGACGGCCCGTACATCGCCACGATAGGCACCTTTTGGCTGATGGCAACGTGCATAGGACCGCTGTCGTTGGTGATAATCAGGCTGCAACGCTGCATGGCTGCTGCCAGCTCACCGATACGGAAGCTGCCGGTTGCAACAATAGGAGTTGTCTGCATATGACTCACGGCCTCCTGCACCATTTCCTCATCCATGGTGCCGCCAAAGAACACCGGCTTGTAACCCTTACCAGCTAATATATCGGCCACTTGGGCAAAGCGTTCGGGTGCCCAGCGTTTGGTGACAACAGCACTGCCAATATTAAAGCCAACCAACTTATCACTGGCAAAAACGCCGTGCTCACGCCAAAAATCGTCTGCATGCTGCTTATATTCCTCGCTAGGAAAGATCTCCAGCCCGTTATGCTGCAAATTCTTTACACCTAACTGTGTCAGCACGTTCAGGTACATATTCGCAGCGTGGATTTTGCGGTTGAGCGGCGTGAAAACATCCCATAAGGGTTTAAATAGTGTATGCGTCGTGCCACAACGCAGCTTTACCTTGGTAAAGGCATCAATAAAGCTGCAACGCTCGTTGGGATGCAAATTTATCAGAACGTCAAAATCCATCCTGCTGAGACGGCGGGCGCAGGCCATGAGCGCCAACAGACTGTTATCCTTGCCCTTTTTGTCAATCGTGATAACCTCATCCAGATAGGGATTATGCAAAACCACGTCCTTCAGCTTTTCATCTGCCAAAAAGGTGATATGCGCATCCGGCGCTGCCTGACGCAAAGCATGGATAAATGGCGTGGTCAGCGTCAAATCGCCCAAATGCATCAAAAATGTCACCAATATTTTCTTCCCGTTGAGTTCTACAGCCTGTGTCATCAGCCCTGTGCCACCTTTTCCCGATAAATTTTATAAACAGCCTCCGGCGTAATATCGTGCATGCAATGCCAATCGTCACACTTTTTCTTTAAGCAGCCTGCGCACGGAGCAGGCGACAGCAAAACAGTTGAATTGTTGCTGCCATAAGGACCTGTTCTATCTGCCTTCGTAGGTCCGTACATCGCCACCAACGGCTTTTTGAGTGCTGCCGCAAAATGCAGCGGACCGGTGTCAGCACTGATATAGAAGCTGCAGCCCTTGATGAGTGCTGCCAGCTCGCGCAGGGACGTTTTGCCCGTCATATCCAACACTTTGCTATTTGCAGCAGCCTCAGCAATCTGTGCGCCCTTGGTGGCGTCATCCGGGCCACCTGCCAGCACTACAAATGTGCCGTCATGGGTAATTTTCTGCACCAGCTCCGCATAATGCGCAAGCGGCCATTCCTTAGTCCACCAACGTGCTCCCGGCACGACAACAACGTAGCTGCCGCCATCCCAGCCAATTTCATGCAGCTTTTGCTCAACGCTGGCACCTTCCTTAGTCAAATCCGGCATAGGAAACTGCACATCATCCAGCGTTTCCACCCTTGCGCCCAAATAGCGCGCCACATCCAAATAACGCTCAATAACGTGATCCTTGGCATGAGCACCTGTGATAGCCTTGCTCACCAGACCACTGCCCTCGCGCATCTCGCAGTAGCCTATGCGGTTGGCGCAGCCGCTGATGGCTGCAAGCACAGCGCTCTTAAAGAGACCCTGCATGTCAATAACCAGGTCAAAATGCCTGCTGTGCAAAAGCGAGCGCATTTCGCAAAAATATTTCAGCTTATCTCTCAAACCCAGCTTTTTAAATTTTACCTTGTCAAAATAAATGACCTCGTCGATTACAGGCGGATCTGGCACAAAGCCGGCAAACTGCGGATGCACCAGCCAGGTAATCTTCGCCTTGGGGAAACGTTTTCTGAGCGCCGCCGCAAAGGGCAGTGTGTGCAGAATATCCCCCAGGGAGCTCATTTTTATAAGTAAAATATTTTGGTATTCCATGCTAATCCACAATCTTCTTCACAAAGTCCAGCAAATTTCCGCCAGTATACAAATAGCCCTTAATTCCTGCTGCTTCAGCAGCCTCCACATCACGCTTACCATCGCCGATAAGAAAGCTTTGCTCCTTGTCGATATCATAATCAGCGCAGGCAGCCAGCAGCATACCAGGCGCCGGCTTGCGGCAGCTGCAGCTGCATGTGTACTCAGGCACACTACCTTCAGGATGGTGCGGACAATAATATACCTTTTCTACCTTACCGCCGCATTTAGCCAGTTCCTGCAGCATATAAGCGTGTAGCTCGTCCATCTGCTCCACCGTGTAATAGCCACGGGCAATACCACTTTGGTTAGTAACGATGAAAATTTTGTAGCCAAGTGCCGTAAGATAGGCTACAGCCTCGCGTGCACCCTCAATCCACTGCAGATCACTAATTTTATACAAATAAGCGACATCCACATTAAGCACGCCGTCACGGTCAAAAAAGACAGCCTTAGCCTTCATATACGTAGTAACCGCCAGTCTTGTCAAGCAGTGCGCAATATTCTTCGATCGCATCCTCTATCTGGGTAAAGCCGCCATCGTAGCCTGCTGCCAGCAAATTAGCAGGATCCGCCTCGGTAAAGCTTTGGTACTTGCCCTTAAGCACCTCGGGGAAGGGAACATATTCCAGCTCACCGCTGCCAAAATGCTTCAGCACGCCCTTAGCCAAGGTGTTGAACGGATGTGCATGACCGGTACCGCAGTTGAAAATACCGCTGATTTCCGGATGATCCCAAAAATAGAAGTTAACCTTCACTACATCCTTAACATAAACAAAGTCACGGGTGTGCTCGCCCGGACCATAGCCGTCATAAGCACCAAACAGCTTCACCTTATGCTCGGCCTTCCATTGATTATACATTTGGAAAATCATCGAAGCCATTTTGCCCTTGTGGTTTTCCTGCGGTCCATACACGTTAAAATAACGCAGGCCTACAACCTGGCTTTGAGCCTGCGGCAGCAGACGGCGCAGGTAATTGTCAAAAAACAGCTTGGAAAACGCATAAACGTTAAGTGCTTCCTCGCAGGCAGGCTCTTCACGGAAGCCATGTACGCCACTGCCATAGGTGGAAGCAGAAGAAGCATACATCATCTGAATTTTGCGGTCCAGGCAAAAATGCAGCACGTTTTTAGTATATTCAAAGTTGTTTTCCATCATATATTTGCCGTTATATTCCATAGTATCCGAGCAGGCGCCCTCGTGGAAAATAACGTCGATCTTTTCGTGGTTGAATTTACCTGCCTTCAATGCATCCATAAAGGCAAATTTATCCATATAATCCTTAACCTTCAGGCCTTGGATATTTTTGAATTTCACCATATTTGTCAGGTTATCAACTACCAGGATATCATCAATACCACGATCGTTTAAGCCTTTAACTATATTACTGCCAATAAAGCCGGCACCACCAGTTACAATAATCATAATTTACCCTCCTTAACCATCTTGGCAATTTTTTCTACTACACCGGTTGTGGAATAACCATCTTCAAAGTCGATAATCCGCACCTCTCCGGCATACTCACGTCCTGCAACCTCCTCAGGCTTGTAGTCACCGCCCTTAACGAGGATATCTGGACGAATCTTTTCTATCAATTGCGTAGGCGTGTCCTGGTCAAACAGCACTACTGCGTCTACGCAGGCCAGTGCTGCCAAAACACGTGCACGGTCCAGCTCATGTACAAGTGGGCGTGTTTCACCCTTCAAGCGGCGGACTGAGGCATCCGTATTAAGACCCACAATCAAATGCTTACCCAGGTTGCGTGCCTTTTCCAGATAGGTTACATGTCCTACGTGCAAAATATCGAAGCAACCATTCGTGAAGACTATCTTTTCACCGCAGGCCTTCCAGGTTGCCGCCAGCGAAGCAATCTCCTGCCAGCTGAGCGTGCGGTAGCCGCGTCCCTGCTTGCGTTCTTCTGTAAGCAGATCCTTGAGCAGCTCATCACGATGCACGGGATATGTGCCCACCTTAGCTACAACAATACCTGCCGCACGGTTAGCCATAAACACCGCATCTGCCAACGCCAGCTTTCCTGCTACGCCTGCCAAGAGCGTTGCTGCCACCGTATCACCTGCGCCCGACACATCAAACACTTCGATAGCGGTAGCAGGACTGTGCAGCACCTGCGTTTCATTTACCAGGCTCATGCCCCGCTCACTGCGCGTAACGACAACATTTTTTATACCAAACCTGCACCTGGCCTCCTGCGCCATAGCGACGACAGCATCATCCTCGTTGGCGCGCTCACAGCCTGCTGCCTCACACATCTCCTTTAAATTGGGGGTGATGAAATCGCAACCGCTGTATTTTGTCCAGTCCGCACCCTTAGGATCAATCAAAACGGGAATACCATAGGCCTTGCCCTGAGCAATTACCCATTGGCAAAAATCGTCTGAGCACACACCCTTAGCATAATCCGACACGATGATGCCATCCAGCCCGCTGTCCAGCAATCCTGCCAACCATTGGCGCAAGGCAACAATTTCCTCAGGATATAAATCGCCGGTTTCTTCAAAATCCATGCGCAGCATCTGCTGGTTGCCACCAAGCACACGCAGCTTGGTGATGGTTTTGCGGCGTGCACTTTTTATCAGACCGCTGTGATCGATGCCTGCAGCGTCCAACAGTCCTTCTAAGAGCAGGCGGTTTTCATCATCACCTGTCACACCGCCCATATATACCTGACATTCCAGATGCGCAAGGTTTGCAGCCACATTAGCAGCACCGCCAAGCACAGAATTTATCTTGGTAATGCGGGTTACGGGCACCGGTGCTTCGGGAGATATGCGCTTTACCTCGCCCTGAAAGTAGCGGTCCAACATCACGTCACCAATAACCGCAATGCGTATATTTTTAATTTTTTCTGCTAAAAAGGTTGTTACAGCAAGATCTGCCAAATTATTCACCATCCACCAGCTCACACAAAATGTGACCTATTAAAATATGCATTTCCTGCGCGCGGGCAGTAACCTTGGCCGGCACAACCAGACACTCATCGCACAGCTCTGCCAGCTTGCCGCCGCCAGCTGCCGTCATACCCACGCAAAAGACACCCTTAGCCTTGGCCAGCTCCACAGCCTGCACCACGTTACCGCTGTTGCCGCTGGTGGAAATGCCAACCAGCACGTCCCCGGGACGTGCCAGCGCCTCTACCTGGCGCACAAAGACCTTGTCATAGCCGTAATCATTGCCTACTGCTGTAAGGATGGAGGTATCAACTGTAAGAGCGATGGCAGGCAAGCCTGCACGCTCCTTTTGGAAGCGGCCTACAAATTCTGCTGCCAGGTGCTGACTGTCGGCAGCACTGCCGCCATTGCCGCAAAACATAACCTTGTTACCGTTTGCTAAGGAGTTTTTTATTTCAGCAGCTACATGCTCTATCTGTTGCAAAATACCGCTATTCATAACAGCGTTAGCCACTTCTAAATGGTCTAAAAACCTTTGCTTAATAATTTCCTGCATAATTATCCTCGTTATTATAAGTTATAGAAATAATAATGAATCTTAAAGCTGTGGTCATCCTTGTACTGCTTATCCTGATAGGTCAGCTCCAAAGCCCAGCAGCAGAACTTATGCAGCCAACGGTAGTCGCGCTCATATTCGCTGCCCTTTTCCAAATCAAAGCGGTTGATAAAGGTAAAGGTGTTCTTATCATCCGGACTGAAGGACAAGCCATTACGCAGTTCCTGCGCCATATCCGGCTGACCAATGTCAAACAGGCTACTGGTAAGATCCTCGCGATAGTAACCCACCCAGGTGCGCCATTTGGGCGAGATGCGCTGTCCCAGTGTTGCATAATACATATCGGTAGATTTAGTTTCACCGGTATAGCTTTCATGCACCCACTTTTTACCTACTGTAAGATCCAGAACCGTGTTCTTGGAGTTGAACAGATAAATGGGGTCATGATTTAAATAAACAGCATATTCCTTATGCCAGCTCTTGCGTCCGGTGTTTTCTTTCGTCCACAATCCATATTCAAAATAGCCGGAATAACTCAACGGCAGCCCCTTCATAATATGATGATTTTTGTACTCAAAGCGCCAGTTATTAGACTTTTTGTACCATTCGTCATCATCCTCATCCCAGCCATAGGAATAAGAAATATTAAAGTTACGTTCATTGTGCTTTAATGCATAATACGGCTTAAAGCCTGCCTTGGAGTAGTAAGGAAGATCCAACTCAACGTTAGTTTTTTCGGTAATTGGCTGCTCCACCTCAAGCTTGATATACGAGCCATTTTTGCTGTCATCAAAGCCAATACGCGGAAGAATTTTGGTTTTACCGCTATCGTCAAAGGTATTCACCCACAAATCACGGGAATACACGTGCTTACCGCGTATAAACACCTTAACATCGTGAGCAACCATTTTCTCCTTAGGGTAAATTTCAAAGGTTTTGGCTGTAATTGACAGACATGGCGGATGCTTAACCGCAGGACAGCGTGACATTCTGCCACCCTCATCCACTACAATCTTGTCCGGATAAATCTGGGCATGCGGCGCATCATAAATATCCTTAACGCTGGTACCGCTTATTTCCTTAATTTCGCCAGTCTTAGTGTTAAAGTTGTAATGTGCCCACTTACCATGCATATTGCTTTGGGGCTGCTGCACAGTTGCGCCCTGCTCCAGCCAGATATCACCTGTTTTCATATTACCTGAAGCATAGGTAGTAAGCAGCTTTTCAGTTCCCTGCGTTACTACAACATTGCCGCTGGCATGAAAATCACCACTAGTGCTGTCGTATTCAGCATGGTCTGCTGTCAAATGAATGGGCAGCGCCTGCGTTGCTTCTCGAGCAACCTGCTTTTGTGTTTTACGCTCAGGCACTACATTGTTCACAGCCTTAGCATCCTCCTCATCAGCAAAGGTAGGGGCATCATAGCGTGCGTCACCGCTATTAGTGTACTGCGCTGCCGACGCCGGCAAGCACAGGCCCAAGGCCAGGGCCGTAGCGATAAAGGTCTTGTTCATAAGAAAACTCCTTTTGTATGTTAGATGAAAAAATCCATAATAATCCAGATATCATTATATCATAAAAAAAAGAAAAGCTCACCCTTACAGGCAAGCTTTTCACTGTTATTCCACTTTTTTATTCTTGATATACTACGCCCTGCAGCGTGGTATCCTCGGATGTTTGCACAAAGGTTTCACAACCAACGGGAATGGTAACGCTGTTACCCTTTACAAAAGCACCTCCAACAATGCCGACAGGTCCAAGGACAATCATGCCGCCAATAGCTGCACCGGCTGCACCGGCAATGCTTTCAGCCTTTTGTTTGGCCAACTCACCCACAGTAATGGGGATTTTAGTGCCATCTACGCCATAAATATAGGTAAAGTTGATATCAATACGGCCGTCCTTGCCAAAAATGCCAGGCTGCACCACTTTTTTTACCTCACCTACACCAGTTGCTCCCTTAGGCAACACCAATACGTCATTTACGTACAGATTATCTGCAGCCTTAAAGTTAACAACATCACCCTGGCGGCTCATTTTCGTGCTCAGCTCAGAGGTAAAGGTGATTTTGAAGACAGAATCCTTAGGTAAAGTCACCTGTTGTACAGGAACCTTGCCATCAGAATAAGAAGCCAGCTTCAGCAGGTTTTCCAGTCGGCCGCTTAAGGAGCCACTCTGGCTTTGCCCATAAAGCAGCTTTTCGGTTGCTTCAATGCGGTTTTTCGCTGCACCGCCGGACATGCTTTCGTCCATCTTCCATTCTACCACGTTAAGCTTGGTGGCAAAGGAAGCCTCACCGTTATCCGGCGTACCTTCTAAATAATCATACATATTATCAACGCGGTTTAATATCGCATCCGAAGTGATAGTGCCATAAACATCGTCCTCAAGGCTGTCCATACGTTGGATAAGCGAACCGCTTTGCTCTGTACCGTAAAGCATTTTTTCCATAGCAGCAATTTTATCCGCCATAGGCATAGCAGCATCAGCAGCAAAACCGGGAACTACTGTAGTAAAGCAAAAAATAAACGTCAGCAATAAAGTAGCCAGCTGTTTTTTCAATTTTCTTACCTCCAATCAGAGTAATATATTATCATTATAGCATAAGCTATAATAAAAAAACAGGGGTATGACGAAACAACCCCTGTTACTGCCCCTTAGGCAGACTTTACTTTTGATACTGCTGTAACGCCTCAGCAACTGCGCTTTCCATTTCATCCATCTTTTCAAAACGGCGACGGTGCTGTGCGCGTTTAGACGGCTTCAGTTCCTCCATCGACTTACGATGCTCTGCTACAGGCATAATATAAAAACGCTTATCAGAGCACGGCAGGCCTTCACATTCCTGCCAAAAAGCACCGAAGTCTGTTTTGAGCTTGCGATCCATGCGCACATGGTTCATTGCATAATAGCCTTCGTTGGCTACAGCATAAATATTTTCAATACCAATAGCCTTGGCAAAGCTGCGCAAGCCGTAAAACATCAAGTTTTTAGTACGGTAGCCAAAAAATGCCTTCGTCAAACCCTTAATCAGCTCATTACCGTTTTGAGGTCCCTGCAAGGCACCAATATAGATAACATTTTTACCATCTGCCTTATTCCTAGCAAACCAAAACATTATTTGATACAGCTCCGTACCATCATACAGTAAATCAATCGACAGACAGCCTTCCTTGCGCTGGCCTGCGTGAAACCACAGGTTCAGTGTCAACGGCTTATCCTGGTAGCTATCCTGCCACAGCTGTACCATTTTTCCATCAGCGTACAGCTCATCCATCAGCTGCGGCGTAAACAGCTCCTCCATAATCAGCACATGGTTTTTCACCAGCTCCATGCGTTCATCCCAGGTAGAGCCCTTGTAAAAAAAGCTGCGTGTAGTCTGCTCCACAAAGGACGGGTTTCCCTTAAGCCAGGAGCGGCGTTTATCATTCGCCGCAAAAAATTGCAGTAAATTCTCTATAGCGCTGCTGTGCATCGCGCAACGGACGCGAAACACAAGATAACGCTTCATTTCCTTTAATATACGTGTCTGATATAAGCTTTTGCCAACATATTCTAAAATATTATTTTCCATTGCCTACCTCGGTCATTAATGTAATATCATAATTATAGCATATGCAGCCTCTTTTGGCTAATGCCAAGGCCTTTACCTGAACTTCCTTTGCAGGAAAAACAGGCGGACGGATAAAATCACCGCACTGCTGATGACGCCAAAATCCAGGCTCTGCCAATAAGCAAAGGCTCCGTGGGCAAACTTATAGTCCAAAAGCAGACCCACAGGCAGGCAGATGCCCCAATAGGCCAGCATGCTGGACCAAAAGGTGGCATTGACGTCCTTGTAGCCACGCAAAATTCCTTGAATAGGTGCTGCAACAGCATCGCCGCCCTGCCACAGGAGCGCATATATCAAAAACGCCTTTACCAATTCTACTACTTCCGGGTTACTGGTATAAATAAGCGCAATATATTCACGCGTTGCCAGCTCGGCCGCCATGTAAAAGACAGCTATCGCCAAGCTCAGCTCCAGCCCCAGCCTGCTGTAGGCACGGGCGCCACTATAATTGCGCGCACCGTATTCCACACCCACAACAATAGTGAGTGCAAGTGAAAAGCTTAGCGGAAACATATATATAAGCGACGAAAAGTTCAGCGCCGCCTGGTGTGCCGCAATCACCTCTGTGCCAAACTTGGCGACGAACAGCGCTACCACGCCAAAAATACTGGTTTCCATAAAAATAGAAATACCCATAGGCACGCCAATGCGCAAATATTCACCCAGCCAATGGCGCGCAGGGCGCACCAGCCCCAGCACATTGTACTGACGGAACGGCTCCAGACGCAATACGATAAAGGCAAACATGGCCAGCAGCAGCCAGAACGTCAGGCCCGTTGCTACGCCCGCGCCCACGCCGCCTAAGCGCGGCAGACCAAGCTTACCGAAAATCAATACATAATTCAGGCAGGCATTAACAGGCAACGCCAAAAGATACAGCTTCATTGTCAGCTGCGTATAACCCAGCGTATCAATCAAGCTACGCAGCGGCGTAATTAAGAAAAACGGCACCACGCCAAGGCCCACGCCGGCCAAATACCAGAGTGCCACGTTGTAGACCGCGCTTTCCAGCCCCATGCCCAAAAGGAAATGTGGCAAAAAGGCAGCTCCTGCTGCAATAACAATTGCTGCGAAGCACAGCGCCAAAAGCAGGCCATGACGCAGCACCACGCTGATTTTTTTCTTTTCACCTGCCCCTAAAAGGTTGGCCACCAGTGGCATCGCTGCCAGCAAAATGCCACTAAAGCAGGTCTGCACCGGCATCCAGATATTACCACCGATAGCAGCACCGGCCAAATCCACATCGCCTGCCTGTCCCGACATACTGGCATCAAAAAAATTCATTCCCATAATCGCAATCTGTGTACCAATGATTGGCAGCATAACGTTAAGCAGGCGCTTTACCTTATCACGATTACCTGCAGCAAGTATCTCCAGCATTTTTATCTCCCTATCCTGTAAAACAAAAGCCACACGACCAAGCTCCGGTCGTGTGGCGAAAAGATGACTTTCAATCAGAAAAAATCCACATCAATTTTTCATTTGTAATTCTATCAATAAGCCTGCCGTTTGTCAACCTTCGGCCTCAGCCAGCTCGGACAAATAGGCCCAACGCTCCACCATAGCGTCTAAACTTTGCTGCACCTGCTCCTGCTGCTTTGTCAGCTGCGCCAAGCGCTCAAAGTCAGCTCCACACTGATTGATTTCTGCTCCCAGCATCTTCAGCTCCGCCTCGCTGCGGGCAATTTCCTGATCCAGCTTTTCCAGCTCTATGCGCTCACCATAGGTAAGCTTCTTTTTAGGCGCTTCTGTGGTAGCTGCAGGTCTTGCTTCCTCCGCCGGCTTCGCCTTAGTGGCAGCCGCCTCAGGCACGCTTTCAGCAGTCCTTGCTTCCACATAATCGGTATAGCCTCCAATATAAGGCTTAATGCTGCCATCTTCCTGCAAAGCAAAAATCTTTTGTGCGAAGCGGTCCAAAAAATAACGGTCATGCGACACGGCAATTACTGCACCGGCAAAGCTGTCCAAATAATCCTCCAATACCGAAAGCGTAGGAATATCCAAATCATTTGTCGGCTCGTCCAATAGCAGCACGTTAGGCGCTGTCATCAGCACACGCAAAAGGTACAGCCTGCGCTTTTCGCCACCGCTAAGTTTTGCTACAGGCACCCACTGCAGCTCGGGCGGGAACAAAAAGCGCTCCAGCATCTGCGCTGCGCTAATGCGCTGTCCGTCTGCTGTTTCGATATAATTGTTGGCCTCCTTGATATATTCCAGCACGCGCATATTGCTGTCAGCAAATTCGCTGTGCTGCGCAAAATAACCCACCTTCACCGTCTGGCCTACTGTCATCTGCCCGCTGCTTGGCGCAAGACGGCCGGCGATAATATCCATCAAGGTGCTTTTGCCTGCGCCGTTAGGTCCTACGATGCCCACACGGTCGTGACGCAAAAGTATATAGCTAAAATCCTTGATATAATCCTTACCGTTCCACTGCATACCGATGTTATCAAGCTCGATAACGGTCTTGCCCAAACGACTGCTGACAGAAGACATTTCCAGGTTAGCTTCGGTCTTGACGTTTTTCACTTCAGCCTCTATCTGGGCAAAGCGCTCCACGCGGTCCTTCTTTTTAGTGCGGCGTGCCTCTGCTCCGCGGCTGATCCACGCCAGCTCACGGCGGTAAATATTACGTAGCTTTTGTGCCGCCGATGCCTCAGCAATGCGACGCTCCTCACGCTTTTGCAAAAACAAGCTGTAATTACCCACATATACGTAGCCCTTACCGGCATCAATTTCCAGCGTGCGGTTTACCACGCGGTCAAAAAAATAACGGTCATGCGTCACCATCAAAAGTGCGCCCTTGCGTGCCAAAAGCTGCTGTTCCAGCCAGGCAACAGTAGCATTATCCATATGGTTGGTGGGCTCGTCCAAAATCAGCAAATCCGACGGCCTTACCAACACACCTGCCAACGCCACACGCTTGCGTTGACCGCCGCTCAGTTCACCCATTTTTTGCTGCAGATTGCTGATGCCTAGCTGCGTGAGCACTGCCTTGGCCTCACTTTCCAGCTGCCAGGCATATTGAGAATCCATCTGCTGCTGCAGCGATAAAAGCTGTCTTTGTACTTTAGCATCATCTGGATGCGCTACAGCCTGCTCCACAGCAGTTTCGTAAGCGCGTAAAAGCACCATCAGCGGTGAATCACCCTTAAAAATCTGCTCCAGAACAGTTGCGTCAGCCTCAAAGGGCGGGTCCTGCGGCAGATATTCCATCACCACGTTACCCGGGATTTCGAGCTTGCCAACGCCGGCCTCACGGTTCGCGATAAGGCGCAGCAGCGTGCTCTTACCAGTGCCATTGACACCGATAATACCGTATTTATCTCCTTCTTCTACATTAAATGTTATATTTTCAAACAAAACACGGTCACCATAGCTATATGACAGATTTTCTGCGCTTAAAATCATTATTTTAGCTCCTCTTGTACTCATTTATTTCCCATTTATCTTACCAAAAAGCACAAGCTTTTACAAGCACGCAAAAACGCGCGGATACCGGCAACAATACCTGTCACCCTAGCCGCGCGTTCTTTATATGCCTTGAGGATTATTTTACTTCTGCCAGCATGGTCTTAATATCGATTTTATTCTTCTGCATACCCATTGCGAGTAAAAAGTCCTGCGTTTCTTCCAAGTCCTTGATGTCCTTTTCAGTAATCTTGGTGCTGAAATCATACCAAGGAGCCATCAGCTTAACCTCATCTAAGCTCAAGCCTGTTTCCTTAGCCGCAAATTCATAAGCCTTATCCTGTTCTTTGCTCATAAAGTCGATGTTTTGCTGGTGGATAGCTAGATATTTTTTTACAACCTCTGGATGCTCCTTGAGCAGCTTGCCGCTCACACCTATAACGATGGTAGCATCAACCAAACCCTCACCATTGCATAAAATGCGTGCACCTGCCTTTTGGGCACGCAGTACGTCGGCACCTGCCACCAGGGCTGCATCAGCCTCGCCGCTCATAAGCGCATTAACGCTGGCAGGAATGCCCAGCGATACAAAATGGACTGCGTCAGGCTTCAAGCCTTCTTTATTCAGCGCAGCCACCAAAATCTGATGCAAAATGGTCCCCTTAGGTCCGGCAACCTTTTTGCCCTGCAAATCGGCAGCTGTCTTGATAGCAGGGTCCTTAACCATAATGTTAAAGGCCTTAGGCGCACGGCTGTAAATGCCAACAACCTTCACATCAGCACCGTTAGATGCTGCCAAAATCGCACTGGTGCCACCCAATGCACTGGCTACGTCCAGGCTGCCTGCCGCCATAGCCTCTGTCTGCTTAGCACCGGAGGTAATTTCCGGAAAGCTGACGGTAATCTTATCCTTGCCAAACTCCTTAACCAGGGTTTGGTTGTGTTTGTCTACAATGCTGGGAATATTGAGCGGCGCCTTGACATAGGTGACCTTCAATTCCTTAATCGGCGGTGCGGACGCTTCCTTTTTGTCAGTGGCACAACCAGTGAGCAGAGTAAATGCTGTTAAAACACTTAAGCCTAAGGCGATAAGTTTTTTGTTCATCTTGATGAACTCCTTTCTTAACCTGCAGCCGCAGCTGTTTTATTACAGTAGATGCAATAATTACAGTGCTTGCAAAATTTTCTGCCGCAGCAATTGTAAGGCGCTGTCAGCTGCCTGCCGCGGCTGCGGCAGCTGCACGGGCAACGTGCTCTTGACGCTGCCATTATCCATTATAACGACGCGGTCCGCCAAAAGCAAGGCTTCCTCCACGTCGTGGGTAACAAAGATAACTGTCTTACGCTTCGCAGCGTGCAAAGCCAGCAGCGTGCGCTGTAGCCCCTGCCGCGTAAAATAATCCAAAGCGCTAAAGGGTTCGTCCATTAAAATAACATCCGGATTATAAAAAAGCGTCCGTCCTAAGGCTACGCGCTGCGCCATTCCTCCGCTCAGCTGATGGGGGTACAGATCTTCACAGCCGGCTAAGCCCAAAAGCTGCAAAAGCTGCGGCAATGCTGCTACGTCCAGCGTTTTATCAACCCTTGCCGCCAGCGTAATATTTTGCGCAACCGACAGCCAGGGCATGAGTCGTGGCTCCTGAAACACAGGTGCGATACGCAGCCCGTCAACTAGCTGTACACTGCCTGCATCCGGTGCCTCCAGCCCGCCCAAAAGCCGCAAAAGCGTTGTCTTGCCACAGCCGCTGCGCCCCACAATGCAGGTGAAGTTATGCACGATAAAGGACAGCGTCGTCGGCAGCAAAGCGCGCTTAACACCGTAGCTTTTGCAAATCCCATCTGCCTGTAGCACTATTTCTGTTGCTTTATCTGCCATCATACCCTGTCCTTTCTGCGCCTGCGCCACGGGAACAATGCATTCAGCACCAGCAGGAATAAATAATCTATTGCAGTGCCTACCAGTCCGATTGCCAGCATCCCCACTAGTACAACATCCGGACGCGACATCTCCTCTGCATCCAAAATCAAATAACCAATGCCTGCCGACGCAGCAATCAGCTCCGCGCCGATGAGCGCACGCCAGCTATAGCCAAGTGCCAGCTGCATGCCCACAGCAATAGCCTCTAAGGCCGCAGGCAGACGTATATAACGCACCTGCTGCCAGGTATTAAAGTGCAAGGCACGCCCCACCTCCAGCAATTTTTGATCCACGCTGTGTACACCGCTATAGGTATTCAAAAAAAGAGGAAAGAACGACGCCAGTACAATAATTGTCAGCTTAGAAGCTTCGCCTATACCAGCCCATAAAATGATGAGCGGCACCGCTGCCAGCGGCGGCACATGGCGCACAAATTCCAAGAGTAGCCAGCAATAAGCCTCAAAACGCCTGCTCTGCGCACACAACACGCCTAACGGCAATGCCAAAAGGCAGGCAATGCCAAAGCCTGCCGCCACACGCTGCAGGCTGACAAGCAAATGCTGCGCCAGCACACCGCTCGCATACAGCTCGGCTGCCGCCTGCGCCACCAATGCCGGTGTCGGCAAAAGATAGGGACTAAAAAGCTCTCGCGCGCTCACCAGCTGCCACAAAGCTAAAAGCACAAGCGGCAGTAGCAGACCGCGCAAAATTTTCGTCAGCATCACTACTCTCCGCTATTTTATAAGCACCTGCAAGTGCTCGTTTACCGCTGCCGCGTCCTGCAGCACCTGTAAAAGCTGCTTGCCATACCAGCCAAGATGGGCATCATCTGCCACCGCCGCGGGCACTACCAGCTGCGTATCCTCAGTCACATCCGTCAGACAATCGTATAATGCATCCAAATTAGCACCATAATATACAGGCAGCGCCAGTTCCCTGCGCAGGTACTTGTGCAAAGCAGGCAGACTGCTCATCCGTTCCAGTTTCAAGGTTATCTTTCGCATATCGTTCTCCTTACTTACCATACAGCTTGCTGAAGCTGTTATAATGGTCACCCGTGTAATAAATCAGTCCGTCATTAGAAAAAACAATACGCTTGCTGTTGCGGTTGCCCTTAACGTAATCAATATCACATTCCGTCCAGCTACGACCGTTTTTTGCAGGTAGCTTGCCCTCGTAGTTGCCATAACGGTCACCGCCGATAGATTTACCTGGTGCAACCTTATCCAACGTACCCTTCGTCTGCCATCCCAGCTTCTTTGCCTGATTTTTGGTGATGTAATTATTAGGCAGCTTTTTATATTCGTTAATATAAGCAGCAACGTGCTCCTTATCAGTATAGGCTTCACCCTCAGATATTTTAAGCTTACCGCTGTTCGCCTTGATATTAGCAGCAGTATTCTGTCCGTTATTAACCTTGCCAGCTGCGTTTACGGCCTTATCTGTGCCAGTAGTCGCAGCTATCTGAACCTTGGCTGTATCACTATCCGTCACCTTTTTTTCATTGCCGCCGCACCCTGCCAGCACGCTGACGCTCACCAGCAAGGCCAGGAAGAAAGCTAAAATTTTTCTCATGGTATATCTCCTTTCTAAAATCCGCCGTTATTATATGCTCTTGCGATAAAACGATAACTTCCCCATGCAATACATATGCTACAAAGTCATTATATCATAATTTGACAATAGGTAAGCAGACACTTTTCCTGCCTCTGTACAAGATATCTGCAATATTTGCTTCATTAGCCTGCACAAAAAAGGGGCTGCCGCTTAACCAGACACTCCCATAACCACTATAGGAAATATACTATCTCTGCGCCAGTCCCTTATCATACTCTTATTAAACTACTTACAAGTTTGCTATACACAAATTTTTGCCACTGAAGTGACCTTTACATCTGCACTATATTAAAAATAAATTTTTTCATCAGGGTAATGATCCCGCATCATCTCCCGCAAATTAGTAAAATCACTGTTTTGGAACACCAAAAGCTTATATCTGCTTTTTAGATAATCAATAAAATCCTGTAAATTATCACAGTAAATATATCGTTCCCGCCCGCTAGCGTTGATAAAATCCCCTAGAATTTCGTTTATCATCCTCACAGTCTCCGGTGCAACCCCCATCTCGGGCACCTGGTAAAGCTGAGCATACAAATTGTTAAACCCATATGGCATGGGCGCATGAGAACGATTAGGTACCATCGTAAAAAGCCGTGAAAAGGCAATCAGTCTCCGTAAGCTTTGATTGTCTACATGAACCGCTGCATCAGCTCCTGTTTCCACACGTATATCTGCAAATACTGTTATTTTAGGTGGTAAAGTAATATGCCAATTAGCAAGCATTTTTTTACCTACAGACTCAGGAAAAACCGGATAATATACCACTCTATTTCCCAAATCACTTACCTTAAGCATGATGACCGTATCCTTTAGAAGTACATCACTACCATCAGCATTATAGACACAATGCCATGGTGGAAGTTCTTCATAAGCTTCAACTTCAACCTTGAAATTTTTGATGATCTTAGCTATTGCCACTTCATTACAACAATAGTCATGTTGAAACCTCAAATTCTCCTTAGTGCTTGCTAATCTGCACTTATGCATATCATCCCAGCTTTCCATAAAAAATTACAATGGTTCATACAGAATACTCTAAAGCGTTTTCATTTCTTATTCATATTTTGTATTATATATTGTATTTTCTATATTAGCATATCCGATTAAATCTGTCTAGTATTTTCTGAATTTTTTTATGGTTAAAAAAATAGCCTTAAAAGTCACGTCACTATTGACTTCCAAGGCTAACTTTATTAATGTTAAACTATTTTGCTAATTATATTAAGGACACCGTCGCTTCAAAACAATATTTTACCGGGTTAGCTTAGTCATTTTCCCTTTAACACATAAGAGGGATCAATATTTTGTCCATCAGCTAACACCTCATAATGTACGTGCGGACCCGTGCTATAGCCTGTGCTGCCCACAAAGCCGATAATTTCACCCTTAATGACCTGCTGGCCTGCGACAACAGCAATGCCGCTCATATGACCATAGGCTGTTTCATAACCATTACCATGGGCAATGCGCACATAGCGCCCGTAACCACCATTCCAACCTGCCTGCTCCACAGTGCCTGCTGCCGTTGCGTAAACAGGCGTACCAAATTCCACCGCGATATCTATACCGGGATGCCACTCATAGCCCCCTTCGATTGGGCCTGTGCGTCCACCATAACCGCTGCTGATACTGCCACCATCCGTAGGCCACTTATCCGGGAAGGCTGCCATTGTACCGCTACGCCCTTCCACCTCGCCCAAAAGCTGGCTGACAGATTTTTTTGTGCTATCAAGCATTTTGCGGATATTGCTGTTTTGTGCCTGAAGCACTGCCATGGTACTTTTGGTATCAATGCTACCCTTGCCACCCTTACCGGTATAAGAGCTGGTTACGCTGCTGCTTTTAGCAGTTGTCTGGTCAACCATGTTGCTCTGCGCCTCGCCCAGCTTACTGCTATCCACATCGCGGATAATGGCACGACGCAGCTTTTTCTCCAAATTGGATATTTCAGCCATATCACGCAGCATGGTCTCATTATCGTTTACAAGCTTCTGCAGCTTTGTCTGCTGCTCCAGCTTATTTTGCTTATATGCTGCAAATTCTGCCGCCTCGCTACGATAATCTGCAAGCTGATGATACAAATAGCCTGCACCACCGCAGACAACAGTCAATAGCAGCACAGCTGCAACTACACCAATCTTAAGCTTGTTATAAGAAAATTTTACGACTCTGCCATCTGGCAGACGTAGCTCACAAAATTTCTCCTGCATGTTTTTTACCTCACTTAAAAAGACCAAAGCGCTGACCCAACGCCAGCAATCTGCGTCCTACAAAGGGAACGTTATCCAAATCCTCGCGCTTTAAGCCTCCGCACCCCAAAAGTGCCAAGGCATAGGCAGGCACCGCCGCACACATTGCAAAAAGCACACACCACATTCCCATACGTTCTGTCAGCGCCAGCACACCATAAATAACGCCTCCCATTACGCCGGAAGCTATAAGCGGACGCAAAATACTGCTAAACGAAAGCGTGTACCCTGTAAGCTTATAGATAAACGCCATATTGATGATAGCCGCTACAGCAAAGTCTGCAACCGTTGCCATCGAAGCGCCACGTATTCCTAGCTCGGGTATAGCCGTCAGCCACCAACTCATTACCACCTTAACGACGCAGGCAATAATCATATTGACAACAGGAATAGCCGTGCGCCCCAGACCCTGCAGAATACCGGTACTGATCTGATGCATACCCAAAAAGAGAATACCAATACTCATGGTCTGAATAGCAGCAGCCGCACCAGGTGCATTATAAATCAAGCCTGCTACCTTTTCGGCCAAAAAGTACAAGCCCATAAAGCAGGGAAAGGTAATGATCATAGCCACGCGGAAGGCTATGCGGATTTTCTCACGGATAGCTGCGAAATTGCCCAGGGTGCGTGATTCCGAAATTGAAGGCACCAGGCTGATGGTCATAGCAGCAGTAAAAATCGTTGCCAGGTTTACCAACGGCACTGCCATACCTGTCAGGTAGCCAAACAGCTCGGTAGCGTGATGCACGTCAAAACCTGCTGCTTCCAAGCGCTGCGGCACGATGAGCAGGTCCAGGTTGGCACCAATCGGCAGCATCAAGCTGGTGAGCGAAACTGGCAACGCCAGCTTCAGCAAGCGCTTGATGATATGTCCAGCCTGCTCCTGCGGAATACTATCATCCTGCGCCGCCATTTCCTGCTGCAAACGCCGCTTAAGCCGGCGGTAAAACCACATCAGCACCAGCAGTGCGCAGAATGCGCCTACGCCGGCCCCCATACTGGCACCACCAGCGGCAAGTGCCAACCCGTATGGCATAAACAGATCAGCAAAAATGAGCATGGTGATAACACGCGTCAGCTGCTCGACAATTTCGCTCACCGCTGTAGGCTCCATAATCTGCCATCCCTGCAAATAACCACGGAAGCTTGCCAGGAAGGTTACGAAAAATACCGCCGGAGCCAGCGCGATGATGGAATAATAGGCTCGTCCATCACGGATTATGTGATTATTAATAAGCCAGTCCGCGCCAAAAAAGAGTGCTGAAGAAAACAATAGACCGCTTATCAGCAGAAGGCGCAGCGAGACGTTAAATACACGCTTAGCACCACGATAGTCTTTGTTGGCCAGCTTTTCGGACGTGATAATAGAAATAGCCACAGGCACACCTGCGCTGGACACAGTGATAGCCATAAGATAGATAGGAAAGCCCATCTGATACAAGCCAATGCCCTCGCCACCCAAAACACGTGATAATATGATCCAATTCAAAGAGCCTATGACCTTGACCACAATACTCGATGCAGTCAAAATTAAGGTTCCCTTCAAAAATTTGCTATTAGAATCTTTACTTTCTCCGCTCATACGATCCCCTTACTTATGTGTAGATATACAGTATAATTATCCTCTTTTCTCCGCAAATTTACAAGAGGCTGTGTTATAAATGTCATAGATACATCACAGCTTTTTAACATACATAGCGCGCTATTAGAATAAAAGCAAAAGAAGAAGTTATCTTCCCCTGCGAAAACAGTGGTTAATCTGCTAGTTACTGCTAAAGAGCAGGCGTTAGTCACGTCTAACTAATTCATACTAAAAACTAACGGATAATTATTATTGACAATTTATCCATACTATGTTATTATATGCTTGTCAAGGATACACGCAAGTGTATTAAATAAAAATTTAAGCAATGCATTATATAATTTATGGAGGAAGATTACTATGAAAAAATTTGTATGTCAAGTATGTGGTTATGTCTATGAAGGTGAAGCTGCTCCGGCAAGATGCCCGCAATGCGGCGCTCCTGCAGCAAAATTTACGGAAATGGCAGCAGAAATGGGCTGGGCTGCCGAGCACGTTGTTGGCGTTGCCTCCGATGTTCCCGAGGATATCAAGGCAGACCTGCGCGCTAACTTTAATGGTGAATGCTCCGAGGTCGGTATGTATCTGGCTATGGCACGCGTAGCCTTCCGTGAAGGCTATCCTGAAATCGGTCTCTACTGGGAAAAGGCTGCTTACGAAGAAGCTGAGCATGCTGCAAAATTTGCCGAGCTTTTGGGTGAGGTCATCACCGATTCTACCAAAAAGAACCTGGAAATGCGCGTGGAGGCCGAAAATGGTGCTACCGCCGGCAAGACTGACCTTGCTAAACGCGCTAAGGCTTTAGGCTTGGATGCTATCCACGATACCGTACACGAAATGGCCCGCGACGAAGCACGTCATGGCAAGGCCTTTGCCGGTCTGCTGAAAAGATATTTTGGCAAATAATTCATCCGCATAGTATAAAACTCCTGCAAACAGTCCCAACAGACTTACCGCAGGAGTTTTTTTATTGTCAAACTAACTTCAATACCTGCTGCCCTTACGATTTAGGTTGTACCAATATATTTGGCAAATAAGGTGAGCAGCTTGGCTGATAAACATAATAATATCGTTTTTTACTCTTAATCCTCTTGATATGCTTTATAATTTCCCCTGATTATGATATTATATATAAGTTAAGAAATCTATTTAATGACATAGATTATCACATTTTTCTAGGTGGTTTATCATATGCTTAATAGTAACGAGTTTCGTTATCCTGCTATGCTTCGCGTTGCAGGCAGGCGTTGCGTGATTGTCGGCGGCGGCACTGTCGCAGCCCGCAAATTGCAAACGCTGTGCGCTGCCGGCGCCCGGGTAACAGTAATCGCTCCTGCTTTTTGTCCCCAATTGAAGCAGACGGCGCAAAGCTATACCTGCGAGCTGATCGAAGATTACTACAAACCGCAGCAGCTGCAAGATGCCTTTGTGGTTATTGCCGCCACAGACAACAAAGCTGTAAACCGCGAGATTACCACAGCTGCACCTGCTCTGGTAAACAACATTACCGAGCCGGAGCTGAGTAATTTTACGGTTCCCTCCTCCATCTGCGAGGGCAGCATTACTATCGCCCTAGCTACCGGAGGGATGCCAGCCTTCACACGGCTGCTAAAGCAAAGGCTGACCGCTTTCGCAGCCCCTGCTGTCGCCGAATTTAATGATTTTTTACTGGAGCAGAGGGAGGTTGTCAAAGGCATAAGCAGTACACCGCAGCAGCGGACGCTGTTTTGGCGTGAGGTTTTAGACGAAGCATTATTGAATTTAGTTATAGCAGGTAAGACTGCTCAAGCAAAGGAGAAAGTATTAGATGCAGTTAACAGTTTTAGGATTAAATCACAAAACAGCACCTGTAGAAATTCGTGAGCGCTTTAATTTTTCTAGCGACAGGGTTGCAAGCATTTTGCGCCGTTTACGCAATTACGATAATATCCCCGAAGCCATGCTGCTTTCCACCTGCAACCGTACAGAGCTCTACATGGTTATCGAAAATCCGCACGAGGCAGTTCCCTTTATTAAACGCCTTTTGCAGCATGTAGCAGGCGAAAGCTATAATCCGGAATACTTTTATAACCTTACAGGCACATTATGTGTAAGGCACCTGTTCCGCGTAGCCTCCAGCCTTGATTCGCTCATTGTAGGCGAAGGCCAGATTTTGAGCCAGATAAAAAATGCTTATCAGATTGCCCGCAATAGCGGCATGACAGATACTATTTTAAATACGATTATGAACAAGGCTATTGCCGTGGGCAAGCGCGTACGCACCGAAACTAAAATTGCCTACAGCAGCGTTTCTGTTTCCAGCGCCGCTGTTGATTTAGCCATCAAAATTTTGGGTGATTTGAGTAAAGCGCAGATATTAGTCGTCGGTGCCGGCCATATGAGCGAGCTGACAGCGCAGCACCTTTTAGATAAGGGAGCGCAGACTATTTGCGTCAGCAACCGTCACTACGCAAGAGCACAGGAGCTTGCAGACAAGTTTCGCGGTACAGCTATTCCCTACCGCGCCATGTTCGAGCATGCTGCAGATGCTGATATCATCATTACCTCTACGGGCGCACCGCATTATGTGCTGACAGTAGAAAACCTAGGTCCGCTGCTGCCTAAGCGCAATGGCAGACCGTTGATTTTGATAGACATTGCCGTGCCGCGCGATGTTGATCCACGCCTGGCAGATGTTCCCGGCGTAACTATTTATAATATCGACGATTTAGAGGGCGTTGTTGATACCAACAAAAGCTTCCGCGATAAAGAAGCACATGTTGCCGAAGCTATCATCGCTGAGGAAATTGCTGCCCTCAAGGAACGCCTGCGCTATTACACCATGCGTCCTGTGATGGTGCAGTTACACGACAAAATGAACTTTTTGCGCCAAAAGGTGCTCAAAAAAGCGTTTATCAAGCTACCAGAGCTGACAGAACACGAACGTCGTATTATTGATTTGATGACCCAGCGCTTGGAGCACAAATTTCTGCGTGAGCCGATGATAGCTATGAATGCCGTTGCCGGCACAGCAGAGGAAGAGCGCTATAAAAAAATGATGTGTGATTTATTCCTATTAAACGAAACAGGAGAGGAGTTTGGTGATGAAGGCAAAATTGACGATTGGGACTAGACAAAGCCTGCTGGCCCTATGGCAAAGCAACCATATCGCAGCATTGCTGCGTGAAAAATATCCTGAGTGCGAGGTAGTGCTCAAAAAAATTGTCACCAAGGGCGACCGCATTTTGGATGTACCACTAGCGCAGATTGGCGGCAAGGGACTTTTTACCAAGGAAATTGAAAGCGAGCTGCTCGACGGCACTATTGATCTTGCCGTACACAGCCTCAAGGATATGCCTACTGTACTGCCGGAGGGCCTGTGCCTGACAGCGATTACCGAACGCGCCAACGTTGGTGATGCCTTCGTCAGCAATAAATATGCTGATTTTGAAGAGCTGCCCCTGGGTGCAGTAGTCGGTACCAGCAGTCTGCGCCGCAAGGCCCAGCTTCTGGCCGCAAGGCCGGATCTGGAAATCCGTGACCTGCGCGGCAACGTAGACACCCGCCTGCGTAAGCTGGATGAAGGCCTGTACGATGCTATTATTCTGGCAGCTGCAGGATTGGAACGCCTGGGACACGGCGACCGTATTAGCAGCCTGATCGCACCCACCGTCTGCCTGCCGGCTGTCGGTCAGGGAGCACTGGCGATAGAAGCACGCACCGCAGACAGCGAAGTATGCAGCATGCTTGACTTTTTAAACGACCTGCCCACCAAGCAGGCTACCGATGCTGAACGTGCCTTTCTCGGCCTGGTCGAGGGCGGCTGTCAGGTTCCCATTGGTGTGCATGCTGATGTTACAGCAGATAGTATTAGCATTGAAGCAATTATTGCATCCTTAGATGGCAGCACTGTGCTGCGTGATTCTATTACAGGTAAAGCAGCTGATGCCGTAAGCCTGGGACGTAAGCTGGGCAATAAAATGCTGGCTAACGGCGGTCAGGAAATTCTGGCATCTATTCTTTAAGGAGAGTGACACTATGACAAAACAGGGTAAAGTATATTTAATCGGCGCAGGCCCCGGCGATCCGGGACTTTTGGGCTTAAAGGCCAAGCATTGCCTGGAGGTTGCTGACGCTGTTGTTTATGACCGTCTGGCAGATCCCCGCATTTTAGCCTTCGCCCGCAAGGACGCCGAAATGATTTACGTAGGCAAGGCCAGCGCCAACCACACTATGCGCCAGCCAGATATCAACAAGCTGTTGGTCAAGCTGGCAGCAGAAGGTAAAACTGTTGCCCGTTTAAAGGGCGGCGACCCCTTTGTCTTTGGCCGCGGCGGTGAGGAAGCCATTGAGCTGAAGGAGGCAGGCCTGCCCTTTGAGTTCGTTCCCGGCGTTACCAGCGCCATTGCCGTTGCTGAATACGCCGGTATTCCTGTTACCCACCGCCATGTAGCTACCTCCTTTGCCGTAATCACCGGCCACGAGGACCCCACTAAGGGCGAATCAACTATCAACTGGCAGGGACTGGCTACAGCAGTCGATACCCTCGTCTTTTTAATGGGTGTAGAAAATATTGAAAAAATCAGCAGCCAACTCATAGCCAACGGTCGCAGTGCCTCCTGCCCTGCAGCCGTCATCCGCTGGGGCACGCACCCCGAGCAGCGCACGCTCATCACTACCCTGGGTAACGCTGCTGCTGATGTTAAAGCAACAGGCATGAAGCCGCCGGCCATCTTCCTAGTGGGCGAGGTTGTGCGCCTGCGCGAGCAGCTGCAGTGGTTTGATAATAAACCGCTCTTTGGCAAAACCGTTATTGTTACCCGCGCCCGTGCGCAGGCCAGCGCTCTGACGCAAAAGCTGGAAGCACTTGGTGCCAAGGTTATCGAAGCACCTGCTATCAAAATTGTTCCTGCCAACGATTACGCGCCACTTGACGCAGCTATCAGCAACATCAGCACCTACAAATGGCTGGTGCTCACCAGTGCCAATGGCGTGGAATACTTCTTTGAACACCTGCAATCTGCCGGCAAAGACGCCCGCTCCCTGGCCAATATCAAAATCGCCGCTATCGGCAGCGCCACCGCCAAGGCTCTGGCTGCCCACGGCATCACCGCCGACCTCATCCCCTCTGCCTATAGAGCCGAAGAGCTGGTAGAAGCACTGCAAAGCCAGGTAGACGCAGGCGATAAAATTTTGCTTGCCCGCGCTAAGGTAGCACGTGAGGTACTGCCCGAAGCTCTGCGCAAAATGGGAGCAGCAGTAGACGTTGTCACTGCCTATGAGACCATCGCTGACTGCGAAAACAAGGATGAGCTTATTGCCGCACTGGAAAGCGGTGAAGCGAGCGTTGTTACCTTTACCTCCAGCAGCACGGTCACCAATCTTTTACAGGTGTTGGGCGATAAGGCAGAGCTTTTAAGCAAAGCAGCTCTTGCAGCTATCGGCCCTGTAACTAGTGACACCCTCACCAAGCATGGCTATACCGCTGCTATTAACGCAGCTGAATATACAATCAATGGTCTGACCGAGGCCATTTTGCAACACTATAAGGAGTGATTTAGCATGAGTATCACAGGCTTTCCTGTATATCGTCCGCGCCGCACGCGCGCTACCGAAAATCTGCGTGCTATGGTCCGTGAGACCGAAGTCTCTGTAAAAGATTTAATTTATCCCATCTTCGTCGTTCCCGGCGAAAATATAAAGCATGAAATTGAATCTCTCCCCGGTAACTACCATTGGTCTATTGACCGCGTCACTGAATGCGTGGACGAGGTTGTTTCCCTGGGAATTCCTGCCATCCTGCTCTTCGGTGTCCCCTCCTACAAGGACGCTGTCGGCAGCAGTGCCTGGGATATGAAGGAACCCGTACAAATGGCCTGCAAGCTTATCAAGGAAAAATATCCCGAGCTTGTTATTATCACTGATGTGTGCATGTGCGAATACACCGACCACGGTCACTGCGGCGTTTTACAAAACGGCTGCACTGTTAACAATGACGAAACCCTGCCGCTTCTGGCTAAGGTAGCAGTGTCGCACGCCCAGGCAGGTGCTGACATGATTGCTCCCTCAAACATGATGGATGGCTACGTTAAGGCTATCCGCGAGGCATTAGATGCAGCAGGCTTTAATCACATCCCCATTATGGCTTATTCTGCTAAATTCGCTTCCGCCTATTACGGTCCCTTCCGTGCGGCTGCTGATTCTGCTCCCTCCGCCGGTGACCGCAAGGGCTACCAGATGGACCCGGCTAACAGTGACGAGGCTCTGCGCGAGGTTGCCTTGGATATTGAAGAGGGTGCTGATATCGTCATGGTAAAGCCTGCCCTGGCCTTTTTGGACGTTGTGCAGCGCGTACATGATACCTTCAACCGTCCGCTGTGTGTTTACAACGTCAGCGGCGAATATGCTATGGTAAAGGCTGCAGCCGAAAAGGGCTGGATCGACGAAAAGCGCATTGTTATGGAAACCATGCTCGGCTTTAAGCGTGCAGGTGCCAAAATGATTATCACTTATCATGCCCTGGACGTAGCTAAATGGCTGCAAGGTAAATAAGGAGACTTGTAAAATGGAACATACAAAATCTGCCGCTGCCTTTGAGGAAGCCCGTAATTTTATCCCCGGCGGCGTAAACAGTCCTGTGCGCTCCTTCCGCAGTGTGGGAGGAGTACCGCCCTTCATCGCAGGCGGTAAGGGCAGCAAAATTTATGATATCGATGGCAACGAATATATTGACTACGTTTTATCCTATGGTCCGCTGCTCATGGGTCATGTACCTGACTGCGTAACTAGCGCCATCAAGGCTGCTGCCGAAAAGGGCACCTCCTATGGCGCTCCTACCCTGGCCGAAAGCGAGCTGGCTAAATTAGTCTGCCGCCTGGTGCCTTCTATGGATATGGTGCGCATGGTCAACAGCGGTACCGAAGCAACTATGAGCGCTTTGCGCTTGGCACGTGCCTACACCGGCCGTGACTGCATTGTTAAATTCATCGGTTGCTACCATGGCCACCACGACAGCCTGCTGGTTAAGGCAGGCAGCGGTGCCACCACCCTCGGCGTGCCCGATAGCCCGGGCGTACCTAAGGCTGTAGCAGCTACCACCATCACCATCCCCTTTAATGATCTGCCTGCACTGGAACAGGTTTTTGCCGAGCGTGGCGAGGAAATTGCCTGCGTCATCATGGAACCTACTCCGGGCAACATGGGCCTGGTGCTGCCGCAGGACGGCTATTTGGAAGCAATACGCGCCATCACGAAAAAGTATGGTGCCCTGCTCATCTGTGACGAGGTTATGAGCGGCTTCCGCAGCGCCCAAGGCGGCAGCCAGTCGCTTTACGACATTGACCCCGATATCACCTGCCTGGGCAAGGTTATCGGCGGCGGCCTGCCTGTTGCTGCTTATGGTGGTAAGCGTGAAATTATGCAGATGGTTTCACCTGCAGGCCCCATGTACCAAGCCGGTACCTTGAGCGGTAACCCGCTGGCCATGGCTGCAGGTATTGCCGCGCTAACCTACATGGAGCAAAACGACGTTGTCAGCCGTGCTGAAAGCCTTTGCGCCATCCTCACCGGTGGCTTGGAAAAAGCTGCTGCCGCAGCAGGCGTTCCTGTACAGGTGCACCGCCTTGGCAGTATGTTCACCGTTTTCTTTAACGACAAGCCTGTCACTGACTACGACAGTGCTGCCGCCAGCGACCAAGAAGCCTTCAAGATTTATTTTCACTCCATGCTGGAGCAGGGCATTTATCTGCCTCCCTCCCAGTTTGAAACAAACTTTGTTTCCGTTGCCCATACGCCGGAGGACCTGCAAAAAACCATCGATGCAGCTAAAATTGCCTTCGCTGAGGTTGCTAAAGCAAAAAATTAAACGTAACTAACACATACTAATAAAGCCTGCAGCCCTGCTACATACCAATATAGCAGCTGCAGGCTTTTTATGCATATACTGCTTATACACATCCTTCCCAAAAGTTATCCCACAAAAAAACAACTTATCCACAGTTTTTGTGTAAAGTTATCCACAATGTGTATAACTTTTGTGGATTGGTGGATAAGCACAGCATTTTTATCAGACTACTAGTTCCATAATAGTAAAGCATATTATTTTTATTGACATATTAATTATAGATGATATAATACAAGGAAGTAAGGTATTTAAATTTCCCTTACCGTTTTTTGATGAGTATGTAGATAAAGGAGTGCTATCGAAAATGAAAAGTCTGAAAAAATTTGCTGTTGCATCTATGACTTGTGCTGCTCTCTTAGGCTTTGCTGCTACCAGCCATGCCGCATATCAACTGAACGACGAAGTTAAGGACGCCACCCCTGCGCTGCTTATGGCATCGCAGATTGGTGTAAAAACTAATGTAAATAAGGCGTTGGCCAACCTGCCGGATAAGGATGCCATAGTAGTAATGAGCTTTGGCACCACCTTCAAGGACAGCCGTGATAAAACCATCAACCCCACCGTTGAAGCTATCAAGGCTGCACATCCCGGCGTGAAGGTTGTCACTGCCTACACCTCCCATATCATTATTGACCGTGTAAAGGCCAACGAAGGCATCACCATTCCTACTCCGGAGGAAGCCTTGAAGGAATTGAAGGCAGAGGGCTATACCCGCATCGCCTTAACCTCTTTGGACATCATCCCCGGTATGGAATATGCCTATAAGGACGCAGTTTATAACCTGCATAAAAACGATTTCAAAAAAATGACCTTTGGTACTCCGCTGATGTATTGGCAGGGTCAGGAGGACCAACCCGATGACATCACCCAAACCATGAAGGCTGTTGCTACCCAATTCCCCAAGATGGGCAAAAAGGACGCAGTCTTGATCATGGCTCACGGCACTCCGCATCCGTCCAATGCTTACTACGCAGTAATGCAGGATCGTCTGACTGAGCTTGGCTACACCAATGCTTACATCTTCTCTGTTGAAGGCTGGCCGCATCTGGACACCGTCGTACCGCAAATCAAAGCTAAAGGCATTAAGAATGTAACTCTGATGCCTTTGATGATGGTTGCCGGTGATCATGCTAACAACGATATGGCTGGTGACGAACCTGATTCCTTTAAATCCCAGCTGGAAGCAGAGGGCTTCAAGGTTAGCACCTATATCCACGGCTTGGGCGAAAACGCAGAAGTACAAAAGCTCTTTGTAGAACGTGCTAATGATGCTTGGGACGCACTGCAAGCTAAATAAGCCTGCTGGCTGATAGTTCATTATTTTATTCACCTTTTTTACTCTCCGTCCGCTTTCTTGGCGCGGAGAGTATTTTATGCTATAAATAAATTTTAAAAAATGAGGTGCTACACATGGATAGCAAAAAAGCTCTGGTGGTAATCAGCTTTGGCTCCACCTTCGACGAAACCCGTACTCATGATATCGGCGGCATTGAACAGGCTCTTGCTGCTGCCTTCCCCGCCTACGACCAATACCGTGCCTTCACCTCCGTCATCATCCGCAAACGCCTGGCAGAGCGTAGCATTATCGTTGATGATACCGATACCGTACTGCAAAAGCTGCAGGCCGCAGGCTACGAGGAGGTTGTACTGCAGCCCACGCATTTACTGCATGGTGAGGAATTTGAGCAAAAGGTGCTCAGCCTGCAGGAAAAATATGCTTCCGCTTTCAAAAAAATTCTCATCAGCCAGCCGCTCATCGTCAACGACGAGGACTTTAAGCTGGCCGCTGCTGCTATCGCTGTACAAATTCCGCCACTTGCTGCAGACGAAGGCGTTGTACTCATGGGACACGGTACACCGCGCAATAATAACAAGGCCTTTGGTTATACTTATGTCAAACTGCAAAGTATCTTCGATTCTATGGGACTCCCCATTATCGTTGGTACGGTAGAAGAGGATGATACTCCTAACTTTGAAACTGTTTTGGAAAAGCTCAAGGAACGCCAATACAAGCATGTGCATATGTATCCCCTGATGGTTGTTGCCGGCGACCATGCCAACAACGATATGTATGGTGACGAGGAAGACAGCTGGAAATCACAGATTGAAGCTGCAGGTATCAAAACCACCGGTCACCTTTGCGGTCTAGGCAGATGCAAGGCTGTCCAAGCACTCTATATCCAGCATGTATTACGCACTCTGTCTCTTTTAGACTGACATTTATTAATTCTAAACTAAAAAAACCTGCGTTTTGTCTTCGTTACGAAGAATAGCGCAGGTTTTTTGTTGCTCAGGAATAATATTATATGATATAATGGAATTACCTAAATTTTTGTACAATATTTTATGGAAGAAAGGGATGATGAAAATTGGGTATTGTTTTATCTGCACTTATAACTTTTTGGTTAGGTTATTTAATCTACAAAAAGTATAAGCCACAGCCAGTGCTTTTTATGGGCGGCATTATTATGATGTATCTGGCATCCATTTTAGGCTACAGTCAAATTTTAGGAGCAAAGGCAACAACAGGCTCCATGATCTTTGACGCCTTTGAATTTATCCGCGCTACGTTCAGCTCCAACGTTGGCAAGCTGGGCTTGAACATTATGTCTGTCGGCGCTTTTGCCAAATATATGGACAAAATCGGTGCTTCCCGCTCTCTGGTACGCTTGACCATCAAACCCCTGATGGCCTTAAAATCGCCTTATCTGGTTATGAGCGGCACCTGGATCGTCGGCATGCTCATCGGTCTGTGCATCAACAGCGCCTCTGGTCTGGCCATGCTTTTGATGGTAACTATGTTCCCGATTCTTTTGGGTCTTGGCGTAAGCCGTCTTTCGGCAACCGCAGCTGTTGCCACCACCCTCTGCTTTGACTGGAGTCCCAGCGACACCGGTACTATTCTCTCTGCCGAAACCGCAGGTGTTGACCCTGTATTCTACTGGAGTCATTATCAGGTTCCCATCGTTGCAGTTGCCTTTGTTGTTGTCGGTGTTCTGCACTATTTAACCCAAAAATATATGGATAAACGCGATGGCCATATCGTACAACCTATGGAGGTTGAACGCGTAGAGGAAGAAGCAGATAATGCACCGCTTTGGTATGCTATTCTGCCTGTAATCCCTCTGGCCTTGATTCTTTCCTTCAGCTCCCTGTGGATCACCACCATCAAGATGAACATTGTTATGGCCATGTTTATCGGTCTCACCATCGGTGTAATTTGCGAATACGGCCGTTGGCGTGATGGTAAAAAGGTGCTTGGCGATATCCAGACCTTCTTCGACGGTCTTGGCATGCAAATGGCTAACGTTATCACCTTGGTAGTAGCAGGTCAGACCTTCGCTAAGGGTCTTGTATCTATGGGTGCTATCAACACCTTGATTGACGGCAGTAAGGGTTTGGGCTTTGGTCCTATGGCTATGATGCTGGTTATGGTTGCTATCATCGCCGGCTCTGCTATCGTTATGGGCAGTGGTAACGCTCCCTTCTTTGCCTTTGCGGCACTCACTCCGGCAGTTGCAGCCCACAGCGGTCTGCATCCTGTACTGATGCTACTGCCGATGCACTTTGCAGCATCTATCATGCGTAACTGCTCTCCTATCACAGCAGTTATCGTTGTTTCCTCCGGTATGGGCGGCGTTTCCTCCTTTGATCTGGTAAAACGCACCGCTATTCCTATGGCCGGCGCTATGATCGTCACCATCGGCATGACCTTCTTCTTCTACTACACCGGCTGGTAATTAGTGGTAGATTAATTCTTTAAGGACTATTGCAGTCTGCTACACCTCTTTGTGCATTTCTGCTTGCAGCGTTTTCCTAAAAACAAATGCCTGCGCAGCAGGCAAAAAGTGTTTAGCAGACTGCCTTTTGTTTATGAAAGGAGCATCACTATGTTTATTTGCGATTGTCATTGCGATACACTCACCGAGCTTTACAAAAAAGGTACTGACCTTTATGCCAACGACCAGCATTTTGACATTCAGCGCCAAATCGCCATTGGCGGTGGCCTGCAGTTTTGTGCCATCTATGTCCCTACACCGGAATTCCGCTATTACGGCGGCCTGCGCTATACCCTGCAGCTGCTGGATAAATACCTGCAGGAGGTAAAAAAGCTACACGCAGCAGGTATCGACGTGCTACAGGTGCGCACAAAAGAGGATGCGGCTGACGTACTCAACCACAAGGCTGCGACATTGCTGGCTATTGAAGAGGGCGGTGCTATTGACGGCAGCTTGGAAGCACTGCGCTGTCTTTACGAGCTTGGCGTGCGCGCTATGACGCTAACTTGGAGCAACCGCAACGACATTGCCGATGGTGTTAACGAAGAAGGCAGTGGCGGTGGTCTCACCGTCTTTGGCCGCAAAGTAGTAGCTGAAATGAACAAGCTGGGAATGCTGGTGGACGTTTCACACATGGCCACTGCAGGCTTTTGGGATGTTATTGAAGCCAGCAGCAAGCCTATTATTGCCACTCATTCTAACGCCAAGTCTCTGTGTGCGCATCCACGTAATTTAGATGATAAGCAGATTTTAGCTATCAACGAAAATGATGGCCTTATCGGCATCACCTTCGCTGGCCAATTTTTGGAACAGGATTACCATGACGCTTGCATTGAAAGCGTTTACCGCCACATCGACTACATGCTGAACCTTATGGGTAATGATGATCACGTTGGCTTTGGCAGCGATTTTGACGGCATCAGCCATCCGCCATACAATATCCAGGGCGTGCAGGATTATAAGCCGCTGGTGGAATTTTTGGCTAGCAAGTATAGCGACGAAACTGTTGCCAAAATTACTCACGGTAACGTGCTGAGCCTGCTCCAAAAGGTGCTATAAACATCGCTTACAAGCGACTGTATCTTTGCATCGCAAGCTAATCCCTTAAAATTGTTGTCATTTTGAGGGATTGGTCAACGCTTGAAGGATTTCACTCAAAACAAACCCCGTACTACGCCAGACTCATCCTAGCGTAGTACGGGGTTTTCACTTACTGTTAAATTTTTACGTCCAGCGATGCGCTTACGCCCACACCCTGCACGCGGTTGACATTTTTGTACGATACATTATCTACAGGCAGCAGCACCTTGCAGCGCACGCCCAGCACTGTCTGCTCAATCATCAGCGCTGCCTTAACCTGGTCCACCTTAGCCTGTGGTCCCGATACCTGGGCTGCGCCGGCACGACTGCCATCACCTACCGAAATAATAGGCACTACCTTCGTCGCGTCTGTCGTCCCCACACCATATTTAGCAGTTAATGAATTTATTGCGTTATTCAGCGCCGGAGCCGTAGCATCCACAGCGTAGCCAACTGCGCCGCCCTTCAGCACCTTATCAAAAATACCGGCGTTAGCACTAGGCATACCATTGCCCAAGACAAAGCCACACACAAGTGCTGCCGCGATCCATTTTTTGTTCTGCATACTACAACCTCCTTTGTCACCAGCTACTTACTTCAGCTTGTTGCCTTCAGCGAACGCAACTGCTACCACATCACCAAGTGCGATATATTTATGATTTACACCGTCAAAGGTCAACGGCTTGAGCTTTGCAGTATCAATTTTACCGTCCGTCAGCACACTTTCGTCTGCTGTGACATTAACAATCTCGCCTACCAACACCTCATGCTCATAGCTTTTAACCTTACATTCCAAGGCCATGGGCAGCTCATCAATCAAGGGTGCGTTTACAAGACTGCTCTTAGTAGCATGGAAGCCTGCACGGACAAATTTATCTGCCACCTTGTTGGCCGATTCGATGCCCACGTAATCACAGGCAGTAACCATATCCACTGTTGCCATGCTCACAGTAAAGGCTCCTGTCTGCGCAAGGTTGGCTGCAGTCTTATGCTCTGCAGCCATAGCGATAGAAATCTCGTTGGTATCCGTAATGCCGCCCCAGGCAGCGGCCATAGCATCAGGCACGCCATCTGCATCATATGTACCGATAATAAGCACCGGCATAGGAAAAAGCATCGGTTTAGCACCAAAATCAATCTTAGCCATTTGTATCACTCCTTCAATATAGCCTCAGCTAAATTGCTTTGTCTGCCATTATTATATCACAACCGCAGTCTTCACTTTAGTAAAAAGTGCGATTTATCTGTGAACAGCATTCTTGTATCAAGCATATAAACAAAGCCAAACAAAAACATCTATGTGTCCTATGTATACATACAAAAAGAAAAGGGAGATGTTGAGCTGTAAAATTCCGGATGAACTATTTGACTATTAGTTAGATAAAATCTATACATCATGATTTTCAAAAAGTGCACAACTTCGTATTGCAATTTTCAAGTTTATTTTTCGGCAATCGTCAGGCCGCTTTCCTGTACGCGCATTGGCACCTTTAATACCTGACCGGGATAAACGGTTTTAGATTTTAGGTTATTAGCCTGTGCTATGCGAAAAACAACCTCACGCACATCCTCCTGTGCTTCGGTATGACGGCCGGCAATATCCCACAAGGTATCTCCCTGTGCAACAGTCACAGAATATTCACGATATATAGCTTCATCAGCAAACACAGAACCATATCCGACATAGAGTACGCAAGCACAGCACACAGCTATCAAAATCTTTTTCATATTTATCACCGCCAATATAAATTTTTGTTTGTCTATATAATAATACCAGCGGTGAACTTTGTCAACCATTTTATGAATTTTTGTTTGTTAAATTTTGTATTTTACGAACGTACAACTTTGTTCCTTCTCCGTTTTTACGTAACAATAAACAAACAATCTCCCCCTATCCTTACGTACTTGCAAGACCTGCCAATCTCCTTGCGTTTTGACATAAAAAATACGCTGATACCCTAATGCTTCGGATACCAGCGTATACTTTTTTGTGATTTAGCCTATTTCTGCTTCCTTTTCCGTGCCACGCACATTGATGGGATGATTATGCTCATCCACCATAACAACCTTGGGTACGTAGGTTTTAGCTTCTTCTTCGGTCATCAGGCTGTAGGCGATAATGATAACAGTATCACCCACCAATACCTTACGGGCGGCAGCGCCATTCAGGCAAATCACACCGCTACCAGGTTCACCGGCGATAACATAGGTTTCCAGGCGGTTGCCATTATTGTTGTCCACAATCTGCACGCGTTCGCCTGGCAGAATGCCGGACAACTCCAAAAGCTCGCTGTCGATAGTGATGCTGCCCATGTATTCCAGGTTAGCCTGGGTTACAGTTGCACGATGAATTTTGCCATGATGCATAGTGTAAAGCATTATTATTTCTCCTCCAAAACAACGTTATCAATCAAGCGGGTAGTACCAAATTTAACTGCTACAGCCAGCAGATTACTGCCTGTCATCGGGCTTGCTACAGGCTTCAGCTCGGGCAGGGCATAAATTTCCACATAATCAATATTGCTCATCGGCTCTTCGCTGATAGAAGCGGTGACTGCGGCTGTAATCTTGGCTGCATCACGTTCACCTGCTTCGTACTGCTCCTTAGCAGCCTTCAGACTGCGGCTGAGCACCAATGCTGCCTTATGCTCTGCGTCACTCAAATAGGTGTTACGCGAGCTTTTTGCCAAGCCGTCTGCTTCGCGTACAATAGGCATAACTCGCAGATCAATATTAAAGAATAAATCCTTAACCATGCGCTTTAATACCTGCACCTGCTGTGCATCCTTTTGGCCGAAGTAAGCACGGTCAGGCTGAGCCAGATTGAACAGCTTAGATACAACGGTAGTTACACCACGGAAGTGGATAGGACGGGTACGGCCGCACAAAACCTTAGTGATGTCGCCTGTAACCTCAACCCAGGTTGCATCCTCGCTCGGATACATTTCCTTAGGAGACGGAGCAAAAACAACGTTGGCGCCCATTTTTTCAGCCAATTGGCAATCTGCCTCCAATGTACGCGGATAAGCATCCAGATCCTCGTTGGGACCAAATTGGGTGGGATTAACAAAGACGCTGACGACAACAAAGTCATTTTCTCTGTTTGCCGCACTAATCAAGGATGCATGACCCTCATGCAAGGCACCCATAGTAGGCACCAGACCAATCGTCAGACCTTTTGCCTTTGCTGCTGCAACCTCCTCGCGCAGCTCTGCAACCGTATGTACTAATTTCATCATTCATTACCTCGCTTCTATCAATATAGTTTTTCTAAAACTGCCTCATCGATTTTAAATGTATGCTCCTGTGCCGGGAAACTTCTTGCTTTGACATCCGCAATATATTCCTTTACAGCTTCAACAGTAGTATCATGTAAATCAGCATATTTTTTCACGAATTTGGGACAAAACCCATTAGAAACACCCAAAAGATCGTTACATACCAATACTTGGCCGTCACAGCCATTACCGGCGCCAATGCCAATAGTTGCCATAGTGGTGAGCTCGCTTGTCACCCTTGCAGCCAATGCTGCCGGCACGCATTCCAGCACGCAGGCAAAAGCACCTGCTGCCTCCAAGGCCTTGGCATCGTCTATCATCTTCTGTGCCGCCGCTATATCCTTACCCTGTACCCTAAAGCCGCCAAGCTGATTGACGGATTGCGGCGTTAGCCCGATATGGGCGCATACAGGAATACCTGCCTGCACCAAACGCTCCACCAAAGGCGCAACCTCGGCACCACCCTCAAGCTTAACTGCCGTGCAGCCTGTTTCCTTTAAGAAACGTGCTGCATTATACATGCCGTCTACAATGCTTGCCTGATAACTCATAAACGGCATATCTCCTACAACTAGTGCTGTGCTGTTACCACGCATAACTGCTTTGGTGTGATGAATCATTTCATCCATTGTTACAGGAACGGTGGAATTGTAACCCAAGATCACGTTACCTAGGGAATCGCCCACCAAGATCATATCAATACCAGCTTCATTGACATTGCGGGACATAGCAACATCATATGCAGTAATCATGGTAATAGGCTCGCCCTTTTGCTTCATTTCCTTAATGGTCGCTACAGTTACTTGTTTCATAGTGTTTTCCTCCTAGCAGACACTTTAATGCGTGTGCTGTTGATGAGTCAATAGTGCCATTTCCTTCAGCCAGCTGCGTTGTTGCCAGCCCCAGAGAGCGGTATACGTCCTGCAGGTTTGGTGGTAATACTGCCAGGTGCCGTGCCACAGTTTGCGTATCACCACGGCCAATAGGACCAGTAAGCACAGTCTGCGGATTGACCGCACTGCGCAGATTGGTACTGGTGCCCTCAAACAAAGGCAAAAGCGCCCTCCAGGCACTTTCACTATCACCAGTCCAGCGTGCCATAAGCTGCTGCGCCAACGCCTGCACTGTCACAGCATAATTGGAGCAGATGCAGGCTGCTGCATGATAGGCAGCACGTTCCTTAGCCGGCACTGCAAATGCATGTCCGTCCAATAGCAGCACCAGCTCCTTTGCTACTGCCTGTGCTGTCTCATCGCCGTCAAGTGCCATATACACGCCCGTCAGCTGCGTTTTACCACCAGCAAAGCTTTGCAGTGGATGCAGACTACCAACGTGCGCACCCAAAGCCTGCAGCGGTTCTAACGGCTTCAAGTCCAGGCTGCCGCTAACGTGCAGCACTACCTTCGGCACAGGTCCTGCCTTAGCTGCCAAATCTGCCGCTACTACTGCAACCAGCCTGTCAGGTACAGCTAGCAGCAAAACATCTGCTGCCTGCCACAGCTGTAAATTAGTCATAACAGGCAGACTATAACGCTCCGCCAGCTGCATGCTGTGCTCTGCACTGCCGGCAGTTATGCCCACTAACAGGCCTGCGTCAGCAAAATAACCGGCCAGACAGTTGCCTACGCGTCCGCCACCGATAATACCGATACGCATAATACTCTCCTTTCTGACCACAGGAGACGCCCTTACCGGGCAAAATGCCCGAAGGATTCACAAAAAAAGCGCATTCCTAGCCGGAATGCGCATACTTAGCCTGTTTTGCGTCTTCGTCCCGGTCTAATAGATCCAAGCGATTATTGACTTAATATTTTACGGTAAAGCCAGCTGTCTCCTGCTACAGCGCTTCCTACGATGCTACTGCGCAACAGCCAAAATTTACCGCACTTATAATAGCATATAACAGACCTGTTGGCAAGAAAAATATGCTATAATACAAATAAAAATATTAAGGAGGTTCTGCTATGCCATACGTAAATATCAAAATTACCAAGGAGGGCAACGTGACCCCCGAGCAAAAGCGTGCCCTCATCGAAGGCGCTACCAATCTGCTCCACGATGTTTTAGGTAAAAACAAGTCAACCACAGTTGTTACTATCGACGAGGTAGACACCGATAATTGGGGCATCGGCGGCATCCCAGTTACTGAAATCCGTAAAAACGCTGCTAAGAAAAAATAATTTGTTACCTATTTGCTAGCATCTATCATCATCCACAAGATATATAAGACTACAGACTACCTTACCACAAGATTCAGTCTGTGGTCTTTTTTCTTGTCCGTCGCAGTATAGTTAACCATACTATTTTACTAGGTTGACAATAAATCTTTGTCGCCGTATACTTGACTTGTATTTAAGTTAACCATACTGATATGCAGGTTAACGATATGGCTATGAAACAGTAAAGGAGAGGTTTGTGATGGGTAAGGGTCTATTTATTACAGCTATTGGTACGGATGTAGGCAAAACCTATGTCACCGGATTATTAGTCAAACGCCTGCGCGACGCGAAGGTTAACGCCGGTTATTACAAGGCAGCGCTGAGCGGTGCTGAACGCCAGCCTGACGGCAGTCTGCTGCCTGGCGACGCAGCCTTTGTTGCCAAGCTTGCAGGCATTAGCGAAGCACCGCAAAGCCTGGTATCTTACATCTACGAGGAAGCAGTTTCGCCGCACCTGGCAGCACTGCGCGAGGGTAACCCTTTAGAGCTGAGCAAGGTAGAAGCCGACTACCAGGCTGCTCTTGCCAAATATGATTACCTGACTATGGAAGGCAGCGGCGGCATTATCTGCCCCATCCGCTGGGATGATAAGCAGCACCTTCTGTTAGAGGACATCATTAAAAAGTTAGATCTCGGCGTATTGGTAATTTCCAACGCTGTGCTTGGCTCTATCAACAACTGCGTCCTTACTATTGCCTATCTGCATCAGAAGGACATTCCCGTTCGCGGCATCATCCTCAATAATTATGATGCTGATGATTTTATGCAGGTAGATAACAAGCACATGATGGAGGAGCTTACAGGCGTTCCTGTTCTTGCCTGCGTGCCCCAAAATGCCAACGAAATAGATATTGATGTAAATTTATTAAAAAGCTTATATAAATAACCTGCCACGTAACAAGTTACCGCATAGCTAAAGCAGCACAAGGAGGAAGAAATAATGAACAACAAGGTAGCAGACCTGCAAAAACGCGACTTAGCACATATCTGGCATCCGTGCTCCCAGATGAAGGATTACGAAAGCCTGCCCCCAATTATTGTTGACCATGCCCAAGGCCCATACCTGTATGCCGCAGATGGCACAGCTTATCTGGACATCATCAGCAGCTGGTGGTGCAACCTTTTGGGACATTGCAACCCCAAAATCAATGCTGCTATCAAAGAGCAAATCGACCAGCTGGAGCACGTCATCTTTGTCAACTTCACGCACGAACCTGCCATTAAGCTGTGCGAGGAGCTGTGCGAGGTTGTTCCCCAGGGCCTCACAAAATTCAATTTTGCGGATAACGGCTCTGCCTCTGTGGAAATCGCCCTCAAGCTGGCCTTCCAATACCAGCTGCAGACAGGTCACGGCGAGCGTCAGCGCTTTATGTGCCTCAGCGAAGGCTACCACGGCGAAACCATCGGCGCGCTTTCTGTTGGCAGTATGGATTTGTTCGCACAAATGTACAAGCCTATGATGATGAACAACATCCATGTACAGGCACCCGACTGCTATCGCTGCCCCTTTAATAAGGACAGGGAGCACTGCAGCTGTGAATGCTTTAAATTTGCTGAGGAGGAATTTGCCAAGCACGCTCACGAAACAGCAGCCATCATCGTCGAGCCCATCGTCCAAGGCTGTGCCGGTATGCGCATCTACCCTGCGCTCTATCTGCAAAAGCTGCGCAAGCTTTGTGATGAATATGGCGTGCTTTTGATTGCTGATGAAATTGCTACCGGCTTTGGCCGCACAGGTAAAATGTTTGCCTGCAACCACGCCGGTATTACGCCTGATATCATGTGCATCAGCAAAGCCCTCACCGGTGGCTATCTGCCCATGTCCATTGTCTGCACCACTGATAAAATCTTTGCTGCCTTCTATGACGATTACAACAAGGGTAAGCAGTTTATGCACAGCCACACCTATGCCGGCAACCCGATAGGCTGCGCCACCGCCCTCGCAGTACTCAAGATTATGAAGGAGGAGCGCATTTTGGAGCAGGCCGCTACCAAAGCTGAGTACTTCCACTCTGCTCTTATGGACACCTTCGGCAAGCATAAGAACATCGGTGAAATCCGTCATATCGGCCTGATCAACGCTATGGAGCTGGTTACGGATAAAGCGACCAAAGCAGGCTTCGACGGCAATTTGCGTATAGGCTACGAAATTTATAAAAAGGCCTTAACCCATGGCCTTTTGCTGCGGCCCTTGGGCAACGTTATTTACTTTAACCCGCCGCTAAACATTGAAAACGCTGATCTGGACAAAGCGATTGCTCTGGCCAAGCTCTCCATGGATGAAGTGTTACATTAAGGAGGCTATAATGAAAGACCTTACTCTCAAAGAGCTGACAACCATTGCCCTACTTGGTGTACTGATTTTAATCTCCGGCTCGTTTAAAATACCCTCGCCTGTCGCAGGCGGCGAATTTCAGCTTTCTGCACCCATTGCTGTGCTCATCTGTGCCTGCTTTGGCTTTAAACGCTACATTATTGCAGGCATTTTGGCCAGCATGCTGGGTATGATGCTGGGAATGCACAACATCATCAACGTACTGGTGCAAATGGTTTTCCGCGTAGTTGCAGGCGGTACTATGGCTATTTTAGGCACTAACTTTGCTACCGTCATCGTTAGCGGTCCGCTTGGCACCTTTGCTGCAAGGCTTGCGCTGTGGCAGGTTACCGGCGTAAGCTGGCAGGTGCTCACGGCCGCTGCCGTTCCGGGAATGATTTTTACTGCCATAGCTGCAGGTGCGTTTTATAAGCCTGCACAAAAGTTGATTACCAAAATTATCTTAGCAAGGAATTAAGGTGAAAGCTTTATGCCACTTTACAGTATAAAAATGCGCGCCTCTAAAGGCGATTTACATGTCAGCGGCGCAGAACGCATTATTGAACAAAACGATATCACCAGTGCCGCTGGCGCATTGACGGAGCGGGCACTGCACCACGGGCTGGGACGGGCAGACTTCATCAATATAAAAATGGAGGAGGTCGCCCCCACGCAGCTGCAATACCTGGATGCGCTACCAGTCAGCAAGCAGCCTGCACAAACGGTAGAAGAAACCTATAAGATTATGAAGGAGCTTTTGTGCGAGCTGGGTCTGGCAGACAAGGCCGATGAGCTGATTGCCCTTTTGCGCTCTAACCACCCCATGCGCGGTGCAGTGCTGTATGACGTTGCTACAAGCACACGCCTGGAGCCGGATCACGAACGCGGCATCCGCGTTACCTATATGGACGCTGCCGGTGCGGCCAGTGCCGGCAGCTGCAAAAATCACTTCCGTGAGGCTCTTGTGCTCGCCACTAAGGTGGTACATGCACCTGGCATCATCGCCGAGCTGTGCCTTTCGGATGATCCAGATTACCTTGTCGGCTATCTTGCTTCGCTAAAGCATGGCTATGTGCGCCTCATGCCTATGAAGGAGCTTGGTAATCCCCACGGCGGCCGCGTCTTTATCTTTGACAGTACCAAGGCCAAAGCAGAGGAGGCAATTCATTATTTAGAAAAGCAGCGTGTGCTCGTGCGTGGTCTGCCTGTAGAAAAGCCTGCCAATCCCAATCCGCAGCAAATTTTTGCCGATGAACTTAAACGCCTGCAGGAGCAAAGCCTGTACCGCTCTATGCGCACAATGGACAGCGAGCAGAGCAGATATGTGCAAATGCAGGGACGCAAAACCCTGATGTTCGCTTCCAACAGCTATTTAGACCTCGCCGCCGACCCACGCGTCAAGCAGGCTGCGGCAGAGGCAGCGCTAAAATGGGGTGCAGGCAGCGGTGGGAGCCGTCTTACCACAGGCAACCTCGCCCTGCACGAAGCGCTTGAAGCCAAGCTGGCCCTGTTTAAGGGTACGGAGGCAGCACTTGTGTTCAACACAGGCTACATGGCTAACGTAGGCATTATCTCCGCCCTCTGCAACAGCGACAGCATCATCTTCAGCGATGAATATAACCACGCCAGCATTATTGACGGCGCCCGTCTTTCCAAGGCGCGCATCGTCATATACAAGCATAATGATATGCAGGACCTGGAGACCAAAATTCTCGCTACACCCTGCAGCAAGGGACTAATTGTCAGCGACGCAGTTTTTAGCATGGATGGCGATATCATCGACCTGCCTGCATTTGTTGCCTTGGGTAAAAAATATCATCTGCTGACGATGATTGACGAAGCACATGCTACTGGTGTAATTGGTAAAACTGGTCACGGTACGGTAGAACATTTTGGAAACGTTGCACGTCCAGATATTCTCATGGGCACGCTCAGTAAAGCCCTCGGCGCAGAGGGCGGTTATGCCTGCGCCAGCAGGATAATCATTGAATACCTCAAGAATAAGGCACGCAGCTTTATTTTTGCCACTGCCCAGGCGCCTGCAACGCTGGCAGCCGCACTCCGTGCCATCGAGGTGTTGGAGGCTGAGCCACAGCGTGCACAAAGCCTGCAGCATAATGTAGAGTTCTTCCTGAGCGCCCTGCACGCAGAAGGCGTAGAGGCATTATCCCCCACCGCCATCATTCCCGTTATCATCGGCGATGAGGCGACTGCCTTGAAGGTGGCAGACGAGCTGCTGGCAAACGGCGTGCTTGCCCCCGCCATCCGCTATCCTACAGTTGCAAAGGACACAGCGCGCCTGCGCATCGCACTTATGGCAACGCACACTAAAGAGGAGCTGGCGCAGACGGCAAAGCTTATCGGTGCGGCAATAAGAAAATACAAAAAAGTATAAAAAACTAGCTGACCTTGGCATAATGCTAAGGTCAGCTAGTTTTTTGTCATTATTCTTCCGCACTTTGCACCTTAATCAGATTACTGATGTAAGGACGCCTGCCGCTAAGCACATCATTGTAAAAATTCTGCTTCCAATCTATATAATCCATGCTTTCTTTAATCTTATCCAGCTGTTGCTGCAACGCCTCCTGCTTACGTGCCAAAATTTGCTGCCGCACAGCAATGCTTTTGGGCCCTTGCAGGCAAAGCTCCAGATATTCCTTCATTTCCTCAATCGACATACCGCACTTTTTTAAGCAATTTAAATCCTTAATCCACTTGACCGTCGCATCATCAAAATAGCGGCGGTTATTTTTATCTCTGTGCACATTAGGAATCAGGCCTTCGTTACAATAAAACTTCAGCGCCTGATAGGTTAAACCGGTTTCACGACATGCTTCCATCATTGTATACATAACCAATCCTCCCTAAAAATTTTTCAAAAAAGTGCTTGACCGATTGTTGCTATCGGTTGCTATACTCCAATTGTAGCTGGAAAAAAGCCTGCTGTCAAAAAAATTACCCCAGATTAATATGAGAAAAATGAAAGTGAGGACTTGATTATGAAAAAGACTATTTTAACTGCTGCAATGATTATGGCTCTTGGCATCGCTGGTGAAAAATTGGATAAATTAGGCGATTTTTACAAAGCAAACATTAAATAATTATTTTATGCTGGCAGCCTGTTTATAAGTAAGGAAGAGATCATTATGCAATATATTACATTATCTAATGGCGTAAAAATGCCGCAGCTTGGTTATGGTGTATATCAGGTAACAAAAGAAGAATGTGAACGCTGCGTTTTAGACGCACTCGAAGTAGGCTATCGCGCTATTGACACAGCGCAAAGCTACTTCAACGAAGCAGAAGTTGGCGACGCACTGCAAAAATCTGGCATTGACCGCAAAGAAATCTTTTTGACAACTAAAGTCTGGATTGAGCATTATGGCTATGACGCAGCAAAAAAATCCATATTGCAATCTATGGAAAAGCTAAAAACAGACTATATTGACCTGGTGCTGCTGCACCAGCCGTTTGCTGATTATTATGGAGCATATCGTGCGTTAGAGGATTTGTACGAGGAAGGCAGGTTGCGTGCTATCGGCGTATCCAACTTTGCACCCGACAGGCTCGTTGACATTGCTTCCTTTGCCCGTATCAAGCCCATGGTTAACCAAATTGAAACGCATCCGCTGAACCAGCAAATCGAAGCACATAAATGGCTCGAAAAATATGGTGTTATCCATGAGGCTTGGGCACCGTTTGGCGAGGGTCGTGGTAATATGTTCAGCAATCCTGTATTGCAAGAGATTGGCGACAAATATAATAAAACTGCTGCGCAGGTTATCATGCGCTGGCAGCTGCAACGCGGTATTGTCGTAATTCCGAAATCTACGCACAAAGAGCGTATGGCGCAAAACCTGGATGTATTTGACTTTACACTAAACAATGAAGATATGCAGGCCATCGCCGCTCTCGACACCAAAACCAGCTCCTTCTTCTCGCACCAGGATCCTGCGATGGTGGAATGGTTTGTACAAATGGTGGAAGAACGCAAAGGAAAATAAACGCATGGCTCAAAGCCTTACAGCTTAAATAATATATTTTCATAGGAAAGGAAGATTCACATGAAAAAACAGCTCTTTTATCTCGCACTCGCAGCAGCACTTGCGATAAGCGTCACAGGCTTTGCCTCTCCCCTGCATATTGCCAAGCAAGGTATTTTTTCTGCTGGCGGTGTAACCATAACTTCGCCTGGCACATTTGACCCCTACGATCAATGGGAAGCAACAGGCAAAGGACAGACTGCACATGTGGACCATGCCAACGTTTTCTACCAAATTCCACAAAAAGCAAATAAAGCTCCTATAGTCTTTTTACATGGCTATGGTCAGTCACGTATGGGCTGGATGACTACGCCGGATGGTCGCGAAGGCTGGAGCGATATGTTTTTGCGTAACAATCACAGTGTTTTTCTGGTTGATGAACCACGCCGCGGTGAAGCAGGCGCAACCAGCGTCAGCGGTGAAATCAGTACGAAGACCTTGGAACAGCGCTGGTACACACAATTTCGTATCGGCAAATGGGAAAATGGCAAATCCGTTCCCAACGCAGGCTCGCAATTCGCCAACAATGATGAAGCCATCGACCAATTCTTTCGCCAGATGACGCCTGATACCGGGATGAAATCAGATATGGGTACAGATTTTGATGGTGAAATGGTTGCTAAGGCTATAGCGCAGACGTTAGATAAGGCTTATGCAATGACTGGTAAAAAGCCGATCCTCATAACCCACTCTCAAGGTGGACGTGCAGGCTGGCTTGCAGCTAAATATACATCAAACATTGCTGCCATTATTGCTATTGAACCCGGCAATGCTCCTAAAGCAGACTCTGCTGAATACCAGGCCATGAGCAAACAGCATATCCCTGTGGCCTTCTATTTTGGTGACTATATCCACAATGGTGATCCAAAGCTGGCAGCGACAAAAATCTGGCAAAGCAAACTGGATGAATGTGAAGCTTTCACTGAAAGCTACAATAAGGCAGGCTGTAAAAGCGTAGTCTTTGACCTGCCTAAAGAAGGTATTTACGGCAACGATCACTTTATGTTCCAAAATCTCAATAATGCAGATATAGCCAAGCACATAGAAAAATGGCTGGCTAGCGTGAAGCAATAGGCATTGACAATAAAATATACTCGTGCTACAATCATAACAATTTATCAGAGGACTTGTAGCGCTCAGGCTATTGAAGTGGGATAAGATTCAGACGAATTTTATCTCACTTTTTTAGATAAATAATGGCAACACCACCATAAAAGCTCTTATAGCTACTTACGTAACGAAAGGAGTTTTTATTTATGCAAATCGAAAAAAACAAACCACAATTACCAAACATTACAGTTGGCAATGCCGAGGTCACTGCCGCGCGCCTGGCCTTCTTCGTACCAGGCTTTGCTGTTTCCACTTGGGCACCCATGATTCCCATGGTCAAAGCCCGCCTGGAGCTGGGCGCAGACGTGCTGGGACTGCTTTTGCTGTGTATAGGCATTACTGCATTTATCGTTATGCCCTTTGGTGCGCTTTTAGGGCAAAAATGGGGCTGTAAAAAGGTGCTTTGGCTTACCTGCTCACTTATGGCGCTGGATATCGTTGCACTTTCCTGCCTGCCCAATATCTGGTCATACGCTGTCGCACTATGCCTTTTTGGTGCCTGCATGGGTACAACCGAGGTAATGATGAACACCAACGCAGTCATTGTAGAGCAGCTTGACGGCCGCAGGCTGATGAGCGGCATGCATGCCTTTTGGAGCATTGGCTGCTTTGCCAGTGCCGGCCTTTTTGCCCTGCTTGCCAGCACCGGCCTGGGCGTAACCCTCATCGCCGCCATTCACTGCGCTATAACCTTTGCCGTTATCGCCTACTTTGGCCGCCATTGGCTCAACTATCGCAGCCCTGGTGGCGAAAAAGCCTTTGCTATTCCCCACGGCATCGTTATCGTCATTGGTATTCTCGCCTGCATTTCCTTCCTTGTCGAGGGTGCTATTATGGACTGGAGCGGCGTACTACTGACCGAGGCCAAGCACGTGGATATGTCGCTTGCAGGCACAGGCTATGCCGTCTTTTCGGTAGCTATGCTGGTTATGCGCCTTATTGGCGATAAGACTGTACAAACCTTAGGGGAGAAGGCTTCCGTCATCTGCGGCAGTCTGCTCACCGCTATTGGCTTTGCCCTGCTTGTGTGGGTAGATAACATTTATATTAACGGCCTTTCCTTTATTATCGTCGGTATAGGCTGCTCTAACATTGTCCCTGTTTTTTATTCTATCCTCAAATTCCAAAAGGCTATGCCCATCAGCGCCGCCGTTACCGCTGTCACTAGTCTTGGCTACAGCGGTGTCATCATGGGACCTGCAGTATTGGGCTTTGTTGCCCATGGTCTGGGGATTAACGCAGTCTTTGAGCTGCTGGTGATTTTGCTGGTGATTGAAGCTGGTATCGCCAAGCTGGTATTTAGTAAATTGCAAATGTGAGCTCACGTTTAAGTCAAAAGCAGCCTACGGATAAACACCGCAGGCTGCTTTGTTGTTTGTTCACACTAACAAGCTGCCAGCGCAATCTCGCGCTGACAGCTTTTCTCACTTTTTAGTTGTCCAATTCCTTCTTGCCCAGGTTATGCAGTAAAAGTGCTACAAACTTTTTGGCATCAGCATTGAGTGCCACCTTGGCAGTTACAGGAGCAGCACCCTTTTTGGTGTTATGGAAGTCTGCCACCATGCGTCCATCGCAAATACCACCCGAAATATCAATGTCTACATTAGCATCTGCCAGCTCAGTGATAACACTTGGGTCAATCAAATAGGCAACAGCCAGAGCATCATGGATAGGCGCCATATGGTTGTCATAACGGTACAGCACTTTTTCACCCACAGTGCCTGCTGTATGGCGCAGGTTATAGTTAGACTCCGAAACATCGTTAACCTTCAGGTTATTAATGCGCAGCATTTGCAGTGTTGCAGCCTTTTCGGCAGCAGGAGTACCCAAGGCGCGCAGCTTTTCGCATTCTTCATCGGTGATGCAGGCACGCCAGGTAGCATCCAGCGGTAAAATCACCTTAGGAATTTTGCTATCCATAACTATCTTGGCAGCCTCAGGATCAGCATAAAAATTGAATTCAGCAGCAGCACTGGCATTGCAGCCGGTATGACCGCCACCCATAATAACCAATTTTTTAATTTTCTCTTCCAGCCGCGGCTCAATGCGCAGCGCCATTGCCACATTGGTCAAAGGACCAGTTGCCACCAGCGTCAGTGGCTCTGTAGCCTCCATAAAGGCCTTTACTAAAAAGAATACTGCGTGCTCAGGCTGCGGCTTGATTGTTGCCTCCGGCATAGGTAAAAAGTCACCATGACAGTCATTTAAGGTTACACGCGGCAGATTGGGCTTGCGGGTAGGAATCTGATTGCAGATGATAGGATGCTCACAACCACGATATACAGGTACATCCGCACCCAAAAATTCCACTACGCGCAGAGCGTTTTCTGTGGTTTTGGGAACAATACGGTTGCCGTTAACGGTCGTGATTGCCTCCAGCTTCAGCTTTTCGCTGTAAAGTGCCAGCATGATCGCAATCGCATCATCAGAACCAGGGTCGCAGTCCAAAATAAATCTTTCTTTTTCCATAATTAGCCTCCCTCTTTATATTAAATACTAAAAACATAGCTAGCTATGCAGTTAATCACAAACGCCAACACCAAAAGTGGCGCCGAACGTTTCACCAGTTGAATCGGCTCTATGCCTGCAAAGCCTGCTTCCGCAATAATCGCACCGCATACAGGCGAGGTCGCTCTGCCCAGCGCACTAGCTATTTCCATAGGCAGAATGAGCGTGACTGTAGGCACGCCCAGCTTAGTAGCGATTTCCGGCGTCAGCGGACCAAAGGCAAACAGTGGTGCAGCGCCACTGCCCATGATGATGCCAAACAAAAACGTCAGCAGAGCCAGCACCAGCATAATGATGAATACCGCACCCTCCATGCCTGCAATGTAATGGGCAAAAATACTAATACCGCCAAGCATTTTAATGCCCTCGGCAAAGCAGGATGCCGAAATGATGATCGCAACAACACTAACAAAGATATCAGCCATTGCACGCAGGATTACCACCATGTCCTTAGGAATTTCGCTTCTATCCTTGCGGCGGCAGAATTCAATAACAAAGGTTATAAACATACCCATGATATTGGCTGTAATGACATCCACCTTAGTAGACGGAATAAAATAATCTGCAAAAACTATAGCCAGCGGAATAAGCGGCAGCAGTGCATAGTAGGCCGGTACAGCCGGGTTTTCCAGCACCTTAAGCTCCTGTGACTGGTACTCACCTCTATTTTTATCACGGGCATCCATATATTTGTAGTAGAACGGAATCATAACAGCCAAAACCAAAATGATGCTACCGGCAACGTAAATCTGGTGCTGTAAAAATACGTCAACAACATTCATTTTCAGTACGCCGGACATAAAAATGGTGGAGCCATCATTAGGACCGTAATCAATACAGATGAGAGACAGCACCGACGCCGCCGTAATAGGCGTAATGCCAATGGCCATCATGACCGGGAACACTGTTGCCAAAAGCAGGACTGAAAGACCTGCCTGGCTGGTAATAACCAGCTTTAAGGCCATGCCTACAATATATAGGCCGCTGAGCACAAGATATTTATTTTTTATTTTACTCAAAGGATTGCTGGCAAGATACGCCAGCTTTGTTGATGCCTGGATATGCTTCATATAGGCTGCATATCCTGTAACGCTCATAATAATCATACCGATACCGGACAGATTCTTCTTGAAGCTTTGGCTCAAGAAGCCAAATACATCCAGCAAAGGATTGCCTAAAGTAGCCTTGCCCAAAATGGGTGTACCCGTAAGCGCATGGGCAACGAGCATGATAACGATGCCCGAAGCGAAGAAAACAAAAATTGCATTGTACTTCTTCAAAATCAGCTTAGCGACAATTACCGAAAAGATAACTGTCAAAGCTATGAGTAAAATTGAATTCATCTAAACACTCTCCCTTTATTTTGAAAGATAATTAATTTAATTTTACCATACGTCAACCAGCGTTAAAAGAGGACAGGCAACTATTTAACAAAAAACTTCTGCCATAGCCACTAAGGTGACCACAGCAGAAGCTCATTACTTATGCATATTTACTTTTCGCCAGCAACACTCTTGATAACAGCCTTGGCAGCCTTGGCGAATTTACCGCGTGCAAGCATTACATAATGGCCACAGCCGCAACACTTCATACCAAAATCCATGCCAGTGCGGGTTATTTCCCACTCATCACTGCCACAGGGGTGTGCCTTTTTCATCTTAACGACGTCGCCAACATGAACCTGACCTACGTCAAGCATTATTCAATACCATCCAGGGTCATAACGTCGGTTACCTCGTAGCCAGCCTCACGGATCTGCTCGATGATATCCAGGCCGTTGTTGTTGAGAGCAGCGCGGATGGTAACCTCGGCAGTGCCATCACCGTTTTGCTTGGTAATCAGGGAGATGATATTGATACCATCCTCCTTCATGATGTTGGAAATTTCGGCAACAACACCGATCTTATCAGGAGTAGTTATGGTGATACGCACGCAATTGCGGTTCATACCCATAATCTCAACAATAGAACGGAAAATATCGCTGCGGGAAACAATACCGCACAGCTTGTTGTCCTCGTTAACAACCGGCAGAGCATTTACTCTGTATTTATAAAGCTTATAGGCAACGAATTCGATGGTATCGTCAGCATCAACAGTAACAACGCTACGCTTCATAACATCCTTTACCTTCAGACGGCCCAAAAGGTAGTTAGCCTCATAGCGGGACAGGGTGCTGCTGTCACTCGGAGAAGCCTTGCCAATATCATCAAGGGTAATGATGCCGCGGATACGCAGCATATCGTCTACTACCGGCAGGCTGATTAAGCTTTTACCGCGCAGCAGCTCGCGTGCTTCCAGAATAGATTGGTCTTCACGTATGGTAAGTACGGTGCTGGTCATAATATCTTTTACTAACATGGGCTTGTTACCTCCCTAAAATCAAAAGATTATAATTGTTCAACAAGAAAATTCTCTAACACTTCTCTAAGCAGGCTGATTAGCCACCCAGGTAAGCCTTGCGTACAGCCTCACTGCTTGCCAGCTCCTTAGCAGTACCGCTTAAGGTAATACGACCTGTTTCCAAAACATAGGCCTTGTCGGCAATAGACAGTGCCATATTAGCGTTTTGCTCTACCAGCAGCACGGTGGTGCCACCTGCATTGATTTCTTTTATTATATTAAAAATTTCCTTAACAAGCAAGGGGGCAAGACCCATGGAAGGCTCATCCAGCAAAAGTAGCTTCGGACGGCTCATAAGCGCGCGTCCCATAGCCAGCATCTGCTGCTCACCACCGGAAAGAGTACCGGAAAGCTGATTTTTACGTTCCAGAAGACGCGGGAACTTTTCAAAAACATCCTTCATATCGGCAGCAATGCCATCCTTATCGCTGCGCAGATAAGCACCAAGCTCCAGGTTTTCCAGTACGGTCATATTAGCAAAAACGTGACGGCCCTCGGGAACCTGGCACAGGCCCATGCCTACGATTTTGTGGGCTGCCATACCGGCGATATCCTGGCCCTCATACATAATTTTGCCGGTTTTGGGCTTCATCAAGCCGGAAATAGTGCGCAGCGTGGTCGATTTACCTGCGCCGTTAGAACCAATCAGCGCTACAATTTCACCATCGGGAACATCGAGGCTGATACCTTTGATGGCGTGAATGGCGCCATAATATACATTGATATCTTCAACAGTTAACATTAGTTGATAACCTCCTCGCCCAAATATGCTTCAATAACGCGTTTATTGTGTTTAATTTCCTCAGGAGTACCCTCGGCAATCTTCATACCATATTCTAGAACGTAAATACGCTCGCATACGCCCATTACCAAGCCCATATCATGCTCGATCAGCAGGATGGACAGGTTGAACTTTTCGCGAATCCAACGGATCATTTCCATCAGCTCTTTGGTTTCCTGCGGGTTCATGCCTGCAGCAGGCTCATCCAGCAGAAGCAGTTTAGGCTCTGTTGCCAGTGCGCGGGCAATTTCCAGACGGCGCTGCTTACCATAAGGCAGGTTTTTAGCAGTTTCGTAGGCCTCGTTCTCCAGATGGAAGATCTTTAAGAGATCCATAGCCTTTTGCGTAATATATTCTTCCTCGCTCAGATACTTACCGTCGCGAATGATAGCATCAGCAAGGTTATAGGTTACGTGCATATTATAGGCAATCTTTACGTTTTCGATTACGCTCAGCTCCGAAAAGAGGCGGATGTTCTGGAAGGTACGCGCCATACCCATTTGCGTAACCTGATAAGATTTATGACCGCTGCTCTGCTGACCGTTGAAGTACACCTTACCCTCAGTAGGAGTGTATACGCCGGTAATCATATTGAAAGCAGTGGTTTTGCCGGCACCGTTAGGACCGATAAGGCCAATCAACTCGCCGTCATTAATATACATAGAAAGGTTCGATACAGCACGCAGGCCGCCGAACACCATAGAAACATTATCTACCTTCAGCAGTTCTGCCATCATCCCTTACCTCCTACTTTACCAAATTTGAACATTTTGCGGCTCAGCTCCTCGCTGCCAAACAAGCCCTGAGGACGGCGCAGCATCAATACGATCATGGTTACAGAATAGATAACCATACGCCATTCAGGATAATCGGACAGATAAGCCGAAATGAAGGTCAAAAGCGTTGCACCGGTAATAGCACCAGTCATAGAACCCAGACCGCCAAGTACGACCATCGTCAAAATATCGAAGGAACGCATAAAGGTGAAGGAAGCAGGATGTGCCAGGAAGAAGTAATGGCTGAAGAGCGCGCCGGCTGTTCCCGCAAAGGCAGCACCCAGGGTAAAGGCCATTACCTTATATTTAGTAGTGTTGATACCCATGGTGTCTGCTGCAATTTCGTTTTCGCGAATTGCCAGGCAGCAACGGCCATAGGAGGAGTTTTTAAAGTTCTTGATAAAGAAGATAATCGCTATCATAATCCAGAAGGTATAAGCGAAGTTAGTCATACGGGGAATACCCATAAGACCGGAAGCACCGCCTACATAATCGATGTTGAGGATGCAGATACGGATGATTTCGCCAAGGCCCAGGGTAGCGATTGCAAGATAGTCACCATCAAGGCGCAGCGTAGGCAAACCAATCAAGAAACCCAGCACGCCGGCGCAAACGGTGGCCACGATCAGGCCAACCTCAAAGGGGAAGCCCAGCTTTACGGTCATGATAGCGCTTGTATAAGCACCTACCGCCATAAAGCCTGCATGACCGATGGAAAACTGGCCAGTATAACCATTAATCAGGTTGAGGCTGACAGCCAGAATAATGTTGATGCAAATGAGAATAATGTTCAATTCCCAGAAGGGACCAATGATTTCGCCAAAGAGCAGACCTTGCACGATACCAAAAACGACGAGGCTGGCTACGATGGCTTTTAAGTCAAATTTTCTAATCGGATTCATACCATACACCTCAGACTTTCTCACGAACCTTCTTGCCTAATAAGCCAGAGGGTTTATAAAGCAGAATCAAAATCAAGATACCGAAGGCAGCAGCATCACGGAAGGTGGAGGAAATAAAGCCGCTGACCATCGCTTCGACAACGCCCAGAATGATACCGCCGATCATAGCGCCCGGAATAATACCGATACCGCCAAGAACCGCAGCAACGAACGCCTTCAGGCCGGGCATCATGCCCATGAGCGGGTCAATAGAGTTATAGTAAACACCAACCAGCACGCCGCCTGCTGCTGCCAGGGCACTGCCCAGAGCAAAGGTGGTGGAAATTACGCGGTCAATATTGATGCCCATCAGCTTAGCAGCATCAGCATCAAAGGAAACAGCACGCATTGCCTTGCCAGCTTTGGTTTTGTTGACGATGTAAGTTAAGATAGCCATCAAAATAATGGCACTAAGCAAAATAACCAGCTGCTGGCTGTTGGCAACCAACGGCCCCCAGTGGTAAACAGTAGCGTTAAATACTGCAGGGAAGGTACGAGGCTGCGGGGATACCAGCAAAATCATACCATATTCCAGGAAGAAGGATACGCCGATCGCTGTAATCAAAATTGCGATACGCGGTGCATTACGCATAGGGCGGTAAGCAACACGCTCGATGATAATACCTGCAATAGCAGCACAGGCCATAGAAAAGATGATGGCCGGGATAAACGACATTCCTAATTGTGTTGTGGCAAAAAAGCCAAAGTAGGCGCCTAACATGTAGATATCGCCGTGAGCAAAGTTAATCAGCTTAATAATGCCATATATCATGGTATAACCCAAGGCAATCAATGCGTAGATACTGCCAAGAGATACACCATTTATCAGCTGCTGAAAGAACTGATGGATAAAGGTCTCCATAATTTACCTCCCTAGAGATTTCAAAAATTTGCGTAAGCGGGACATGCCTACTTAAAAGACGAGGCTGTTGCTATGCAAAACAACAGCCTCGTTGATTTAGTCAAATTAACTACTCGTGTAAACTATCAGGGATTAACTTTTGTTTTGAAGGTTTGAACGCCATCTTTATGCTCGATAATTACAGCGCTCTTAATCGGGTTATGCTGTTCGTTGAAGGTTACCTCACCGGATACGCCCTTGAAGCCTTTGATCTTAGCCATCGCTTCGCCAATCTTTGCAGGATCTGCGCTGCCGGCATCTTCAATTGCTTTAGCAACTAACAGGGCGGAATCATAAGCCAATGCTGCAAATACGTCCGGGTTGGTATTGTAAGCTTTTTTGTATTCAGCAACAAACTCTTTGTTCAGATCAGAGGTATCATCCGGAGAATACAAGCTGGAGAAGAAGGTGTTTTCCAGAGCAGCCTTGCCAGCGATTTCAGGAAGCTTAGCACTATCCCAGCCATCGCCGCCAGCCATCGGAACGTTGATGCCCATCTCGCGTGCTTGTTTAACAATCAGGCCAACCTCCTGGTAGTAACCAGGAATGTAAATGAAGTCAGGATTTGCAGCTTTGATTTTGGTAAGGGTGGATTTGAAGTCGGTATCCTTTTGCAGATATGCTTCTTCAATTACAACCTCGCCGCCATTTTTAACAAAGTTCTCTTTGAAGAACTGTGCCAGGCCTTTAGCATAATCACTAGTGTTATCAATGTAGATAGCAGCTTTCTTAACCTTCAGGTCGTTAGAAGCGAAGCTTGCCATTACGGTACCTTGGAACGGATCAATGAAGCAGGTACGGAAGCTGTAGGGTTTTACCTTTTTGCTGGACGGGTCAACAGTTACGTCCGGGTTAGTACCCATAGGAGTAATGTCAACAACCTTTGCGCCATTGTTGATAGCGCCGGAAGCGATTACAGCAGAAGATTGGTTAGGACCAATAACTGCTACAACCTTGTCCTGAGAAATCAGCTTTTGCATACCGTTAGTAGCTTCAGAAGCTTCGGATTTGGTATCGGCAACAACCAAGGTCAGTTTTTTGCCGCCCAGCACACCTTTTTCATTGATTTTTTTCAATGCCAGGTCAATACCATTCTTACCGGAAATACCAAAGGAAGCACTGCCGCCAGTCATCTCCAACAAGCCGCCAACCTTAATAGCATCACCGTCAGCTCCTTTAGAACCGCCGCCACCGCAGCCGGTCAGGGCGCCCATAAACATTGCGCCTGCTGCTAACACAGATAGTAATTTTGTCACTCTTTTCATGGTTTATTCCCCCTCAGAAATAAATTAAATATATTTTATATAGGGCGCGTAATTTCCGCGCCCGGTATAACTAAATAGCCCATGGAATGAATCTTGTTAGTCTTACTGATATTTACTTGTTCAGTTTTGTTCTTGCCTTATTTTAATTAAAGGCTAATTTTTTCTTTAAGAGTAGGTACGCCACCCTCCAGGCTGATGATCAGAGCCGGCATAACCGGGTTGTGTTCAGCATCAAAGGTGAGCTTGCCGCTGGCAATCGGCAGATCCTTGGTTTCGGCAATAGCCTTGGCCAGCTTAGTGCCGTCGGTAGTACCGGCACGTTTCAAGGCATCAATCAGAACTAAGCCTGCATTGTAGCCCTGCATTGCGAAGATATCAGGATCTTTTTGATATTTGGATTTGTACAGTTTAATGAAGTTTTGTACAGATTCGTCTTTATCCTGTGCGTTGAAAGCACTTACATAGTAGCAATCCTTCAAAGCATCCTTGCCGGCGATCTCAGCAAGCTTCGGGCTTTCCCAGCCATCGGAGCCAAGCATCGGGCAGGTAATACCGATTTCGCGAGCTTGTTTAATAATCTTGGAAACCTCTTCATAGTAGCCAGGAACATAAATTGCTTCCGGATTAGCAGCCTTGAGCTTGGTCAAAGCAGATTTAAAGTCAACGTCCTTGCCCAGGAAAGCTTCCTTAGCAACAACCTTGCCACCCTTGCCTTCCAAAGTCTTTTGGAAGACCTCTGCCAGGCCTTTGGAATAGTCGCTGGAAGAATCATAGAAAATAGCTACATTTTTAACCTTCAGGGTTTTGTCAGCAAACACTGCCATTACCTGACCCTGGAACGGGTCGATGAAGCAGGCGCGGAACACAAAATCCTTAACCTTGCCGTTCTCTACAGTAATGCTCGGTGCAGTAGCTGCAGGAGCGATATGAGGAATCTTGTTAGCAGTGGTAATAGGAGTTGCAGCGTTTACACAGCCGCTGGTTGCAGGACCAAGCACTGCAATAACCTTATCCTGGGTTACCAGCTTAGTAACAGAGTTACCGGATTCAGCAGGCTCGGACTTATTATCACTTTCAACAAGAGCTAATTTTTTACCATTTACGCCGCCTTTTTCGTTAACCTCATCGATAGCCAGCTTAACACCGGATTCGATGGATTTGCCGTAGTTGGCAACGTTACCAGTCAACTCAAATGCGCCACCAACCTTAATGGTATCACCAGCGTCAGCTGCTTGTTTTTTCTCTCCGCCACAGCCGGTGAGCAGTGATGCGCACAGCATTGCAGCCATTGCTGCAGTTGCTAATTTCTTCCATTTTTTCATTTTGTTTGTCTCCTCTTTCCCTAAAAATAAACACAGCACCGATAGTGGTCCTACGTACAGCCACTATCCCGGTAACTTTATGCTACTCATTATAGCTATAATACTACACTTTTGTCAACGAAATTTTTCATGTTTGTTGTATACATGAGCGATTTTTATCATAAGTGCTACATTTTTTATGTTTTCGCTCACTGTGTTTTTAATTTCGATATTAGTGTTCTTTTGTATTGGATTTTGTCATATTTGTGTCTTATGTATACAATTCTAGCATGAAGACGCTGTATAGTGTATAATACAAGAAAGAGCCATATTTTCTTCAGGCTATATTTTATCGCCCTGCCTGATATATCTTATAGAATGAGAGGTAACCCATGAATTTTCTTGCCCTATTTTTCCTATGCGTGCGTATGTTTCACTTTGTTCATGCCCACAAAATCGCCTATCTTTTGCAACGCTTCAGCAAAATCTTAGACGACCGCCGCGCCAATCCCGGACGCAAGCAGATAGTAATCATCGACGGCAGCGCATCCATGTTTATTCTCTATTTTCTGCTGGATGTTGTCTTTCTATTATATTGTATCTGGCTCATGCTACATGATGCCACCTGGTTTCCCGGCTTTTTGCTGCTGGTTATCGCAGCATTGGAATCGCTGGCTATCCACGCACGCATCAGCGGCACCTACAGCGAGGACAGCGAAGGCTTCGTCTACCCGCGCACCTGGCTGCGCTATTTAAGCTTCGGTGAGAGCATGTTTATCCTGTTGCGGTTGTTTGAGGGTGCGTAAAGAGAGAAAAAGTAAAAACGCAGGTTTTGCAAACGCAAAGCCTGTGTTTTTTATTTTTCTCTTCTGATGCCACAAAGAAGTTCAAACTTTAATTGTAACATGTTTAATGCAATGTTGTTAATACTTTGCTGTTTTTCGCATACATTTAACTAGAGTTTATATATGTGTTTTGCATAGCGGTTTTTTTGTTGTATAATAAAAGCATAAGATGTTCCCTTACACGATAAACATCTTCAAACGAATGTTATATGCTGTAGATTTTTCTTATCATAGTTATATGACATTCATCAACTGTTAACAGTTTCCCAGCGAAACAAAATTGCATATCGAAACAGAGGTGATTATATTGCTTGTAGTATACACAAAAACAAAATTATATACCAAAAGCGTACTATAGTCAGTGACGATGACTTTAGTACGCTTCTAGCGAGGTGTGCTACGCACACTTTTGACCTCTCCATTGTAGCACGCACCCTTCGTCTTCTTCAATGCTATATAGTATTGACTATCACTAAGAAAGGAAGGATTTCAATGATAGATGAATTAAATTTAGAAGAACAAATAAAACTTTTCCAACCACTCCCGTATGGTCATGAATATGACGCTATGAATATGCCAGTTATAAAGCGTACATTAATTGAGGATTTAGAATTAGATTACATTAAACCAACTAATTTCAGCAATCTATCTGCTAAATACAATAACGAAGATGGCTTAGTACTCATGTTCCAAAAGGACAAACGATTAGAAAAATTATGGAACCACCCATTAAAGTATGTTCCCTTGTTAGGTTCCGCCAGAGCTGTCCTTACACCTGATTATAGCATCTATCCAGCCATGAATTATGATGCTGTCCGTAACAACGTATACCGCAACCGCTATCTTGGCTGCTTGTGGCAAATTTATCGCATAAGAGTCATCCCCACTATTCAATGGTCGTTACCTTGCTGGGACGACATATGCTTTAGCGGTGTCGAAAAAAGATCTGTTGTTGCTGTTTCGACCATAGGCTGTCAGGAATACTCTCAGGACTTTCTGCGCGGCTATAAAGAGATGATGCAACGTCTATCACCAACATTAGTTATTGTCTATGGTACTATTATTCCTGGCATTTATGGCAATATTTTCCACATTGACTATACAAACGCTTTTAACAAAAATAAATTTACCTGGGAACAATTACAGCTTTTTCAGGTTTCTCCAATTACAACTATTAAAGAAGGTGAGATTAATGGGTAGCAGAGGAGCTTACGAAGACGTAAATAAAAATAATTTTACTTTCAAGGAAGGGAAACAATTATATCATGCTTTCGCTATATTCGAAAACATTAAAATGCTAACACAAGCATCAGGAGCTGTTAAGGCTCCGGAGATTTCTCACACAGAGAATAGGATTTACGCTATCGTAAGCGACAATAGACTAAAACACCTGGCATTTTATGATCAAAATCACAAGCAGGCAGTTTGCATTGATTTACAACATGCTCATAAGGGAGTAATCCCACATAAACACATTGATTTACAGCACAAAAATGATCCAGGGATCCCCATTACTTCTAATGAGCAAGCTTTAATCAACCGTATTAAGAGGAGGTACAACCTACAATGAGGAAAAACGAATACAACTCCTTAGACGAATTTATCTATGAGTATGCTTCCGGACGCAACTTATATGCCACCCCCGCACAATATATGGGTATCGAATTTCGCTACAACAGAAAATATTACCGCATGTGCTGCGAACCCCTCGCAGAAGACGAAATGGTAAAATTACCAGACGGACGTTTGGGACAATATGACGTGATGTGGATGCGTACCAGCAAGCGCAAGCAATATCCAGCCTGCGAAGAATTTGTTTTAATTGGATGGTACGCTGATTTAGAGGACGTATTAGATAATTGTATAATAGATGGCAGAAAGTTTCGTGATATAATTATGGACGACGCCACCGAAATAACTGGCAAGGACTAAAATTAAAAGGCTAAAACCAATGCTACAAAAGCAACTGGTTTTAGCCTTTTTTCTTTACAGCTTATAGAAGCTGCTTTTCTTCATCCGCCAATACATAGGATGACTTGCCATTGTCAATATCCTTGACAAAATTACGGCTTTCGTCGCGGCCATAAATACTTGTCAGGATAATGCCCCTGTTATTAGCATCAGTAAGCAAAAGTGAATAGCTCATTTTGCCACCCATAGCATCAAAGGCATCATAGCGCACCATCTTAACATTTTGCAGACAGTTTTGTACCTGCTCCTTGAGCCTTGCATGCCTATCCTGCAGCTCAGTAAGCTCGGCACGCGTTGTACTCAACTCATTAAGCGTCTTTGTCAGCACCTCATCAATATTGGCCTCTTTACCCTGGGTAAAGAAGTCATATTTTTTTTGCAGCGCGTTCAGCCTGCTGCTTAAGCTAAAGCACATTCCCAGCGCAATCACAACCAAAGCAAACAACACTGCAAGCACTGCCGTCAAATACGTACTAAAAATTACATTCATCTGCTCCATCAGCTATAATCTCCCTCACATAAAAAGCTTCGCCAGCACAGCTGCAACCAGCATACCAGGCACAAGGTTACCAATTCGGATTTTTGTCAAATGCAGCGTATTCGTGCCAATCGCCATAATCATCACACCGCCGCTGGCTGTAATTTCGGCCAGCATAGCCTCGTTCATAAGCGGTCCGATAGCACCTGCCAGCAGCGTGATCGCTCCCTGATACACGATAACACTGCCTGCAGACAGTGCCACGCCAACGCCCAGGTTAGCACTTAAAACCAAGCTGATAAGACCGTCAAGCGTCGCCTTGGCAAACAGAGTCGAATGATCTGCCGCCAGGCCATCCTGTATACTGCCAACAATGGCCATGGCACCACTGCAAAACAGCACTGATGCATTGACAAAGCCTTCGGCAATTGCTGCAGCAACAGTAGCTTTGCCACCTGCCAGCTTCTTGCCCAAGGCCTGACCAATCTTATTCATACCACCTTCAATATCCATAATTTCGCCGCCAATAGCGCCCAAAACCAGGCTGAAGATGACGATAACTATATTGTTAGTTTTAAGCGCCATCTGCATGCCAACGACAACAATGCACATAGCGATTCCGCTCATCATAGTTTCCTGCCATTTTTGCGGCAGGCCGCGTTTAAAAATTATGCCTAGTACAGCTCCGGCAATAATCGCCAACGCATTAACCAACGTTCCCAAACCAGGCATTTATTCTTTTCTCTCCCTAAAACTCCCTAATATTTACACGTGCAGACGGCGCGGTGATGCGTCATGCTTTTCCTCTACACGTCCCTGCTGCAGCACCTCGTAGATGCGCTCCAAATCCTCAGCCGAATAATATTCAATCTGAATAGTGCCGCCGGCGCGTCCCTGCTCATCCAGCTTGGGAACTACCTTAACCTTGGTTCCCAAAAACTCCACCAGGCGCTGCTCAAAATCACGACAGAAGATATCGTTTTCTGTAGGCTCACGCTTAGGCTTTTCACCCTTTTCCTTAGGCTTCGCCTCCTCTATAATTTCGCGCACAATCTTCAGCGTTTTGCCTTCCTTCAGCTTGCGCACAACCTCCTCCGTCATACGCGAGCTCCAGCCGTTTTCAATAATTGCCCTAGCCACCTCGCACATCTGCTCCTTGTTAGGCAATCCCAAAAGCTGCTTGGCCTGACCCATCGTCAGCGTCCCGCCAATAATGGCGGTCTGCACCTCATTCGGCAGATTCAAGAGACGCAAAATATTGGTCACAGCACTACGGCTACGTCCAACCCGTTCAGCAACCTGCTCCTGCGTCAGCTTAAATTCCTGCATCAAGCGGCGCAAGCCCTGCGCCTCCTCGATGGGATTTAAATCATGACGCTGAATGTTTTCTATTAAGGCGATTTCCATCATCTTGGCATCGTCATAATCCTTGATGATAACGGGAACCTTGCCAAGACCTGCCATCGCTGCCGCACGCAGACGGCGCTCGCCGGCCACCAGCTCAAAATCCTTACCCTTTTGGCGCACCACCAATGGCTGCACTATGCCAAATTCCTTGATGGAAGCAGCAAGCTCCTGCAGCTTTTCTTCATCAAAATTGCGGCGCGGCTGATAGGGGTTGGCGCTAATGCTTTTGACTGCCACCTCCTGCACTTCTTTGGCAGCTTCCTGCTCCTTGGCAGCAACAGGGCTGGGGTTTTCACCAAAAATCGCTCCCAAGCCTTTGCCAAGACCGCCCTTTTTACTCATCATCAATCACCTCATGTGCAAATTCCATGTACACCTGCGCACCCTTAGACCTGCTGTCATAGTCAATAACAGGCTGGCCATGGCTTGGGGCCTCGCTCAGGCGCACATTGCGCGGGATAATCGTCTTATACATCTTAGCCTTAAAGAATTTTTGTACCTCGTCCACCACATCCTGCGACAGATTCGTCCTGCTGTCGTACATCGTCATCAGCACACCCTCCAGCTTAAGTGCCGGGTTAAGGTTGCGCTGTACCAGCTGGATAGTATTCATCAGCATGGTCACACCCTCCAGAGCGTAAAATTCACACTGGATAGGAATCATCACCGAGCTAGCAGCCGTCAAACCATTAATAGTCAAAAGCCCCAGTGACGGCGGGCAGTCAATCACCACGTAATCGTAATTATGCTTTACACGCTCCAGGGAATTTTTCAGGCGTCCCTCGCGGTTCATGAGCGAAACCAGCTCAATTTCGGCACCTGCCAGCTGAATAGTAGCAGGTACAATATCCAGCCTATCATAAGCTGTGTGCTTGATAACATCCTGCATCGGCACATCACCGATGATGGCATCATAAATGCATTGCTTAATATCACGTTTATCAAAGCCAAAGCCGCTGGTAGCATTACCCTGCGGATCGCTGTCAATCAACAGCACCCTGCGTCCCAGCGCAGCCAGGCACGCGGCCAGGTTTACCGCCGTAGTAGTCTTGCCAACACCACCCTTTTGGTTGGCAATAGCAATTACCTTTACCAATTCGCTTCACCTCGTAGTCATAGTATATCTATTCTATTTTATCATACTTTACCGCAGTGCGTGAAAGAAATTTTGCAAGTACGTTTTCTGCCGCAACCGAAAAGAGCTGCAGCGCATGCCACAGCTCTTTTCTCATTTCTTATCAGGCGGCAACACCTTGGCATTACTACCGGAATAAGGATTAATGTTTTTCATGCTACTGTTAGGATGGTTATTGTCGCGTGCCGCTGCTCCCCACGACAGCAGCCAGGTAAAGGCAAACACGCCTGCCAGCCACAGCACCGTCATCACCGCCGCAGGATACCATGGCAGATTAAACCAATAGCTGGCGGTCCACAGCAGCATCGCCACCAATCCTCCTTCCCAATTAAGCAGCAAATTTACCAAATAGCAGGCAGCAAAGCCTGCGTTCATCGTCGTCCTGCGCACCTGCATTCACTCCTTCAGCACCATACGTGCAGCCACAGCACTAGTAGCTGCCACCGCCACCGCCGTGATTATCATCACTGTAATCATCGGTAACTGTTCCGTAATCACTGCTGCTATAGTCGTGGTCACTACTGCTGCTGGATTTAGACCTTTCTGTCACAATAACTTCCCGACGTAAAAATATGTCCTTACTGTGCTCAATAGTAAAGTTCTTCACATAGCTGTCGGCCTCTACCTTTTGGGACACGTTGCTCATAGAAGCCTTATACCCGCCTGCAACAATCCAGGTGGGAATTGCTGCCAGCACCATAGCAATGATCAAAGCCGCATAGCTAAACTCCACGCCCTCGTCCCAAGGCTCACCCTCCTCCTGGTAATAGGCAAGCAGCTTATCGGCCTCTTCAATGTAGGCTGCAACGGCTCCCGGATAATCCCCGGCCTTGACCTTTTTACTCACAGCCTCTTTGATGCGGTATTTCCCGTCTGCATTCACAAGAGCACCTATTTTTGCATTGGTCGCAATATAGCTGTAAGCGCCCGCACCACTATCAGTGCGCACCAACAGCAGCACCATGCCGCCATTTTTACCATTGGTATAGCCTGTTTGCAGCAGCGCCTTGCCCAGCTCGTTATCCAACATACCAGCTACACCAGCTATAGGCTCTACGCTGACAACACCCAGACGTACGCCATACGTCTGCTCCTTTTGCTGCAATAATGCCAACAGCTCATCACGTTGCGCCTGCGTCAAAAATCCGCCTGCATCCACCAGACTGGGGGACGGTGCTGCAGGTAAAACCTTGCGCGCCAACTTGTACGCCTTGGTATCAGGGGTCCAGCCCTTGCCCTCCTTGGCATAAAAGGCCAAAAGCTCACCTGCGCGCTGAGCATAGGTAATGTAGGCCTCAGCAGATTTGTCCTGCTTCAGCTTGGCAACCATCGGCTTGCTGATATACTCTACGCCGTCAGTACCAACAACTACCTCCTTCAGCTTTTTATCAGTAGAAATATACCACTTACGCTTGCTGGTAACCTGCAAAAGCACAATATTACCCTTAGCACCATCATTATAAACGTCATCAATCAGCTTATTGGCATATTTACCAGGTATTTCATCGCCAATATCTTTTTTTAAGACAACAGCCATACGCACATCATACAGCTTTTCCTGCTTTTGCAGCTCGGACAGCACCTGCTCGCGTTCCGCTGCGGTCAAAACGCCTGCGTCATCCACCAAGCTAGGCGCGGCAAGAGCCGTAACGCTGGCCACTAAAAGTGCCGCCAGCAGGGTAAAAATCATCACTAGCTTTTTCACTTGCGGCACCTCCTCAATAGTACATCATGTACTTAATAATCCAATAAAGGGCAAATGTGCAAATACTAAACGTAATGCAGCCATAACGCCATAGCTTACCCCTGTCGATAGGCAGACTGCCGACCAGCTTGCCTGTCTGTCCGTTCATTACAAAGGTATAGGGCGTGCCCTTATAGCGTGTGCTCAAAATCCACACCGGCACCATAACATAGCTCACCTGGCTGCTCAGCTTGGTGCATTGCAAATCTCCATTACTGGTTACATCCTGAAACTTTACAGAATGTGCCAAACGATTTTCGGCACTTTCTAAAATGCGCGCGTCAGCGCGCTGCACCGATTCCTCTGCACTTACATCATACTTATCAGCCAAAAAGCCTGTCATATAGCCTGTAGCAAAACGCTTCATCCCCTTATAGGTAAACGGCTCGATGCTTTCCATAAATGTGTCATCCATCTTCTTGCTGGCATCTACAGGGATGCGCTTAAACTTTAGCCTGCCCTCACGCTCGCAGTTAAAATAGCTTATCGTGGTGATTTCCTGACTATCTGTCACCGCAACACTGGAGTGCTTAGCGCTAAAGGTAGCAGTGGCCTGCACCTCGGCATCAAACATCCAGAAGGGAACGTACATTCCCTGGATAGCCTCCACACGGTTATTGGCTACAAAGGCATTGGGAAGCAGACGTTTGCCCTTATAAAAGCCCTTGAGCGCCTCTACCGCTTCCTCCTTGGTCTTTATGAAGGGAATGATAAAGTCCGGGCGCAGCATGCCCTCAAAGCGGCTGGGTAGCATGGTTGGGTTGCCACAGTAGCAGCATTCCGTCGCCATAGTGTTTTCATCACACACAATCTGCGCACCGCAGCTGGAGCAGGTAAAGGCCTTCATCTGCGCAGCCTCTTCGGCCTCCCATTCACTGCCTGCGGCGGCAGTGTCCCATTTAGCCTCCACCACCGCCTGTGCTTTGGCAGCAGCAGCCTCCTTAGCAGCGGTCAGCTCCTCCATCTGGCTAATAGTAAATTCCTTGCCGCAATATTCGCAGGTCACCTTGTCGTGCCCTGGCAAAAACACCAGCGGCGCGCTGCAGTTGGGGCAGTTGTAATTTACACTGGTTGCAGCCATAATATCACCTCGGTATTGTCAAATTAGTATAATATCCTATCGCTTAAGCTAAGTTTAACCCAAAATAAACTGCAAGTCACCACACCAATGGTTAATTTAGAGTAGGAAAAGGAGCATATATATCTATGCTACGCACCATAAAAAATCCCGGCGCTCACGCACCGGGATTTTCATAACCTTTTAAGCTTTAGTAGCCGCCACCGCCGCCACCATGGTCTCTGTCGCCACTATGGTCGCTCACGGAGCCATCTCTATCTCTGTCTTGATTTTTGGGCTTCTGCGTTACTGTTACATTAGTATACAGATACGAATCGTTACTGTTTGTCAAAGCAAAGCTTCCTTGATTCAGATAAGCATTTGCTGCCACCTCTGCCCGCACATTGCTCATGCTGCTAATCAGCATAGTGCGATAACCATAAGCGCCAAGCGCGCCTATTGCCAAGCCTGCAGCCAACGCCATCCAGCTAAACCCCGCATCGGGATCCCAAGGCTCGCCATGTTCCTCATAATAGGTCAAAAGCTCGCCTGCCTTGGTAGCATAAACGATATAAGCCTCATTATAGTTATTAATTTTAAATTCGGCAACCATGGGCTTGCTGATATACTCCACAGCTTTATCGCCCTTAATAACCTTCATCAGCTGTTTATCAGTAGCAATATACCATTTACGGGTATCAGTCACCTGCAGCAGCACCATATTGCCCTTGGCACCATCATTATAAACAGTATCCAGCAGCTTATTGGCAACCTCGCCGGGAACCTGATTACCCACAGACTGCATGGTGACAACTGCCATACGCACACCATGTGCCTGCTCCTGCTTTTGCAGCTCGGCCAGCACCGTGCGGCGCTGCTGGCTGCTTAGCAGCTTGGCATTATCCACCAGGCTTGGGGCAGCAAAGGCTGTAACCGTTGCCAGCATAAGGGCTGCCAGCATAGTTAAGATCACAAATAGCTTTCTCATTGCGGCACCTCCTTATAATACAAACTTGGCAACAAAGTAGCCAATTACTGCCAGCAGCACAAAGGCTGCCAGTGTGTGGTTGCGCAGCTTCCCATAATCGATGGGCAGGCTGCCGACCAGCTTGCCTGTCTGACCATTCATCATAAAGGTATAGGGCACGTCGTTATAGCGCGTGGTCAAAATCCACACAGGCACCATAGCATAATGCACAGCGTTTTCTTCCTTGATAATAGCGCAGTCATCATTACTGCTTACGCGGGTATAACCTTGAACAGTGTCTTCCAGACAGCCCTCGGCGCTTTTAACTACACGTTCATCTGCACGGACAACCGCAGCTTCGGCATCCACATCGTACTTATCGGCCAAAAAGCCTGTGAGATAGGCTGTGGAAAACGGCACCATTTCGCTGTAGTCAAACGGCTCTATGCTTTCCATAAATGTATCATCCATTTTCTGACTGCCGTCTACCGGAATACGTTCAAAGGACATGCTGCCCTCACGCTCACAGTTGTAGACAGTGGTCGTGGTGATAATTTCATCACCGGTATCCACGATGCTGTCGCTGGCACCCTTAAAGCTGCCACTAGCATTTACCTTGGAATCAAACAGCCAGAAGGGAACGTACATGGCCTGGATGTCTTCCACGCGGTTATTAGCCGTGAAGGCTGCAGGCAGCAGCTTTTTACCCTCGTAGAATTTTTTGAGGGCGGCAACTGCCTCCTCCTTGGTCTTTTTAAAGGGAATAACAAAGTCAGGCTTGAGCATGCCCTCAAAGCGGCTGGGCAGCATGGTGGGATTGCCGCAGTAGCAGCATTCCGTCGCCATGGTGTTGCCGTCGCAGACGATCTGCGCACCGCAGCTGGAGCAGGTAAAGGCCTTCATCTGCTCGGCCTCAGCAGCCTCCCATTCGCTGCCTGCGGCAGCGGTATCCCACTTGGCCTCTTTGGCAGCCTGCGCCTTGGCGGCTGCTGCCTCCTTGGCAGCATACATTTCCTCAAGAGCTTTGATTTCTATTTCGGTTCCGCAATATTCGCAGGTCACCTTGTCGTGACCCGGCAAAAACGTCAGCGGCGCGCTGCAGTTGGGGCAGTTATAATTAACGCTGGTTGCAGCCATATTATCACCTCGGTATAGTTGGGTTTATTGTATTATTGCTTGTCGTTATCGTCGAAAATATCGCCGCATTCAGGGCAGAACTTGGGCGGATTTTTCGGATCTGGCGGCTCCCAGCCACATTTGTCGCACTTGTAGAGCGGTGCGCCCTCGGGCTTTTTGGCACCACATTCAGCGCAGAACTTGCCCTTGTTGACAGCGCCGCAGCTGCAGGTCCAGCCGGCATCTGCAGGCTTTTCTTCGGGCTTTTTAGCGCCGCACTCAGCGCAGAACTTACCGGTATTGGTAGCACCACAGCTGCAGGTCCAGCTACCCTCTGCTGGTTTAGGCTCAGGCTTTTTGCTGCCGCAGTTAGCACAGAACTTGCCGGTATTGGCAGTGCCACAGCTGCAGGTCCAGCCATCAGCCGCCGGTGCTGCAGCAGGTGCTGCCTGCGGTGCAGGCTGTTGCTGCGGTTGCTGCGGTTGCTGCTGACCATACGGGTTTTGCTGATATTGCGGCTGCTGTCCTTGGGCAAACAGGCCTGCTACGTTGGCGCCACCTGCCATACCTGCCATATTCATGCCCATGAAGGCACCCATCGCACCCATACCGCCTTCGTTAGCAGCAGCAGTACGCATTGCGTCCGCAGTTGCGCCTGCCATAACAGCTGCAGCGCGGTTGGGGTTGCTGAGCATCTGTACTTCCTTCAGACGTTGTGCGTCCTCATCGCTCATGGTTACACTGGCCAGTGCAAACGAGAATACCTCTACGCCGCGGCGGTCACGCCATTGGCTGCTCAAATCATTGTTCAGCTCTTCAGCGATTTCCTTGCCATGACGCGGCAGCGCACTGTAGCGCATGCCATTTTCTGTCAAAGTGCCAAGTGCTACACCCAGGCTCATCATCAGCTCGCTCTTCATCTGGCTGTCGATTTGGTCACGACGATAATCCTCAGTGATGTTAGAGCACACATTAGTGTAGAAAAGCAACGGATTAGTAATCTTATAGCTGTATTCGCCAAAGCAGCGAATGCCAACCTCCCAGTCAATTCCCAGGTTGTTATCAATCAGGCGCACAGGAATAGGCTGCGCGGTGCCAAACTTGTTGCCATAAATTTCCTTCATATTGAAGTAATAAACGCGCTGATCCTTACCAGGGTCACCGCCAAAGGTAAAGCGCTTACCAATTTGACCAAATACTGCCTTAACGTTTTCTTTAAGGTCGCCAGTGAAGACAGAAGGCTCACTGGAGGTATCATATACATATTCGCCGGGCTCGTTGCACAAATCCACAACCTTGCCCTGCTCTACGATAATCATGCACTGGCCGTCATTGACAGCGATAACGCTGCCATTACTGATAATGTTGTCTTCGGCCGAGGTATTGGAGCTACGTCCCTGACTAGACGTACGCTTTTGACCCTTAGTCACCAAAACGTCGGGGGGCATGCTGTCGCAGTAAAAAAACTCTTTCCATTGGTCGCCGAGTACGCCGCCTACAGCGCCCATTGCTGCTTTAATCAAACCCATAATACAACCTCCTTCATATACAAAACATAATAAAAATCTATATTCTAACCCGTCTGCTAAAGCAGGGGTTAAAAGCCTGCCTATATTTTAGCATATTCTTAATATCAACGTAGTAAAATTTTACATAACTAACGTAGTACTTTGCAAAAAAAGCATTTACTAGTACAACGTTTTGTTATAAACTTATATTTAGACATTTAGCAGGATTTTCCTGCTCAACTAAAGTGTACCCCAAAACTGCTTCTGCGTCACTACCCCAATGGTTAATTTTGGGTAGTTGGGGGCGAAAATTGCACCAAAATCTATAATTACCGGAGGCTATATCTAAAGTGAAAAAGCTTATAACCGCTCTGCTAAGTTTAATAGTAGTTATCACTGCCGGCTGCGGCCAGGCCAAGCTTGACCCGGAAAAGCCTGTCACCCTCACCATCTGGCATGTTTATGGCAACCAAACTAATTCTCCCTTCAACGATACCATCGAACGCTTTAATGCTACTGAGGGCAAGGCCAAGGGCGTCATCGTCAAGGTAGCCTCCGTCAGCAGCTCCAACGTTATTGATAAGGCGCTACTGGCCGCTGCCAAAAACGAACCCGGTGCGGCACCGCTGCCTAATATGTTCACTGCCTACCCGCGTCTCATTCCCCAGCTGCAGGATAAGCTGCTGGTTTGGGACAAATACCTGACAAAGGAAGACCTGGCCGTATATCAACCGGACTTTTTAGCCGAAGGCTACCAGGATAAGCAGCTGTTTGTATTGCCTGTTGCCAAATCCACCGAGCTACTTTTTGTCAACCAAACCCACTTTGACCGTTTTGCTGTTGCTACTGGTGCCAATAAAGCGGACCTGGGAGATTACGACAAGCTTTTTGCCCTCTGCCGCAGCTATTATGCCTGGAGCGGTGGTAAAAACATGTGTCAGCTGGATGATTTTTATAATTACTACCTCACCGCCATGGCCCAGTTAGGTGATAACCTATACAAGGATGGGGAACCAAACTTAGCAAGCGACAGCTTTAAGCGCATCTTCCGCGCTGCTGCCACGCCCGCTATTGCCGGTGGTCTGGCGATCGAAAAGGGCTATGCTGCTGATGCCTGGAAAACTGCCGATTTAATCAGCAATGTTGGCAGCACCGCCGCCATTTTGTATATGCGTGATTACGTCACATATCCCGACAATACGCGCGAAAACATCATCACCAACTATTATCCCTGCCCTGTTTTCAGCGGCGGCAAGGTTACACTATTACAGCGCGGTGTAGGCCTGTTTGCTATCAAAAGCACAGATGAACGCGAAAACCTGGCCGCGGCCGTCTTTGGCAAATGGCTGGGACAACGTGAGCAAAATGCTGATTTTGCCACCCACGCAGGCTACCTGCCCACCAATAAGCAGGCCTTTGAGCAGCTTTTGGCTGACCCATCCACAGTACATAATCACAAATACCGCAAGCTTTATACCTGTATGCAAAGCGTATATCAGGAGGGTGCGTTTTTACATCTGCCGCACCATGCGAACGCCGCCAACACCCAGCGCCGCCTGGAAAACGGCAGCAAAGCAATTTTACGGGCTGCCCACCAGGAATATCTCAGGCAGATTAACAACGGCGCCGATCCGCAGGCTACGCTCGAAGCACTCATCAACGACAGCTACAATAAGCTGCTTGCCTACAAATAACCAACTGCAGCAAAAAGGAGACCTTCATGCTTAAGTATTGGCAAAACCTGTTACTCATCTGTAAAAGAATATGGCAGACTAAGCGTTCGTTACGCGGCCGTTTTATTGTCTATATTTTGGCTTTACTGCTGCTCTTTGTCTCTTCACTGCTGTCGCTGCTCAATATATTCGGCCTCCTGCAGCCACTGAACCACGATCTGAACAGCTTTCTGTCCTACGAGCTGGAAGCGCACACAGCAAATCTTGACCGCCAGATGGACTCCTTGGCGGCGCACAGCACCGACCTATCACAGCAGCTGGCGGCTGATATAGAAAAAACACTGTCTGCCAACAATATAAACCCAAACAGCGATATCACGTCCATCAGCAATAATCCGCAGCTGCTAACAGCTATCCAAAGAGAAGCCTACAGCACGCTCACAGCAAAAATGCAGCAGGCGCCTGCAAGCGGAGCTCTCTACCTTGTTAACGCCAGTGTTAATACCAGCCTAAACCGCCGCAGCTACAATGGCCTATTTTTAAAATTCACTAACATTCATTCCGAGAACACGCTTTTTAACGAAATCTGCATGTTCCGCGGCAACCCTGATATAGCACGCGAAAACAAAATCAGCCTATATAGCACCTGGCAGCTGGAGCTGGATGTGCACGCCTTCTGGCAGGCAGAGCAGCTCATGCAGAACGCCGGCGCGTCCGATGAGCAAAATTATCTGCTCACAGATATCACCAACCTGCGCGAAAGCTGGGAGCAGTCACGCCTCTTTTTGATGCCGATTTACGGCTCTAATGGCAATATGCTGGGCCTGTGCGGCTTTGAAATCAGTAATGTCTATTTTCAACAACGCACCCGTAGCTCCAGCTACAACGGCTATCCCGTCGTCATAGCCATTTTAGATCAAAAGCCTGATGGCACCTACGAAGGGCAGCTTTCTACACCAGGTGCCATCAGCGGCAAGATCAAACTGCTGCAGGAGGATGACTACGAGCATTTCACAGTAGGAAACGATAGCTACATCGGTAAAACTGCTCCCCTTGACATAGGCAGCAGCAATCACCGCCTGGCAGTACTGATGCCTGAGGTCAGCTACAACGCTCTCTTACGCACGTCACGCATTCGTCTGGCGCTTATTTTGAGTGCTGTACTCTTAATTTCACTGCTCTTTTGCTATTTCTTTAGTAAAAAATACGTGGAACCCATCATCAATGACCTTAAGCAATTACAGCAAAACCCTTCTGCCCCACTGCAATCTAGCGTTATGGAAATAAACCAGTTCTTTGAGTTTTTACAAAACCGCCACGCACAGCATGAGGAGCATCTGCAGCAGCTGGCGGCGCAGCGCACAGCGGCACAGCAGCAGTATGGTCTTGCAGCCAAGCATCTGCAGGACGCTGAAGCTAAGCAGCAAGCCTTGGAGGAGCAATATGCTAAGCTCAAGGCCCAGCTGCAGGCATTGCAAGCGGAGCGTGACCAGGCGCAAAAGGAAAAAGACGCGGCCGAGCAGCAGCTTCACTTTGCCCAAAACGCCCTGGAAAGAGTGGTAGAAAAGAAGCTTCAGACTGTCGACCCCGACAACTACCAGCTCTTTGTCGATAACCTGTCCACACTCACGCGCAAGGAGCAGGAAATCTTTAATCTGTATGTGCAGGGCTGCAGCACCAAGGAAATCATCAGCACACAGCAGATTAGTGAAAACACCCTTAAGTATCACAACAAAAACATTTACAGCAAGCTGGGCGTAAAAACACGCAAGGAGCTGCTGCAGTATATTGAGCTAATGCGCAATATAAAAGAATAAGTAAAATCGGTAAGTACTCACTTCAGGTACTTACCGATTTTTTGCTTATT
>CAVBQX010000006.1:0-23730 GCA_963597755.1 Segatella copri
CAGTAATTTTTTTTGCAAGAAAACGAAAAACTCCCTGCCAAAGCAGGGAGCAAAAATACTATTTTTCTGCCAGCGGCAGTTCAATAGGCTTAGGAACATCTTCACTTGTGTCAAGCATTATATAACGTCTGCATCCTGCACCTGTCTGCCAATCAGCCAGGAACAGCTCTATCGGATAAGCCTTGTGTATTTGCCGCCAGCTGCTGAATTTGTACCCCGGAATATATCGCTTTACCTGCTTTTCATCGCGCCAAAAAGCAGATATTACATCAAAAATTCTCTCTGTATTCCAGCGTAGCCACTCCGGCCGCCACTGTGGTAGGATGCAGAACACATCAAAGCGTAGTATCTCGATAAGTATATCAGCCTTATCTGCGTAATTTTCTTGGATAAATTGTAGCAGAATAGCCGCAACACCTTTGGCATTGTGCGTTTGCGGATAATGCCCTGCCTTAACCCACCAGTTAACAAGCTGTTTGTAAAAGCCGAAGGCATCCATTCCCGAAGTCTTCAGCAGAGCACGCAGGGTGTACTTAAAATTACCACTATTGGCCGTCTGGTCAAGAATATTATCCAAATGCTTCAGGTATTGCATATCCTCGTAGGGCATGTACTTGGTTGCCAAAATCTCATACGGCGGCTCGTCCATATACAGCAGGCCGTGCTGCAGCGACTCCCTGCGCATTTGCGTGCCTGGCAGCACCTTCAAGAATCCCAGCTGCAGCATATGCGCCTCCAGACCGTATACATCATTAAAGGATTTGGCAAACGTCGGCAGGTCCTCATAGGGCAGGCCGGCAATCAAATCAACATGGATATGCATATTGCCACAGGCCAGCAAACGTCGCACATTAGCCGCCAGGCGTTGCCAATTATCCTGTCTGTTGATAGCCTTGAGCGTTTCCTGATGCGTGCTTTGGATGCCGATTTCCAGCTGAAAGCGTCCCTTTGGCACCGTCTCTAAAAAGCTCAACACCCTCTCGCTCAGCATATCAGCCTTAATTTCAAAATGAAATGTGGCGTTGGTCTTAGCTGCAGCCAAATGCTGCATCATCGGTAAAAAATAGCTTTCATCTAAGTTATAGGTGCGGTCGACAAACTTCACAAGCGGCACACCACTGGCTATAAAGCGATCCAGATCGCGCAGCACTAAACCCAGAGGTCGCTTGCGTACGGAATGCGAAATCCCTGACAGGCAGTAGGCACAGCGAAAGGGACAGCCACGCGTACATTCGTAGTAAACTATTTTATGCTCTGCCAATACCGCTTCCAAATCTGGGTATGGAAACGGCAGCAGCGACATATCTTCCACCACCGTTATACCGCCGTTGGCGAAAACCTCGCCATCCTTGTGCCAGGCAACATGCTTAGGTACAGTGCCGCCGCTTTTCAAAAACTCCAGCAGCTCGCTAAACACCAGCTCGCCCTCACCCTGCACAATGTAGTCTGCCTCCGGCAGCTCTGCAAAAATGCGCCCGACGTCAAAGGCCACCTCGGGACCGCCAATGACGATAGCTGCCTGCGGCCGCAGCTTGCGCAGCATACGCACCAGGCGGAAAACAAATGGCTTATTCCAGATATGCACCGAAAAGCTGTATACCTGCGCCTGCTGCTTCATTATTTTTTCCAATACTGCCAAAATCGGCGTATTTATTGTTTCTTCTATTAAGCACACGTCGTGTCCCTGCTTCTTGGCATATTCGCCTACATAGCGCAGGCCCAGACCCGTGTGGATATATTTGCTATTGATCGCGCTCAATACTACCTGCATAAATTTCTCCTACGATTATCTAATGATAACAAAAAAGCTCTACAACCGAAGCTGTAGAGCTCTATTTACTGGTGCCGAAGGCCGGACTCGAACCGGCACGGTTGTTGGACCGCTTGATTTTGAGTCAAGTGCGTCTGCCAATTCCGCCACTTCGGCGATTAGGTTCCGAACGCTCGGAACAATGATTATTATACAGGGTCAGCAAGCTTTTGTCAAGCAATTATCTAAAAAAATTTGAATTTGACAGCAAAGCACTTATTTTCCCAGCAAAGCCTTTAGCTCTGCCAGCTTGGCAGCAAATTTTTGCAGCGTCACCGTCACAGGCTGCGGCGTGTTCAAATCAACACCGGCGTTCTTCAGAATGTTGAGCGAGTAATCGCTGCCGCCTGCGTGCAAAAAGCCTAAATACTTTTGCACTGCACCCTCGCCGCCACTTAGGATGGCACTGGCAAAGGCCGTGGCAGCACTGTAGCCTGTAGCATATTTGTACACGTAAAACGGCGTATAGAAATGCGGTATACGCGACCATTCGCTGGCCAGCTCCTCATCCACCGTCAGCGCCGGGCCATAATAATCCCTGTTGCTTTGCAGCCACCAGGCCTCCAGCTTTTCGGCCTGCAGGGAGCGACCTGCGGTGATTTCACCGTGAATATATTTTTCAAACTCGGCAAACTGCACCTGACGGTACACCGTGGTGCGCACTGCCTCCAAAAATTGGTTAAGCAGATAAATTTTCTGCTCGTCGGTGGCATGCTGCAGGGTGTATTCCAAAAGCAGGCTTTCGTTGGTGGTGGATGCCACCTCGGCGCAGAAGATGGTGTATTCGGAGTTGATATACGTCTGCGCCCGGCTGCTAAAGTAGCTGTGCATAGCGTGGCCCATTTCGTGCGCAATGGTGGAGATACTGTTGTAGCGCTGCTGGTAGTTGAGCAGCACAAAGGGATGCACGCCGTATACTCCCCAGGAATAAGCACCGGAGCGCTTGCCCTTGTTTTCGTAAACGTCAATCCAGCCCTCCGTAAGACCCTTGTGCAGGGTGCTGACGTACTCCTCACCCAGAGGCGCAAGTGCCTGCTCCAGCCTGGCGCAGGCCTCGGGGAAGCTGCAGGCAAAGCTGTCGCCTGCCTGTGACAGCGGCATATACAAATCATAAGGATGGAACTCGCTTAAGCCTAAAACATCCTTTTTCAGCTGGATGTATTCGTGCAGCGGGGCAAAATTATCGTGCACCGTCTGAATAAGGCCATCATACAGGCTGGTAGGGATATTATCCTCCGACAATGCTGCCTCTAGCGTATCCTTGTAGTTGTGCACGTTGGCAAAAAAATATGCCGTGCGCGCACTGCCTGTAAGCGTAGTAGCCAGCGTATTGCGGTATTTGTGGTACGTCCCCATGAGGGTGCGGAAGGAGTTTTTGCGCAGCTCGCGGTCAGGCGAGGTCATATTCAGGATGTAGTTGCCCTCGCTGACGCTGGCCTTATTACCATTGCCGTCCACGATTTCAGGAAACTGCATATCCGCACTCACGAGCGCACGGAAGGCAGCAGCAGCCGTCCCTGTTGCCAGGTGGCTTTGGGCGAAGACTGCTTCCTTTTCAGCCGAAAGGATATGCGCCGACTGCCGCAGCAGGTTTTGGATATAAAAGCGGTACTCGTCAAGTCCTGCCTCCTCCTGCAGCATAGCCTCCAGCGCCTCGCGTCCCAGGCCCAGCATCTCGGGCTCGATAAAGGAATTGGCATTGCTGAAGGAGGCAGCCAGTCCCTCGGCCTCACCGGAAAGCGCCTGCAGATGCTGGTCGGTATTATCGGCATCCTGCTGCAGACGTGCGTAAGCGTAAATTTTATCCAAAAGCTGCGCCAGCGCATCTTGCAGGCGCAGGGCAGCCAAAACCGCACTGCCTGTAACCAGCGTTCCCTGCATTGCCTTCAGCTGCGGCAGCTTGGCCTTATATTCATCGCAGGCCGCACGCCAGGCCGCTTCATCGGCATAAATATCCTGCACGTGCCATTTGCAGGCGGCAGGGATAGCACTGCGCTCCACGCTGCTGCCATGCTCCGGGATTTGTTGTGCTTTGCTCATCTTGCTCTTACCTCACTAGTTATCTTGCCCACAGGCTGGGATTGCCATATTTGGCATCCAGCTTGCCGCTGAACCAACGGCCGTTAAGCACATTATGAATGATATAATCCTTGCTTTCAGCGCAGATGCTGTTATCATTATCCATTTCGGCCAGAATGCCTGCATAGCTTACACGGCTGTTAATGCTGCTGATGCGTGCATGCTGCTTGTTGGCGTCAAAATCAAGCTCCGGACGGTAATCCGGGTTCCATGCCTGCCAGGTGGTGCCAAGCAGCGACGTGTTGGGGTTGCCTGTGCGCATGAAGGCAGCAACGGAGGCGATAAAGGCCTTGCTCAGCTCCTTGGAGCCAGGCTGGTCAAAGGCATCGGTGTTTTTGGTATAAGCATAACCCTGATCGGTCAAAAACGGTTGGAAGATGCCATGCAGCGCGCCGTTGCGCACATTGTATGCCTCGCCTACAACGTCGGGGGTGTGGGCAAAGGTGAACTGGCACACATACATATCACCCTTGTAATTGGGATAAATGGTTTCAGCAGATTCCTGACCGTTGAAGAAGCCATAGAGGGCGCTGCCATATTTGTTGGCAAACTTAAACTCGCTGGTGGTCTTGTAATCCTTGTTGATTTTGTCCAGACGGTTCTTGAAGAAGGGATCACGGGCAGCAAAGGAGCTGAATTCGTCAGCACTTGCCAGCATCATGAGCGGTACGTTATTATAAAACTTCTTGGTAGCAAAGCCCTCTGTCGGCAGCACCTCGCCATCGCCAAACAGATGCGGGAAGGCGCTCATGCGGATAACAGCACCTGCCATAACGGGGGCAATGCGGCTTGCTTCTACGTTTTGCAGATAGCTGCGTACTTCCTTTTTATCCTTGCTGTTGCTGCTCAAAAGCCAGCTTTCAGCACTGGCATAGTCAGGTCTCTTGCCGTCTGCTACTACCAGCGGAGCCAGCTTTTGGGCGATGGTCTTTTGGCTGGCTGCAGCGTCAGCAACGGTCAGGCCGCCGCTAAAGGAAATAGCCTTGTCAAACTTGTTTTTGAACACCGGCGAAATCAGCATGGCCATAACATCGCGGCCGCCTGCAGAAAAGCCCGAAACGGTGATGTTTTTGGCATCGCCGCCAAAGGCTTTGATATTATCATGTACCCAGTCTAAGGCAGCTGCCTGGTCAATAAAGCCAAAGTTGCCGCTCTTTTCCTTGCTGTTGCCATCAGCCAGGGCAGGCAGATTATTGAAGCCCAAAAGGCCCAGGCGGTATTGCACCGAAACATAAACGATGTTACCCTCCTGCGCCAGCTTGTTGCCCTCCATCAAATGGCTGTTGCTGGCCTGGTTATTGCCGCCATGGATATAAACCATAACAGGCAGGTTCTTTTCGTCGGTATCAGGACGCACAATGTCCAACGTCAGCACGCCCTCCTCGCCCAGCACCTTTTTGCCGTTGTATTGGATGTTAGCAGGTGCGGCCTTGCTGCAGTCCAGCACATCCTTATGCTTTTGCGGTTTTTGTGCCTCGCGCCAACGGTTTTCACCGGTAGCAGGCTGTGCATAGGGCACGCCCAGCCACTGCACTACCTGGTGCTTTTCGTCGTAGCTGCCGGCGACAACGCCCTGCTTCGTTTGTACCTCATTGCTAAAATTTGCTGCCTCGGCTGCGGCGCAAACGCTGGCCGCTAATATCGAAGCGGTTAAAAGATATTGGATTTTCTTCATTTGTTCATCTACTCCCAAATAGTAAATTTAGTTGACTTACCCACTAATATTATAGTGATTAGCTTGTAGCTTGACAAGTTTTTCTAAGAAAAAACGTACTATAGCAGTCATATAGTACGTAAATAAGCAGGAATGTATTAATTTGTGCTATTAAAGTACGCCTGCTGCATACAAGGCGCACAGCGTTTTGGCATCATACAGCTCACCTGCTGCGATCATTGCGCGTAGCTGCTGCGGCGTAAAGGCCTGCACGCCGATGAACTCGTCCTCATCCGTATGCTGGGCAAATTTTTGCAGGCCCCAGGCCTTGTATAAATGAATAATCTCATCCGAAAAGCCGGGTGTTGTGGCAATGCTGACTAGATGCTGCCAATCTTTGGCCTCGTAGCCTGTTTCCTCGCTCAGCTCGCGGCGTGCGCAGTCAAGCGGGTCTTCGCCCTCGCCATGGTCCAGCTTGCCTGCGGGGATCTCCCACAAGAGCGTGCGCAGGGGGTAGCGGCACTGCTTCACCAGCACCACCCTGCCGTCATCTAAAAGCGGCACAATAGCTACGGCTCCGGGATGATGGATATATTCACGCGTGGTATCGTTGCCATTGGGCAAGGTTACATGGTCGCGCTGCACCTTGAGCAGGCGGCCGCTGAAGACCTCCTCGTTACTGCCCTCGACATATACTTCATCTAACTGCGGCTCGTGAAATTTTTTTAGCATTTCCCTACCTCACTTTCTTCGCTGCTTAAGGCTGCTTTTTACCTGCTGCGCCCCCTCCAGCAGCTCCGTAGCGCTTTCAAAGGCGGCCCGGCTGGCGGTAGCACCTGCCGTCATGCGCACCAGCTCCTGCAGGCGTCCGTTGTAGTCCAGCGTCGTCAGCTGCGTTACCGTGCGTCCGTCACTGCTTTGCTTTTCAATGTGGATGTGGTTATCGGCAAAGGCAGCAATCTGCGGCAGATGCGTAATGCACAGCACCTGTCCTGCAGTAGAAATTGCTGCTATTTTTTCGGCCATTTTTTGTGCCGTAACACCGCCAACACCGGTATCAATTTCGTCAAACACCATCGTGCCCACGCCCACGCAGTCCATAAGCACTGTTTTTACAGCCAGGGCAATGCGGCTCAGCTCGCCACCGCTGGCAACCTTTTCCAAATCGCTCAGCGGCTCGCCCATGTTGGCACTAAACATAAAGCGCAGCGCGTCCCTGCCCTGCGGCGTAAACCTTTCCAGCGCGCTTGCTGCAATCTGCAGCTCGCCGTTTGGCATAGCCAGGTCACGGATATGCGTTGTAATGCGCTTGGCAAGCTCCCTGGCACTCTTTTCGCGCAGCTGCGTCAGCTCTGCCGCCGTGCGTCCCAGGCGCACCACTGCCTCGGCCAATGTCTTTTGCGCCTGCTCTATTGTCTGCGCAATATTCTGCAGCTCATCCAGGCGCGTTTGTGTATCTTCCAGATAGGCAAGCACTGACTGCGTGCTGCCGCCATATTTTTTCTGCAGGCGGTAAATAGTATCCAGCCGCTCCTGCACCTCTGTCGCCCTGTCGCCGTTAAAATCACTGCCAGCCATATATTCGCTCAGCTCCGTGCGACAATCGTCCAAGCTTATCCAGGCACTGTCCGCACATTCGGCCAGCGGACGCAGCTTTTCATCATAACGGGCTGCGTACTGTAAAAAGTCACGCACGCGTGCCAGACGCGACAGCACCGCATCCTCCGCATCCAGCTGGTTGTAGGCACCGTCGACAGACTTCATAATGCGCTCGCTGTTTTGCAAAAGGCGTGCCTCCGCCTCCAGCTCCTCTTCCTCGCCCTCACGCAGCTTCGCCTCGGTGATTTCCTTTATCTCCCAGGCATAGCGGTCCATAAGCAGGTCCTGCTGTGCGTTTTGCGCCTGCAGCTGCTCCAGGCGTTTTTGCGCTGCCACGTACTGTGCATACAACGTTTTATACTCAGCAAAAACCTTAGCCAATGGCTGACCGCCAAAGCTGTCGGTAAGCAGCATGGCGGCATCAGGGTGTAAAAGTGCCTGGTTTTCGTGCTGGCCGTGGATATCCACCAAGCGCGTGCCCACTTCCTTAAGCACTGCCAGCGGTACCTGTACGCCGTTGATAAAGGCACGGCTTTTGCCTGCAGCACTCACCTGGCGCTTCAAAAACAGGTCAGCCTCCGCCTCCAGCCCATGCTCTGCCAACAGCGCGCCGATGTCATCCGCGCCGCCCACGTCAAACACAGCCTGCACCCACAGTCCGTCCGTACCGCTGCGCACATAGTCACTGCTTGCGCGTCCGCCCAGCACCATGCCAAAGGCATCTATAAGAATAGATTTGCCAGCGCCCGTCTCGCCTGTAAACACGTTAAAGCCGGGGGTGAAATCCGCATGGGCATCCTCTAACAGGGCAAAATTATGAACATGCAATGATTGCAGCATATCACACCCCGCTTACCTATATTCCTTAAAACGTCTGAGCAGTGTTGCCACACCCTCTTTATCGGCCAAGGCTACAAAAACAGTGTCATCACCGGCAATGGTACCCAAAATCTCCGGCCATTTCATATAGTCCACCGCAAAAGCCACCGATTGCGCCGTTCCCGGCAGGGTGCGCACAACAACCATGCTGTCAGAGGAACGCACGCTGACGATGGAATCCTGAAAGGTGCGCTCTAAGCGCTCTATGGTCAGCATCATGCCATGGTCCTTAGGATAAGCATAGTAATAGTGGCCGTTGGCATCCGGCACCTTCACCAGCATCAGCTCCTTGATGTCGCGCGACACCGTGGCCTGGGTAACGTCAATCCCCTCACGGCGCAGGGCTGCAGCCAGATCCTCCTGCGTTTCGATTTTGTTGTTGTCTATAATATCCTTGATTTTGGCATGTCGGGTCATTTTCATAGTCAATCACCTCATTTGTAGTGAATATATTAATAAATAGCAGCGCAATCCTAAAGGTTACGCATCAGCTTCTGCTGCCAGGTCTGGTAATAATCCCTGCTTGTCAGACGGATAAATTTCATATCATAGGGACATTTTTCTATGTGGACGCTGGTATTGTTAGGCACCTCGATAACGTTTTCGCCGTCTGCCGAAAGCAGCATTTCCTCGCTGCCGGGAATGGGCCGCAGCTCAATTTTTTCGGACATAGGGATCACCAGCGCCCTGTTGGTCAGCGAATGTGCGCACACAGGCGTAATCACGCTCACGTCCAGCTCAGGCATAACCAAGGGTCCGCCTGCCGACAGCGAATAGGCCGTGGAGCCTGTGGCCGTGGCGACGATGAGGCCGTCTGCCGCGTATTTACCCGACAGGCGCCCGTTGATAAACAGCATCATATGCGCCAGCTTGCTGAACATACCCTTGGCCAGTACGAGGTCGTTGAGGGCGTGCGCCGACGCTATCACCTTTTCCTCGCGCTTGACGGTTGCCCACAGCAGGCTGCGGCTTTCCAAGGAATAGTTTCCCTGCGCCAGGCGGCTGATAGCCTTGTACATGCCCTGCAGGTCAATTTCGGCCAAAAAGCCCAGCTTGCCAAAGTTAATGCCAAAGGCAGGCACGCCCAGCGGCGCCAGGTAACGCGCCATCTGCAGCAGCGTACCGTCACCGCCCAGGCTGACAGCAGCGTCCAGCGTTTTCAGCGTCAGCGTCCTGGCCTCATCATAGCCTGCACATTCATACTGCTGCGCCACCGCGTCCGGCAGCACCGGCTCCAGGCCCCAGTCGCGGCACATCTGTACAAATTCCGGCAGTGCTATGCACACGTTTTCTTTGCTTAAATTGGGAAAGATTCCCAGGCGTTTTCTTTTCATGATCAAGCCTCTGTCCTTGCGGCCTTTTTATCCAGGTCGCCATGGCTGCGTCCCACAAGCTCTGCCACCATCTGGCCGCTCACAGCATCATCAGTGCCCAGCGTCAGGTGCAGCAGATATTCTATGTTGCCCTCAGGCCCCTTGATCGGAGAAAAATCGAGTCCGGCAATGCCAAAGCCCTCGCCCTTGGCAAAGCTGATGACATTGTTGATTACTGCCTCATGCACTGCAGCATCACGCACAACGCCCTTTTTACCCACGTTTTCCTTACCCGCCTCAAACTGCGGCTTGATAAGCGCCACCACAAAGCCCTCAGGCTTTAAGATCTTGTGCACCGCAGGCAAAATTTTATCCAGCGAGATAAAGGCCACGTCAATCGTCGCGGCATCCACCTGCTCCGGCAGGCTGTCTGCCTCCAGGTAGCGCACGTTGGTGCGTTCCATGTTCACCACGCGTTCATCGTTGCGCAGCTTCCACGCCAGCTGGCCATAGCCAACATCTATAGCGTACACCTTGGCCGCACCGTTTTGCAAAGCGCAGTCCGTAAAGCCGCCGGTGGAGGCACCGATATCGGCAACCACCTTATCCTGTACGCTGATGGGGAAGATCTGCAGCGCCTTTTCCAGCTTCAGGCCGCCACGGCTCACATATGGCAGCTTGCTGCCTAAAAGGCGGATAGTCACCTCTGCCGCCACAGGCGTGCCCGGCTTATCTATTTTCTGTTCATTGACCAACACCTGGCCTGCCATTACTGCTGCCTGCGCCTTAGCACGGCTTTCAAACAGTCCGCGGTTGACCAAGAGTACATCAAGTCGTTCCTTTTTCAATGCTCCTCATCCTTTACAAATGCTGCTATCTTTTGCACCAAGGCCGGCGTATCCAGACCCAGATCACGGAAAAGCAGCTTTTTGTCGCCATGCAGCACAAACTCATCGCCAATACCGAAGGTGCGCACGGCACAGCTTTCCAGCATTTTGGCAGCGTTCAAGGCTTCCAGCACGGCACTGCCTACGCCGCCTGCCAAAACACCCTCCTCCAACGTGACGATTTTTTTATAGCTTTTGGCGTGCTGCAAAAGCAGCTTCTCATCCAGAGGCTTGGCAAAGCGCATATTCACCACGCCGGCGCTAATGCCCTGCTGTGCGAGTGCGTCTGCTGCTGCCAGTGCTGCCTGCACCATACTGCCGATCGCCCACAGGCAGACATCGCTGCCTTCACGCAACACCTCGGCCCTGCCTATAGGCAGCGTGTGCATAGGCTCGTCAATGGCTACACCCACGCCGCTGCCACGCGGATAGCGGATAGCAACAGGCGCGTTGTAAAGCAGCGCCGTCCGCAGCATATGGCGCAGCTCGTTTTCGTCCTTAGGTGCCATAATCGTCATATTGGGAATGCTGCGCAGATAGGCGTAATCAAACACGCCGTGATGCGTATAGCCATCGTCACCGACAAGGCCTGCCCTGTCTAAGCACATAGTCACATGCAGGTTCTGCATGCAGATATCGTGCAGTACAGAGTCATAAGCACGCTGCATAAAGGTGGAATAAATAGCCGTCACAGGCTTCATCCCCGCTGCCGCCATGCCTGCTGCCGCTGTGACCGCGTGCTGCTCGGCAATGCCCACGTCAAAAAAGCGGTCCTTGTGTGCCTGGGCAAAAATGTTCAACCCTGTACCGTCAGGCATTGCGGCCGTTATGCCCACAATCTTTTCATCCTCGTCCGCCAGCGTGCTCAGCGTATTGCCAAACACCTCGGTATAGGTGGGAGGAGTACCTGGCTTGGTGATTTTTTTGCCGGTGGCGATATCAAAGGGACCGGTGCCATGGAATTTGTTGGGACTTTCCTCCGCAGGCTTATAGCCCTTGCCCTTTTTCGTCAGCACGTGCACCATAACCGGCCCGTCTATTTTTTTGGCTGCCTGCAAAACCTCCAATAACCCTTGCAGGTCGTGTCCGTCAACAGGTCCCAGGTAGGTAAAGCCTAGCTCCTCGAAAATCGAGGTGGGTACCATCAAATACTTCACGCTGCCCTTAAGGCGGCGGATGGCCTTAAGCACATCAGTGCCGAATTCCATATTTTTGAGCCAGCCCTCAATGTCATTTTTAATCTTGTTATAGGTTTCGCCTGTGCGTAGCTGGTAAAGATATTCGCTCATCGCACCCACGTTTTTGGAAATAGACATTTCGTTATCGTTGAGCACGACCACCATCTTTTTATGCAGCATACCCGCGTTATTCAGCGCCTCAAAGGCCATGCCGCCCGTCATCGATCCGTCGCCGATGATGGCAACAACGTTGTAATCCTCCCCCTGCAGGTCGCGGGCGCAGGCCATGCCCAAAGCTGCCGAAATCGACGTGCTGGAATGACCGGTGCCAAAGGCATCATGCTCACTTTCACTGCGCTTAGGAAAGCCCGAAAGACCGCCATACTGCCGCAGCGTCTGAAACTGCTCCCTGCGTCCTGTGATAATCTTGTGGATGTAGGACTGATGGCCTACGTCAAACACCAGCTTATCCTGCGGCGTATTAAAAACCTTGTGCAGCGCCAGCGTCAGCTCCACCACGCCCAGGTTAGGGGCAAGATGACCGCCTGTGTGCGAAATGACCTCTATCAAAAGCTGCCGCAGCTCCCCTGCCAGCTGCTGCATTTGCCCCAGCGAAAGCTTTTTAACATCCGCCGGGGAATTTATCGTATCTAAAAGCTTTTTCTCTGCCATATAATCTGTCCTTATTTCTTTCTGTTAGTCATCAGACGGGTGATTTCGCGCAGGGGCTCGGCATTTTCACCAAACATATCCAGGCACCCCAGCGCCTCATCCACGGTTTTAGCTGCCAGCTCGTGTGCAGCCTCAAGGCCGTACAGGCTGACGTAGGTGGATTTGTGGTTCTTTTCGTCGCTACCCACAGGCTTGCCCAGCTCCTCCTCCGTGCCTTCAACGTCCAAAATATCATCCGTAATCTGAAAGGCCAGACCCAAAAGATCGGCAAATTTTGTGAGTGCCAAAAGCTGCTCGTCGGTTGCACCTGCAAGGTGTGCGCCGCCGCGGATGGCAGCAATAAAGAGCGCGCCTGTCTTACCGGCGTGCAGCTTGCGCAGCTGCTCCGGCGTAATCTGCTTGCCCTCAAACTCCAAATCCAGCCCCTGGCCGCCAACCATACCAAAGTTGCCGGCACACATGGCCATCTCGCGTACGGTTTCGATAAGCGCGGCAGGCTCAACGTTCTTTTGCTCCAGCATCACCTCAAAGGCCAGCGTCAAAAGACCGTCACCGGCCAGCACCGCCATCGCCTCGCCAAACACCTTGTGATTGGTCAGGCGGCCACGGCGGTAATCATCATCATCCATGCAGGGCAAATCGTCATGGATCAAGGAATATGTATGAATCATTTCCAAACCGCAGGCAACAGGCAGATAGTTATAACCCTTGCTGCCCAGTGCTTCGGCCGTTGCCATCAACAGGATAGGACGGATGCGCTTGCCGCCTGCCATCAGGCTGTATTCCATTGCGTCATCCACCTTAGAGATGCCCTTTTTGGCAATTCTGTTCTTCAAAAAGTTTTCTACTAATTTTTGCTGGTTAGCATAATAAGCCTTAAAATCCATTACTTTACCTCCAAATCCTGGAATGCTTCTAGTCTATAATCAGCGCCATCATCTGTGACGACGATTTTTTCTACCTCCTGCTTCACTGTTTCCAGCTTGCCGGTGCAGATGCGGCTCAGCTCCACACCATATTTAAACACATCCAAGGCCTGCTCCAGGGGCAGCTCGCCACTTTCGAGCAAATGCACCTGCTCCTCCAGCTCGGATAGTGCGTCTTCAAACTTTATATTTTTGGGAATCTTCTTTACTGCCATTTTTCTCGTCCCTCCACCTGCTGCACAACCGATCTTACCGTACCGTCAGCTAATGTCGTAATCAGCTCATCGCCCCAATGCACCTGCTGCGCGCTTTGCAGCAGGGTGTAGTCATCTTTTTGTGTCACTGTATAACCACGGGCCAGCACAGCCAGCGGGCTGAGACTGTCAAGACGCGCCGCCGCCAAAGCAAGGGCGTGCTGCCTTTGCTGCTGCAGACCGGCCATCGCCTCACGCAGACGCTGCACTGCCGCATCCGTACGCTGCATTTGAGCGGCAAAAAGACGCTCCGCATCACGCAGCGCCCACGACGAGCTTGCAACGTCCAAGCGATGCTCATACTGCGCCAGACGCGTACGCATAAGGCTTTGCGAACGCTTTAATAAATACTCCACACGCCGCCTGTAACCCTCCACGTCGGCCACTGCCAGCTCTGCCGCCTGCGACGGAGTTGCCGCGCGCACATCGGCCGCAAAATCACACAGCGTATAGTCAGTTTCGTGTCCTACCGCGCTCACAACGGGTATTTTGGATGCCGCCACCGCGCGCACCGTGCGCTCCTCGTTAAACGCCCACAAATCCTCTATTGAGCCGCCACCACGGCCGACAATTAAAACGTCTGCCAGCTTATGACGGTTAAAAAACTCTACCGCCGCAGCGATTTCGGCAGCAGCACCTGCGCCCTGCACCTTGACCGGATACAGCAAAAGCTTGATGCCGCTGTTGCGTCTGCGTGCGACCGTAATAATATCGCGCACGGCCGCACCTGCCTGCGAGGTGATAATGCCAACCGTGTGCGGATTCACAGGCAATGCCCGCTTACGCTCTGCGGCAAACAAGCCTGCGCGCTCCAGCTTCTGCTTCAGCTTGTTGTAGGCCTGCATCAAATCACCCAGGCCCTGCTGCTTGAGTATGTCGGTATACAGCTGATAAACACCGTCGCGCTCATACACCGCGATGCGTCCTATCGCCACCACTGTTTCGCCGTTGACAGGTTCAAAGCGCAACCCCTGCGCCTTAGAGCGGAACATAACGCACTTGAGCAGCGCGCCTGCATCCTTGAGCGTAAAATAGCAATGACCCGTGGGATAGCGCTTAAAATTAGATACCTCGCCGATAACCTGCACGTTGCGCAGCTCCGGCTCGCCCTCTAAGATATTCTTTATGAAATTATTTATCTCACCTACGGAATAAATATTTTCAGTTATCATCCTTATGTAATCTCCAGGCCAGGGCAGCGCAGCCACCGGCATTATCACAGCTAAAGCGCGGCTCGGGCACCCACAGGCGCACCTGCCGCTTAGCCAGCTTTGCCTCCACATGCCGGCGGATGTATTGGTTGGACCCCACGCCGCCCACTAAAATAACGTCACGCACATTATAGGCTGCCGCACCGTTATGCAGCATACGGGCAAAGGTTTCGCCTAGGGCATACTCCACTCCCAGCGCCAGGGATGCGGCATCTGCCCCCGCCTCCAGCTTACGCATAGCGGCGGTTGCCGGTCCTGACAGGCTCACATCCAGCTTGCGTACAGCTACAGGCAGCTCCACAGGCTGTGCTGCCGCCATCGCCAATTGCTCCAGTGCCGGTCCCGTAGGGAACGCCAGCCCCAGCGCCACGCCGATGCGGTCCACAAACTGGCCTGCGTGCAGATCAATGCTGCCTCCCACCTGCGTCAGGGCGTAGCGATTGTTTTCTTTGCGCTCACACAAAAGCAAATCCGTAGTGCCGCCGCTGGCGTGCAGCAGCAAAAAACGCTCTGCCTGCGGTCCCTGTGCCGACCACAGGCCTGCCTCCAGGTGGTTTTCCTGGTGGCTGATAACCTCCAGCGGCGCACCTGTAAGTGCTGCCAGGCTGCGTGCCACGCCAAGGCCTGCCAAAAACGCCGGCATATAGGAATTTTCCAAGGGACGCGGAAAGCCGCTTACGCCAATAGCCGCCAGATTGTAATCCCTGCCCTGCAGCACCTCTTCTACCAGACGCGGCAGGTTGCGCGTATGCTGAAACACCATCTCGGACTGCTGCAGACCGCAGCGCCCCTGCTTCACGCTCAAAATCTGCCTGGCCTCGCCCAAAAGACTGCCATCTGCAGCCAGCACCGCCACCGACGTCGTGTAGCAGCTGGTGTCTATCCCTAAATAAACACGCTGGCTCATTTTTTTGCCAGCTTACCCAAAACACCGTTAATAAAGCGCGGAGATTCATCCGTGCCGTAGGATTTGGCAATTTCCACAGCCTCATTGATGGCTACGCCTGCAGGCAGCGCAGGCTGCTCGTGCAATATTTCAAACACTGCTACGCGCAAAATATTCCTGTCGGTAGCAGGCATGCGCTCCACGGACCAGTCTGTAGCAAATTCGCTCATCTTGCTGTCAATTTCAGCAAGATGCTCCATCACGCCGTTTACCAAAAGCAGGGCATAGCTCCTCACACTCTCACGCGCTGTCTGCGCCCCCAGCTCCTTATGTCTTTCTAAAACCTTGTCAATTTCCTCCTCGGTATCAACAGCACTTGGCGCAGCCAGCTCCTCGTGCTCGTCCATAGCGGCCTCTACGGCAGCTTCGGCCTCCTTGCGCTCATCTATAGCTGTCACATCAGCTTCGGCCAGCGCCAGCTCCACCTCATGCTGAAAATCTATTTGGAACAATGCCTGTAAGGCAACCTCTCTTGCAAGTCTGCGAATCATTTTCACACTCTCCTTATGTTTTGTTATAATTGTCACTTTATATTGTTTTACTTATATCTTGTAGTATTATACTCCTACCCCCTGCGGTAGTGGCAGAAGCACAACGCCTATTTTAATTAACGATGCGTCAGAAATTAGCATATGCATAGCAGATACTGCCCTATCACGCACCGCTCCTTTCATCTGTGGTAGCCGGGCGGAAGCAGGCGATCCAGCCACTCCAGCAAATCCTCCTTCTTATCCAGCTTGTTGCCGATAAAAAAGCCTATGCCTATGCACAGCAGCAAAAACAGTGCCTGGAAAAAGCCCAAAAGCAGCACCATGCCGCCAATAAACAAGCCGAAAACCGAGCACAGCAGACGGCCACGGTAATTATTCCAGATATCGTTGATAATATCGTTAAACATAGCCTTGCCCCCTATTCTTCCTTAGCCTTAATCTGTTTGAAGAACAGCTCTATTTCCTTAACCTCTATGCCTGTCACCTTTTTGATGCTGTCATGCACGTTCGTCTTAATTTCTCCCGAGGTTTCGGGGATGTTGATGCCTGGCTCGATGGAAGCGTTAATGCGCACGTTAATGCCGTCATCCTCCAGCTTGACGATGACCTTGACGTTGTGGATGCCATAAATTTCCTGCGACAGCACTGCGATGTAGTCCTCCAGGGCACCCTTGCCAACCAGCACCTTGCCCCTTTCACTTTCACTTAGCTTGAGCGTGCTTACGCCCGTAAGCCCCAGACCCGTGATCAAAAGACGCAGACTCACCAGCAGCATAATTACGCTGCCGACGGCATAAACCCAGCTGCCGGGAATGTGACTGATAAATTGCAGCATGCCGCTTTCAGAAAACACTCCCAAGCTGCAAAGAAGCGTCAGCACCGAAGCCACCGCCATCAAAATAGTATACAGCGTCAAAATAACTCTATCGGCAATACCCATAGCTTATTAATCCTCCTCTAAAAATTTCTTGTGGCGTTCGTCCATTTCCTCTTCAGGAGGCAGGGCAAAGCCGTGGTCATCACGCAGATTGGCCAGCTGCTGCTCAAAGGAATTAGCTTCCGTTGCTTCAGCACGCTGTGCCTGCGCCCGCAGTATATCTGCCATATCCATGTCAGACGAGGCCTCCTTTTCCAGCTCGCTTTCGCGGCGTTTGGCCACGCCCTCCACATTTACGTCTACAAACTGCACCTCATAGCCTGTCATCGCCTCAATGGCTTCCTTAACCTTTTCCTGCACCTCCAGGGCAACCTCGGGGATGCAGCAGCCGTATTCCACGTTAATATAAACGCCAGCGTTAACCATTTTGCCTTCAAACTTCAGACGTACCCCCTTAGAAGCATTTTCCTTACCCAAAAAACGGTTGATGCCGTCAGTAAGGCCGCCGCTCATACTGACAACGCCCGGAACCTCCTGCGCCGCCAGGCTGGCAACGATGCAGATAACCTCGTCTGCTACCCGGATATCGCCATAATCCTCCAGATCCTGCTCCTCCAGTTCATCCTCTGTTGCTTTAACAACATTTTTATGCGTTTTGATATTTTTTTCTTCCATGTACGACACCTCCTGCCAGCTATAAAGATGCAGGCAGCTTTTCTTTAAAAAACAGCTATGCGTTTTATCTCTTTATTATAGCACATTTTATGCAGGTGTATGCATAAAATGCATAAAAAAACAGTATACCTGTTTGGCATATGCTGCCTAACCCCTCACGTACTACTGCTACCTTAGTTAACTACTAACCTTTAGGTAGTACTATTAGAGAACAAGGTAACTACTAACTACGTTAGTAGTATTGATTTTGGCAGAAGAAAAAACAGAGAGAGAAAATTTAATAAAAGAGAGAGAGAAAAAAGAAGATCTCACTTATATACTCCGCTTTTTTACCCCAAAAGTAAGACAGCAACAAAATTTTTTTTGACGGGTGTCTTATTTTTGCCCCCAAAAAACGGAGTATATAAGTGAGAGGCAAAACGCACCGCAAAAGTAAAGGGCCGCCCGCCCCGCACGCACTGTACAGGCCGGGCAGCCCCTTGGCTGACCTCTTTAGTTTATCTACATCTCCGCACTCAGTTTTTACCTGTGCTGCCAAAGCCACCGCTGCGTACTGCCTTGGATGCAGCCTCGTCGTCATCCGTAGTCAGGTAATTATAAAAAATACCCTGGGCGATACGCTCGCCGCGCGGCAGGCTGACTGGCTCCTCGCCCATATTCAGCAGCGCCACCATAATATGGCCCTCATTATCAGCATTGTTATAATAGTCGGCATCAATAACGCCCACGTTGTTCACCAGCAGCAGGTGCTTTTTCACAGCGATGCTGCTGCGGATGTGCAGTCCCAAAAATTCACCCGGGCGCATATAGGCCTTTACGCCCGTAGGCACCAGCACCAGCCTGCCAGGCTCAATGGTAACGTCCTCGGCCGCACAGATGTCATAACCTGCGCTTAGCTCGGTCTTGCGCTCCGGCATTGGGAAGTCCACGGCAGCATACCTGCTGACCTTTTCAAAGCCTCTGTTCTTCATGTTGCACAATCTCCTTTTTCTAAAAAAAGAGCCGCCACGATGCGGGCAGCTCTCCTATGATTTTAGCTTATTTTTGCATGCCTTTCATCAGCACTGCCTTGCGGGACAGGTTGATGCGGCCCTTGCTGTCGATTTCGGTAACCTTGACAACGATTTCGTCGCCTACGCTGACAACGTCCTCTACCTTGTCTACATGCTCGGTGGACAGCTGGGAAATATGTACCAAACCTTCCTTGCCGGGCAGAATTTCTACGAAGGCACCAAAGTTCATCAGACGGGTAACCTTACCGGTATAAATCTTGCCGGGTTCTGCTTCTGCGGTAATACCCTCGATCATTTCGATAGCCTTGTTGGCAGCCTCGGTGTTCACAGCTGCGATAAATACGCGGCCGCTGTCATCGATATCAATCTTAGCACCGGTTTCGTCAACAATCTTTTTAATCATCTTGCCGCCGGGGCCGATTACCTTGGCAATCTTGTCAGGATCTACATGGATGGTGGTAATCTTGGGTGCGTACTTGGAAAGCTCCTTACGCGGTTCGCTGATGCAGGCCATCATCTTGCCCATGATGAATTCACGGCCACGCTTTGCCTGTGCCAGAGCCTGGGTAAAGATATCCTTGTTGATGCCGTCGATCTTGATATCCATCTGGATAGCGGTGATGCCCTTAGCAGTACCTGCTACCTTAAAGTCCATGTCGCCCAAAGCATCTTCCAGGCCTTGGATATCGGTGAGGATGGTGAAGTAGTCGCCGTCCTTTACCAGGCCCATAGCAACGCCTGCTACAGGAGCCTTAATAGGAACGCCTGCGTCCATCAAAGACAGGGTGCTGGCGCACACAGAGCCCATGGAGGAGGAACCGTTGGATTCCAAAACCTCGGACACCAGGCGGATAGCGTACGGGAATTCTTCCTCAGAAGGAATAACAGGACGCAGAGCGCGTTCTGCCAAAGCGCCATGACCGATTTCGCGGCGGCCGGGGCTGCGCAGCGGTTTGGTTTCACCAACGCTGTACGGCGGGAAATTGTAATGGTGGATGTAACGCTTGGTTTCCTCAGCGCCCAGACCATCAAGGATTTGGGCCTCACGCAGCGGAGCCAGAGCCAGTACGTTCAAAATCTGGGTCTGACCACGGGTGAAGAGGGAGCTGCCATGCGGACGTGCCAGCAGGCCGACCTCGCAGCTTACAGGACGTACCTCGTCCAGCTGACGGCCGTCAGGACGGATCTTATCTACAGAGATAGTGCGGCGGACGATCTTCTTTACCAGCTTTTGGGTGATATAAGCAACATCTGCGGCATTATCAGGATACTTCTCAATAAATACTTCAGCGATTTCTGCCTTAACCTTGGCAACGTTTTCCTCACGCTCCAGCTTGTTGGCATCCATCAGGGCGTCCTTCAGCTTTTGCGCGCCGTATTCTTCAATTTCAGCAGCGATTTCGGCAGGAGGAGCGTAGAAGGGAACTTCCATCTTAGGCTTGCCGATTTCGGCAACAATCTTCTCCTGGAATTCTACCAGCTGTTTGATAACGCCATGACCGAACCAGATAGCGTCCAGCATGGTTTCCTCGGATACCTCGCTTGCACCTGCTTCTACCATCAGGATGGCGTCCTTGGTGCCTGCAACTGCCAGGTTCAGCTGGCTCACCTTAAACTGCTCCACAGTCGGGTTGATGATAAATTCGCCATCAATCAGACCTACGCGTACGCCGGCGATAGGACCTTCAAACGGAATATCAGAAATAGACAGTGCGCAGGAAGCGCCCACCATCGCAGGCATATCCGGTGCATTATCGGGATCTACGGAAACCGCGGTAGCAACGATCTGTACATCGTTGTGGTAGCCCTCAGGGAACATCGGGCGGATGGGGCGGTCAATGAGGCGGCTGGTCAAAATAGCCTGCTCGCTGGGACGGCCCTCGCGTTTAATAAAGCCGCCGGGGATTTTACCTACGGCATACATTTTCTCTTCAAAATCAACAGTCAAAGGGAAGAAGTCTACACCCTCACGCGGGGTTTTGGTGCCGGTAACGGCAACTACTACGGCAGTATCGCCATAGCGAACTAATACTGCGCCATTAGCCTGCTTTGCAATCTTGCCGGCTTCAATGGTTAAGGTTCTGCCGCCAAGATCCATGCTGTAACTATGCATATCTTTATGCCTCCTATTCTTTTCACACATTGTGTACCTGCATACTATTCGCCGTCAGTCGCAAAAATCCTCTAAAATTTTTGCGGTTTTTAAAAATTTTTTATGGATTTTACGCACAAATACAAAAGCGGCAGCTTTGGGGCCGCCGGCGCCCAAAACCACCGCCAAAATTTACATAAACAAGCGCATAATGAAAACCACCACGGCGCCGATTGCAGCAAATACGATAAAGGTGGGCAGTAAGAAGAAGATTACCGCCACAATGCCGCAAAGTATCAAAAACGTCATCAAAATACCGCTGCCACAGCCAAAGGTATGCACCTTGATATTGGGCGGCACCTGCTGCCCTTGGCCATAGCTGCCGCCGTAGCCGCTGCCGCAGCTATTATCCGTAACAGCGCCCTGCGCACGTCCCTCCTCGGTGCTGCCGCTCACCTCGTCTATCGTCACACCGTCAAAGGTGTCGCGTTCTTCAGGAGTGAGCACCTGGGCGTCAATCTTAAAGCGGTAGTGGCAGTAAGGACATTCCACCGTACCTGCAGCAACCTCGTGTCCGCAAAAATCACATTTCACTTTCGCCAGCCTCCTTTTACTGCAGCAGCATAAACAGCAGCCCTTCTTCGTTAACATAACGCGGGTCATGCTCTTCCAATTCCAGCGCGATATCTATCCTGTCCGACAGCGTTTCAATGGCTCCCCTGCGTGCATTGCGGCACATTTGGGCCACCTGCTCGGTCTTATAGACGTAAACACCGTTCACTGCCACAAAGTTGCAGATGACGGCGCCCACCCATTCCTCTGCCCTGTAGCCGCGCTTATCAAAGCTCTCCACCTTGCCCAAATAGTCACAAAACATAGTAATCGCCAGGCTGATGTCGTAGGCAGAAAAATTATTCGCATACATAATCTGTGGCAGCAGCTCAAAAACATTTTCCGCATCATGGGGAAAATACATCTCTGGCTTATAATCATGCACCATAGTTTTATAATCAAAGCTGCCAAGATGGGCAAAGGCAGAATAAAGCAGCGACGCATTGCGGACGAAAATGGGGTTGCGGCGGACGAAAGCTTCCCAGCTCATCTTGCCGCCGGTACGCACAGCGAACCAATCCTTAGCCCTGTCCATTACCTCCAAAAAGCGTTTGCGCGCAGCCTTGTTCATCAGCATACCGCGGATAAAGTTCATCACCATAGTATTGTCATAAAAAATATGACCCATGAAAATATATCCCCTGGTGTCCATATCGTCCTCAATCGGCAAAATCAGCCTATAGGTTTCGCCGGTCAGAATATCCAGGCAGGTGTACAAGCCTTCCTCCGTCCTGCCTACAACCTCAAACAGGACGAGCCTTGCCTCAAGCAGCTCCTCCAAGACCTCCAGATCTCCGTCCTTTTCAGGGCTAAGCATGTCGCGGTAATGCTGCAAGGGCGTTTTATCGTCAGCCAGCATGCGGTAATCAAAAAGGAAATAATCCCAAAAGGTCTGCGAATATTCGTCCTCGTTGCCCTTGGCACCGGGTGCAGCGCCTGTTAAAATACCGCTGTGCAAAAAGGTGGCACGCTCAATATCGCGCCTATATTCCTTGCGCGAAAAAAGCGCTTGTACCGCATCCAGCAGCTCCTGCAGGCGTTCGCCGATATTCAGAAAAATTTTCGTTGGCAAATCCGGCGTAGCATACAAACTATACCGCTCGTACTTGGGCAGAAAGCTGCCGTCTTCGGCGATAATCTGCAGCCTGCCGTCCACAAGCAGCCTTGCCTTGGCCTCCACAGGCGCCTTTTCGCCGGTAATAATGCGTCCCTTTTTCAAAAACGCAAACAGGTCGATGATAACATCCAAAAAGCTCCCGACGTTTTTAACCGTCGCCTTAAAGCCTGACACATTGCGGCAGCACCAGCCGACGCAGTCAATAAAATCTTCACGCGTCATGTCACCCAGATAGCTGTCAGAATTGCCGATATAGATGCACAAAATCGTGATATAGTCCCAAATCTTGACAAGCTCCTGGTCAGTAGCGCCCTGCCACATTTTTATACGCAAAAAATTTTCCGCGTATTTTTGCTCAAGAACAGTGTTCCATTCCTCATCCTGTGTATAAAAATCCTCTACCAAATCAAATATGTTAGTTATGTTAGTCATGGTATCTCCATTCATTGGGGTTTGATGTTGATATTATAACATATTTTTATGGTTAATTGATGTTTTTTTGCGCAATCCTTACTGCCATATACACTTCCTGCAGCGGCACCCCCTGCGCACGGGCGATTTTAGCGGCGCTGTCGTATTCCACATAGCAGCGCTCGCTGCCTCCTACCTGGCACAGCTTTACCTCCACATCACCCAGCTCCGTGCGCACAACGCCCCTGCGCCGCGGCAAAATATCACGCTGCATAGGCACGCACCTGATACCGATCGTCGTAGTTTCGGCAAAAATGACAGCCTCCAGCCTTTGCCTGTCCTCCTCGCGGCAAAGCACGGTAAGCTCCCAGGCAGGACGGTTTTTCTTCATAAATACAGGAGCGTAATGCGCATCCAGCGCCCCGGCCTCCAGCAGACGCTGCAGCGTGTAGCCCAAAAGCTCGCCACTGGCATCGTCAATGTCCGTTTCCAGCTTGCAGATGCTGTCACTGGCAAAGGCAGTGCTATTTACAGAGTTTTTTTTTGCGCAGCGTCCTCAATTAAAAGCGCACGCAAAATGCTGGGACGCTCATAGCTGCGCTTGCCTGCGCCCAATCCGATTGCTAAAATCTTAAACTGCTCTGGCAGCTCGTCGCTGGTTTTGAGAGCGGCGGCAGCAGCAGCACCGGTAGGTGTCACAAATTCTCCCTGAACAGGCAAAAGGCGCACATTAAAGCCAAACCTTTGCATAATATTCGCAGTTGCCGGCACAGGTACAGGCAGCACACCATGCTGACAGCGCACAGTACCGCGTCCCTCGCACAGCTCGGGCACGATAACGCTCTTCACGCCCAGGCTGTCGGCGCAAACAGCAATCGCCACAATATCCACGATAGAATCAATAGCGCCCACCTCGTGAAAATGCACGTCCTCCTTGGCCACGGCGTGAGCCTTGCCCTCTGCCTCGGCAATAATATCAAATATTTTGAGTGCCAACGCGCGCGCTGCATCCGTCATCTGTGTAGCGTTGATAA
>CAVBQX010000006.1:23885-75695 GCA_963597755.1 Segatella copri
TCACCATGCAAAAACGCCATATCGTGATCATGGTTTTCGTGCTCTGCATCCAAAATAACGTCAAAATCGCAGCAGTCCACGCCTGCCTTGCTCACGCGGCTGATATTATAGCTAAAGCCCTTGGCAGGAATGCTATCCAGTGCCTTTGCCAAAGCCTCCTTATCCGCGCCCAGATCCAGCAACGCGGCCACCAGCATATCACCGCTGATGCCTGTATTACACTCTAAATATAAGCTCTTCATATTCTTCTCCTTTAATTATCCATAAATTATCCGCAAATTATTTTTCTACAGCCAATGTTTCGTTCATGCTGCCGGTGCGGTATCCCTTAAGGTCTAAGGACACATAAGCAAAGCCAAACTCCTTTAACCTGCTGCAAATAACAGCACGCATATCATCCTTCACCGCCAGCGGCAGCTGCTCGCTCAACAGCTCTATACGCGCCAAGTCGCCATGCACGCGCACGCGGAACTGCTTAAAGCCCAGCTCCCACAAAAGCTGCTCGGCCTTGTCCACAGCAGCAAGCTTTTCCGCCGTAATGCGCTCGCCGTACACAAAGCGCGACGCCAGGCAGGCAAACGACGGCTTGTCCCACGTAGGCAGTCCCAGCTTGTGCGACAAAAGGCGGATTTCGTCCTTAGCCAGCTGCGCCACACGCAGGGGGCTGTGCACATTGAGCTCGGCCAGAGCCTTAAGCCCCGGACGGTAATCGCCCAAATCGTCCATATTAGAGCCCTCGCACAGCTGCGCACCGTTTTCAGCAGCAAGACGCAAAAAATTACTGAACAATGTCTTTTTACATATATAGCAGCGGTCCGGAGGATTTTCAGCAAAGCCAGGCACCTCCAGCTCATCAAAATCAAAATACAGATGACGGATGCCCTGCTTTTGGCAAAACTCCTCAGCCTCTGCCACATCACGCTTGGGGACCACGCCCGAACGCGCCGTAACCGCCATCGCCGCATCCCCCAAGGTCAGGTGTGCCACCTGCAGCAAAAAGGTGGAGTCCACGCCGCCGCTAAAGGCGATAAGGACGCGCCCCAAGCGGCGCAGCTCATTTTGCAGAGCCTCCAGCTTGCGCAGAGCCTGTGTTTCTTTGTTATCATCGGTGTTATACATATTTTTTCCTCCCTAAGTATTATAAAGTTATAAATATGTATCACATTTTCATTTCCTAAGTTGTTCAACGAACAATAATGAGCAATTATATTATCATGGAGTGCGATTGGAAAATTGCAGTAAGCAAGTGCTTAGAACCACAGAAACAAAAATTTGTCTGAGCGCGCAGCGCGAGTTTATTTTTCGTTTCGTCGTGGTTCTGCACGAAGCGCACGCCCGCAATTTTTCTGCACGTAATGATATATAATTGCGAATATAGATCTAAATAATCCCTACTCCCTGCACGCCAAACGATTAATCTGCGTTGCAATATACCCTGCGCTATACCCATTGTCAATATTAACTACCGAAATGCAGTTAGCACACGAATTGATCATCGTCAAAAGCGCGCTGAGCCCGCCAAAGCTGGCACCATAGCCCACAGACGTGGGCACAGCGATCACAGGATTGCGCACCAGGCCGCCGACAACGCTTGCCAGCGCACCTTCCATACCGGCCACGGCCACCACGCAGTTGGCCTGCTGCAAAAGCTCCACCCTGTCCAACAGGCGGTGAATCCCGCTTACGCCCACGTCATACAAGCGCTCCACATGCGCGCCGAAAAACTCCGCCGTCTGCGCCGCCTCCTCCGCCACAGGGATATCGGCAGTGCCTGCCGTACACACAGCAATGCAGCCGCTGTGCCCTTTATCCGCACGCTCCTGCTTCAGCGTCCGCGCCACGCCGTCATACACAATATCGGGCAGCACATGCCGCACCAGCTCGTACTGCTCGCGCGTCGCCCGTGTGCCAAACACCTCTCCCTGCTCATCAAACAGGCGCTTATATATCTGCACTAAAAACTCATCCGGCTTATTTGCGCAATACACCACCTCGGCAAAGCCGCTGCGCTGCTCACGCGATGTATCCAGCTTGGCATAGCCCAAATCCTCGTAGGCCTTATGGTTAAAAAAGCGCAATGCCTCCTCCACAGGCAGCTGGCCGCTGCGCACCTGTTCGAGCACACTCCTAGAGTCCACTATATTCCTCCTTTTACAACAAAGACTTAGTCCGCCGATCCAGCAGACTAAGTCCCTCGTTTCATTATTAGCTTATATCAATAGTATACACAAAAGCCGCAGCAGAGGCAAGCAAAGCCGGCGTAATTCACGCTTTTTTCACGCTGTATGCTTATACCAGATTTTTGACCACCGCAAGCTCCATCTTATCAGCAGGAATAACCTCGCTGTGCAGCACAGGCAGCTGCTCCAGCGCCAGCATCCGCTGCGGAATCTCTGCTCCTGTAGCACTATTTAACTTGCGTAAAAGCTCAAACGGCTCGCCACCCTGCGGCTGTGCGTCCTCCAGGGCCGACAGCACACTATCGGCAAACTTATAGGGACTGGCCGTAGACAGTACTATAGTATAGGTGTCATCACTGGTAAGGAAGCGGTATTTTTCCAAGGCACGCCAGGCAACAGCTGTATGCGTATCCATCAGATAATGGTAGTCGTTGTAAATACGGCCGATAGCCTCCTTGGTCTCCAGCTCATCCACCCAGGCGCCGAAGAACTCACTTTGGATCTTCTTCAAATCGTCACTGTCAATCTGGTAGAAGCCCTCTGTATTCAGGCGCTGCATATAATCTGCCACGCGCGCAGCGTCCTGCTCGGTCACATTGTACAGCAAACGCTCCAGGTTACTGGACACCAAAATATCCATAGACGGCGAAATCGTCTTATAAAACTCACGGCGTCTGTCATAAACACCGGTATTGATAAAATCAGTCAGCACATTGTTGCTGTTAGACGCACACAGCAGGCGGTCAACCGGCAGTCCCATCAGCTTGGCATAATAGCCTGCCAGGATGTCGCCGAAATTGCCCGTGGGCACAACAAAATTTACAGGCTGGCCTGCGGTAATCTTGCCTGCCTTGATGGCATCCACGTAAGCGCTGAAGTAATAAACGATTTGCGGCACCAGGCGGCCCCAGTTAATGGAATTGGCCGAAGAGAAGGAATAGCCCTTCTTGGCCAGCTCGTCGCTGAGCGCCTTGTTACCAAAAATTTCCTTCACGCCGCGCTGCGCATCATCAAAATTGCCCTCGATACCAAAAACCTTCACGTTTTTGCCCATCTGCGTAATCATCTGGCGCTTTTGGATATCGCTCACGCCCTCGCTGGGATAAAAGACAATAATCTGCGTACCCTCGACATCAGCAAAGCCCTCCAATGCAGCCTTACCTGTGTCGCCGGATGTTGCCACCAGGATAACCACCTTATTGGTCTCGCCGGTCTTTTTTATAGAACGGGTCAAAAGATGCGGTAAAAGCTGCAAAGCCATGTCCTTAAAGGCAGACGTGGGACCATGCCACAGCTCCAGCACGCCAGTGTTGTCGTTAACCTGTACCAGCGGCACAGGATTATCGCCAAACTTTTCAGCGGCATAGGCTGCATTCACACACTCACGCAGCTCATCCTCGCTAAAATCGGTAAGATATTGCAAAAGCACATCAACAGCACGCTCGGTATAAGGCTTATTTTGCATCGCCTTGATATCCACCATGCGCATTGCAGGCAGACGCTGCGGCACAAACAAGCCGCCATCTGCCGCCAGTCCGCGGGTAATCGCGTGTGCCGACGATACTAAATCCGTTTTCCCTCTTGTACTCACATATAACATAAGGTCAACCTACTTTCTTTCCTATGCTTTGGACAACACCAATGTTATAAAGTGCGTCCCATCTCTAAACACTATTGTGCAAATAGGTTATCAAGATTATAATAGCAGATTTTGCCCGCGATAACAAGCAAAATCAAGCAAATATCAGCTCTGCCACCATCGCATTAGTAGCTTTTTGTAAATCAGCAGGTGCTGCCACTATCTGCATACCACGCTGTCCGGCGCTGATAGCGATCTCGGGCCAGTTATTGCTTGTCACATCCATGTACACAGGATAATTCTTTTTTGCGCCCAAGGGCGAACAGCCACCACGGATATAACCCGTCAGCGGCAGCACCTCCTTAAGATGCACCAGCTCTGCGCGCTTGTTGCCACTGGCCTTTGCTAGAGCCTTAAGGTCCAGCTCGCCGTCGCCGGGGATGACGGCAAACATAATGCCGTTTTTGTCGCCACGCACCACCAATGTTTTAAACACCTGCGCCGCAGGCATCCCCACCTCGGCCGCCACATGCACAGCATCCAGGTGCTCCTCGTCTACAGGATATTCCATAATGCGGTATTCTATCTTCAGCTCATCCAGCTTACGTGCTGCGTTAGTTTTTTTATTATGTTTCACTCCAAAAGCCCCCTCTATGCTAGAGAAATTATGTTTTCTCTGTTATAATAGCACTATAGTAAAGCAAAATGCAAATAAAATTGTGAGGACAATAAATTGAAAATAAAAATTATCTGCAGACAGCTGGAGGTTATTCCCGGCCGTCCTGATTTAAACTTCGACAAAATATTAGCAGCAATGGACGAGGCACGCAGCCGCGGTGCCGACATCCTGCTGCTACCCGAAATGGCACTGCCAGGCTACCTCATCGGTGATCTGTGGGAGCAGCAAAGCTTTATAGATGACTGCGAATACTACGCGCGGCAAATCACAGAAGCCTCTAACGGTATCTGCGTAATGTTCGGCAGCGTCGCCTCCGAAAACGGCAAGCTCAACGAGGACGGCCGCGTGCGCAAGTACAACGCAGCCTTTGCCTGCCAGGACGGCAGTCTCGTCGGCGGCTACCTGGGACGCAGCTTCATCATCAAAAATTCGCTGCCCAACTACCGCGAGTTTGATGACTGCCGCCATTTTTACAGCCTGCAAAAGCTGTGTGCCGAAGAAAACGCCAGCGTCAGCCAGGCCATGCAGCCGCTTACGCTCTGCATCCGCGGCGAACAGGTCCGCATCGGCCTCATGCTGTGCGAGGACGGCTGGACCGAAAACTATCATCTCAACGTGCCGCAGACCCTGGCGCAAAACGGTGCGCAGCTTTTGTGCAACCTGTCCTGCTCCCCCTATACATTGGGCAAAAACCGCAAGCGCAACCGCCTGTTCAGCGCGCAGGCCAGGGCAGCAGGCATCCCACTCATTTATTGCAACAACGTCGGCATCCAAAACAACGGCAAGAATATTTTCACCTACGACGGCTGCACCTCTGCCTATAATGGCGACGGCACGCTTGTTACCTCTGCCGAAATGTACGCCGACACCACACTGGAATTTACCTGGGATACAGCCGCAGGCTGCATCAATCCCACCTGCGCCCCTGCCAAGCTGCCGCAGGAGCCTGAATCGGTATATAAGGCATTACGCTACGGCACTGCCAAATTTTTACAGCAATGTGGCATCAAGCGCATGACCATCGGCCTTTCGGGCGGCATCGACAGCGCCGTCACTGCTGCCATGTATGTGGATATTTTAGGACCCGAAAACGTTTTGCTGCTCAACCTGCCCTCACGCTACAACAGCAGCACCACGCGCGACATCGCATTGCGTATTGCGCAGGCATTAGGCACAAATTATGCCGTTATCCCCATCAGCGAAAGCTTTGAGCACACTGTAGCGCAGCTGGAGAACACTCCCATCACAAATTTTGCCGACGGCGAAAGCTTTAACCTGCAGCTTGGCGGCCTGGTACGCGAAAACATCCAGGCTCGCGACCGTGGTGCCCGCGTTATCGCTGCAGCTGCTGCCGCCTTCGGCGGCGCCTTCAGCTGCAACTCCAATAAGGCCGAGCTTTCCGTCGGCTACGCCACCTTCTACGGCGATATCTGCGGCGCTCTTGCCATGATCGGCGATATCTGGAAGCACCAGGTTTATGCCCTCGGCCGCTACCTTAACGACGTTGTTTTTGGCCGCACCGTCATTCCCGAAGAAATCTTTCACATCCGCCCCAGTGCCGAGCTGTCGGACGCGCAGACCGTGGGCAAGGGCGGCGATCCCTTGGTATATGACTATCACGACTATCTTTTGCGTGCCTTTATCGAAAACTGGCACAAAACCACGCCGGCAGATATTTTGCGCTGGTACAAGGCCGGCACGCTGGCTGCAGAGCTTGGCTGCACGCAGGCCGCCATCGACGAGGCCTGCCCCACTGCGGCAGCTCTTATAAACGATTTAGAACGCTGGTGGAAGCTTTTTGCCGGCTTTGCCGTTGCCAAACGCATCCAGGCCCCGCCAATTTTATCACTCACCAAGCGCGCCTTTGGCTACGACCACCGCGAAGCGCAGCTTTCCCCTTATTTTTCCCGTGAATATTACAGTCTGAAGAAAGATCTTTTACAATGAAAACACAACGCTTTATCGAGCAGTCCAAGGCAACAGCAACCAGGCTCTTATATGCTTACTTCATAGAAAATGACATGGAAAAGGTGCAGGCCTGCTTTTCACGGCAAAACCCCAGCTTTATCGGCTGGGGCAGGCAGGAGGTATTTTGCGGCTACGACAATATCTTCCACACTATGACCATACGCATGCAGGAGATCCAGCGCAGCCGCATCCAAAAAATGCAGGTTTATGTCCCCTACGCCACCGCCAGCCGCTGCATCGTACTTTTGAACTGTCATATTTCTACAGAGCTGCACACCGGCTATAACCTTGATGTTGATTGCCGCATGAGCTTCGTTTTGGTAAACGAAAACGATACTGCCAAAATTTTGCAGCTTACAGTATCTGTTCCTCCTACTACAGCAGATATTGCCACAACAGCTACCAAGCAGCACCATATCACCGCCAATCTGGCAGCAGATGCCGCAGGCTATTCGCCCAACGGTCTTAAATACTGCCTAATTGACGCAGAGCACACCGCGACCTACGTTAACCAGTCACTGGCACAGCTAGCAGGCTACCAAACGCCGCAGGAGCTACTGGCGGCAACACAGGGACAGCTGCAAAACCTGGTGGACGCACGCGATCTCGCCAAGGTACGGCAGGCTATGCAGTCACTGACGGAAGAAGGCAGCACCTATACTATCAACTACCGTCTGCGCACCAAGCAGGCAGGCTTCACCTGGATTTTGGAGCGTGGCCGCCGCACCACCGGCACGGAAGGCGCGCCCTGCATCATCTGCGCCGCTTCACCTCTGCTGCAGCCTGAGGATAACAGCAGCTGTGATTGGCCGCAGATGTCTGCGCATAGCTACGAAATCCCTAGCGAAGCCTTTTTGAATATTACCCTGGATATTGTCTCCTCCAATACACGTGATGTAGCAATGCAGCAGCTATTGCAGCTTGCGAGTGATTTGCTGCAGCTTGCAGGCATCTGGGTGACAGATATCCGCCAAAGCTCTCAGCCTATGAGGCTGGCAGCCTACTACGACGCCAGTGATATGACGCCTTCTGAGCTTTTTTTAGAGCAGACAGGCGACGAGACATTGCGCTTTCTTAACAGCAAGGGTTTTGCCCAATGCAGCGACACACGCCTGCTGCCTGCAAAATACCGTCCGAACTTCGCCCTGCAGGGTATTCGTTCCTTTTGTCAGCAGCTAATCAAGGTTGAAGGGCAAAACGCCTATATCGCCACCTTTTATCAAAGGGACAGCCAGCACAGCTTCACAGCGCACGAGCTGGAAATAATCCGTATGACGTCACAGATTATCAGCGTACTGCTAAACCAAGATTTTTTCAGTGAGGAGCAGATATGATTTCTATCTTAGTATATTGCCCGTCAGTTCCCCATATAGAGCAGCTACTTTCCTACAGCAGTCTTTTCGAGCTGCAGTTTCATATCAGCAAAAGCCGTTCGCAGGCACTGAGCAGCTTTACACACTATAAGCCTCAATACTTTGTTGTGGAATGCAACAACGTCACTGCGCAGGAGCTGCACTTTGTCAGGAGCCTGTCGCCTGATATTCCCACGCTGGTGCTGACACGGCAAGACAACGAGCCTGCCGCCGTAAAGGCCCTGCAGGATGGTGCCGATTATCTGCTGCATTATCCCTGCGGCAGCATTGAATTTTATCACCAGCTCAATAATTTTATCCGTCTCACCACAAAGCGGGCAGTCCCCGAAAGCAGATTGCTTCATATAGGAGAGCTGACGATTTTTCTCAATAATAATCAGGTCATGCTGCGTGATGAATTCCTGCCCCTCACGAGCACTGAATACAAACTGCTCATCGTATTAGCCAATAACCTCAACCAAATCGTCAGCACCGAAAAGCTGTACAACGAGCTTTATTCCAACAGTGAATTAAAATATACCAGCCGCGCGCTCAACATGCACATCAGCAACCTGCGTCACAAGCTGCACATAGAGGAATTCGCACTCCTGCGTCTGGAAACCGTGCGTGGCAAAGGCTACGCGCTATATTACAGCACCGAGGATGGAGGTATGAAAAATGGATAAAGCAAAGCTTGCAGCCAAAGCAATGCTGCTTGCGCAGCAAATGCTGCAGGAGATGCTGGTTACGCAGGACGTAGACAAGATACGTGCTTATTTATCTCCCAAAGGCGCCAGCTGGATCGGGCAGAACAAGAACGCCTTTGTCCCGGACAGCAATGCCTTTGCCAAAGGCCACCAGCATAAATATCCCCGTCCCCTGCCTGAGACCGTCTTGAAGCAGGTACAGTGGCGCCAGCTTTATATTGACGAGCAGCTGTGCATCATCTACTGCCAGCTTGATGTACCGGCTGCCGATGACAGCGATGATCCCGACTGCTCGCGCTTTACCTTTACGCTTGCGGCCGATGGCGAGGACGTGCACGTCCTTAACCTGCACAGCTCGCGTTCGTGGAAATTTCTGCAGGACGAAGAGGTCTATCCGCACCAATACGCAACTCTGTTCTTTAAGCAGCTGGAAGCTCAGCAGGAGGCAAGCAGTCTGCCGGCCTTTGTCGCCGCCAATTCCCCCAATGGCATGAAGCTGTGTAAAATAGAACAGCGCTTCCCCGCAGTTTACGTAAACAAAACCCTTTGCAGCATGGCTGGCTATGGCAGTATGACCGAAATGCTGCAGGCAACACACGGTCAGCTGGATAAAATGGTTTATAGCCAGGATATCGCTAAGGTAACACAGGCCATGCTCAGCCACCAAAACGGTACTCCATACAGCATCAACTACCGCCTGCTGCATAAGCGTGGCACCATCGTCTGGGTACTGGAGCGTGGGCAATATATAGTAGATGAGCTGACGGGCAACGAGTTTTACATCTGTGCAATTGTTCCGCTGGCGCTAGAGCAACACGACTTCAGCTATGGCACCTTGGTTGACAGCGAAGCTATAAGTAAGCATAAAATACCCATAGAGCTGTTTATGAAGATGGCACTTGAGATCGTCAGCAGCAATCATCCCAAAACCAGCATAGACAAGCTGCTGCAGCTAGCCTGCGATATCCTGCAGGCTGACGGTATGGTGATATATGACCTGCACAGCAGAGAGGATAAGCTGCTAGTAGTTAACCAATGTGTTGCTTCTAACCATAAACCTATTGCAGCCATACAGGACTTCACCCGTGCTGAAATACTAGAGCTGTTTGATGGCTCAGGCTGCAGTAAATGCAGCGATACCAGTTATCTTCCAGAGCGTTACAAGCATGCCACAGAGACAACAGGTATAACCGCCATGCTGTCTTATCTAATCTACATCAAAAATATGCCTGCCTACATAGTATCTGCCTATCACCTAGGCAAACAATATTCCTGGTCAGACAACGAACAAGAAATTTTACAACAGCTGGCAAAAATCTTTAGCTTCCTTTTCAGGAACTGCTAATAAACAAGCTCGTAGCTATTTATCTTATTCTTATACTTTTGCTTGACTTTTCTTCTATAAAAGAGTATAATGGATTTTGTATTCGGGGTGTAGCGCAGTTTGGTAGCGCACCTGCCTTGGGAGCAGGGTGTCGCAGGTTCGAATCCTGCCACTCCGACCACTTTTTGCGGGTGTAGTTTAGTGGTAAAACCTCAGCCTTCCAAGCTGATGTTGTGGGTTCGATTCCCATCGCCCGCTCCAATTTTATATGGTCCAGTAGCTCAGTTGGATAGAGCAACGGCCTTCTAAGCCGTGGGTCGGGGGTTCGAATCCCTCCTGGATCACCAAAGTAAAAGATACCGCTGAAAGCTTCTTCCCAAGCCTTTAGCGGTTTTTTGTTGTCTTTTTCATATCTTCTTTTATGCTCATAACTTGCATTTTACGCCATATAGATGCTCCTTGTGTTCCTTGAAAGAAGTCTTTTACGCTGGCGACAACTCCCTTGCGCACTGTAATTTAACGCATCCCCCTTGCTCCCCTCGGCCGCAGCAGCACGCCACGTCCTATGCCCGTCCCTGAATAAGTGTGTCGCCATGTTACGTGCAAGCTGCTCGCAGGCCTTGCGGAACGTAGGTGAACGCGCCAGCCGGCGCAATAAGTCGGCAATAAAAAAAGGACTGGCAACGTGCACAAGCTCACGTTTCAGTCCTTGCATCAAGCGGTCAATAGCACGCGTAGGAACGCTCAATGACACGCGGCATTTGAAAATTATTTTCCCCACTTGGACTTACTTTACCTCTTTTCCCATTTTTTGACAAGTCATTTTGCTACCACCACACACACCACTTATTATAGAACCACTTATTATAGAACCAATATCTTCGTAAAAACAAAAAAGCCTGAGAACCTTCATCCTCAGGCTACTTTTTTTATGGCAGGGGCACTAGGACTCGAACCCAGATCGACGGTTTTGGAGACCGTTGCTCTACCATTGAACTATGCCCCTATGGAGCGGAAAACGAGATTCGAACTCGCGACCCCCTCCTTGGCAAGGAGGTGCTCTACCACTGAGCTATTTCCGCATTGGCGACCCGGATGGGACTCGAACCCACGACCTCCGCCGTGACAGGGCGGCATTCTAACCAACTGAACCACCGGGCCAATGTCAGGTGTCTGACAGGTATATATATTACCATACCTTTAGCAGTTTGGCAAGTGTTTTTTTACATTTTTTACAAAAACTTTTTTAAGGCCAGCTTATCCACCTTACCGCTTTCGTTATGCGGCAGCTGCGGCATGCAGATAAACTGCTTGGGCAGCTCGTAATCAGACAGCACACCCCGCAAAAGCTTCACCAGCTCCTGCTTGCTAAATTCCTGCTCCGAGCCGATAAACGCTGTGAGTACATCGGCATCGTCCACATGCTGGCACAGCACTGCTGCCTCCTCCACGCCGGTGATAGCCGTCAGCGCCTCACGCACCTTCACTGTCGATACCTTGCGGCCGTTGACACTGACGATATCATCCGTGCGTCCCAAAAAGTGCAAACAGCCTGCTTCGTCCAGGCGTCCCCTGTCCTTTAGCGAAAACGGCAGCGTAATGCCTTCGACATGATAAGGCGTGTTGATGAAAATCTCTTCATTCTTTACGCTCACCTCCACACCGGCAAAGGGGCGGCCGATAAGCGTGCGGTCGTCAGTCATATCCTGCGCCTTGACGTAGGTTATATAGTTCAGCTCGCTGGCGCCGTAGTACAGCGTAATATCCGCATTAGGATAGACAGAAAGCAGGCGCTGCGCCTCTGCCCTGCCCATGCTCTGCGAGCCGCTGATAATGCTGCGCACGCGTGTGTCTGCCGCACGCAAAAACTTGGGCAGCAAAAGCAGCTTGGAGGGAATAAGGTAAATTGCGTTCGCCTGATACTCGTCCATCATCTGCAGCCAGTGGCGCGGACGGAAGCGTTCTGTCACCACCAGCGTACCACCGGCGGCCAGCACACCCATATAGATATTCAAATTACCCGTAAAGGCCAGGCTGCCCTGGCAAAAGATCACGGTGTCGCCATCCACGCCGAAAACACGATTCTGCTCGGCAAAAAAGCTGGCCCAGCTGGCGTAGCTGCGCCATAAAAGCTTGCTTTTACCTGTGCTGCCACTGGTCATAACGCCCATGCAGGCAGCAGCAGGAACCTCCATACAGTCAAACTGCTGCGTTTTGCTCACCTCTGTAGCAATGATAGGCACTGTGCGCGTACCGCTATAAGCCAAAAAGCTGATGAGCTGGCGTGCGATGCTGTCCTCGTGGATAAAGACAGCGCTTTCGCTAAAGCTGCACTGCTCACGCAGGTCTGCCGCCTCCTGCGCCAGGCGTGCATAGGTATACTCCTCGCCGTCCTCCACCAGGGCGAGCTTAGCCTGTGGCTGTGATTGTATAAGCTGTAGGTAGTCCATAAATATCCTCCTACGTCCGTTATATTCTTTCTATTAGCAGCGCCGTGCCTACGCCGCCGGCAGCCGCCACGCTGGCCGCTCCCAGGCGTCCGCCCTTCTGGCGCAGTGCTTCCAAAAGATGCAGCGTAATGATGCCGCCGCTGGCGCCGTAGGGATGACCATAGGCCAAGGCACCGCCGAAAACGTTGTACTTATCAACGCTTTGCGCAAAGGTGCGTGCAAACAGCACGTCGATTACAGCAAAGGCCTCGTTCAATTCAAAATCGTCAATATCCTGCTCATTAAGGCCGTTTTTGCTCAAAAGCTTTTGCAGCACAGTGATAGCTGTCCGCGGGCTCACCAGGGGATCGCCGCCACAGGCCGCACTGGCAATAACCCTCGCCTGAGCCTCAAGACCGTGCTCTGTCAGGTATTTGGCCGAGCACAGCACCACGAAGGCAGCACCATCGTTAATCAGGCAGGAGTTGGCCGCTGTGATAAATTCGCCGCCATCCAGTACCTTGGGCAGCCTGTCGAGCAGGCGCTGACTCATGCGTGGGCGGATGCCCTCGTCCTTAGTAGCACCATATACAGGTGCGATAATCCCCTGCAAAAGTCCCTGCTCGCGTGCCTGCGTCGCCAATTTATGGCTGCGCAGTACCCAGGCATCCAGTTCGGCCTTGGTTATCCCCTCGCGTTTGGCTGCCAGCTCCGCGCCCTCCAGCATCACGGTTTCACGGTGGATGCCGGGCATGAACTTAGCCACGCTGTACCAGCTGTCGCCAGTGTAAGCAGGGTTGTTGGGGTTATAGCCACGCCTAGGCTGCGTGGAGCTGCTTTCAAAGCCGCCTGCAATGATTACATCGGCCTCACCGCTGTTGATCTTGGCAGCAGCCACCGCAATGCTTTCCAAGCCGCTGCCACATTGCACGTCCACGGTAAAGGCAGGCACTGCCTCATCCACGCCTGCTTCCAACGCCATAAGGCGCGTGATGTTGCCACCCGCGCCTACGCCGTTGCCGCCAATAATATAATCAGGCTGCTGCACCTGATATTTTTCCATAACCTGCTTAAGCACCGCCGCTCCCAAAAGCTCAGCCGGGATGTGACGGTACATGCCATTGACCACGCCCACGTAGCTGCGCAGGCCGCCCAAAATATAAGCTTCCATATGTTCCCACTCCTATATTGCGAAAAAGAGCCGTCGCAAAGGCTGGCGACAGCTCCCCTCAAAATTATTTGTTGCTAAAAATGCGGTTGATAGGCCCTGCGATGACAGCAGCCGCCAGGCATTTGACAATATCCAGCGGAATGAACGGCAAAGCACCTGTCATAAGCGCCTTATCCCAGGCCATGCCCGTAACAAGCTTCAGTTGAATAACGCCAGGCGCGTAAATCAGGGGAATGCCGATGATGCAGCCCAGGAGCGCATAACGCCTGAAGCTGTATTTTTCACCCTTAAAGTAGGCCAAAAAAACTGCTGTAAGCAAAAAGCCGAACAGATAGCCGCCGGTAGGACCAAACAGCTTGCCGGGGCCGGCACTGCCGCCTGTGAATACAGGCACACCTGCAAGACCAACCAAAAGATACACCAGCATCGTCATAAAGGCCTGCTTGGTATTCAGTACATAGCCTGTCAAATTTACAATCATCGTCTGCAGAGCAATCGGCGACAAGGAAAATGGCAGGGGAATGATGAGGTAGGCAGAAATGCAGTTCATCGCCACCATCAGCGCCATCTTGGTCATCTCCGAGGTTTTATTTACGCTTGCACTATGAGTTTGAGTAGTCATATTTACACCAGCCTTACTGTTCATTTGATTACAAAAACGTTAACAGCGCCCACATAACCTGCCAGCACACCGCCATCAGCATACACCCGCAGCTCGTCACCTGCGCGCACAGGAGCCAAAAAGCTGATACGCCAGTCCAGCTGCGCCAGCTGCAGCTCGCCTTGCAGCCACGCTGCCATGCACAGCCCGGGGACAATAGCATGCTCCCCCTTGTGGATGATGTTTTCATCTCCCGTGTAGGCAACATAATCGGCTATTTCCTGCGTCGAGAAAACGTGCTGCGCCACCAAGCTGCCTGTAGGCACTTGCTGCGGCTGCGGCTTCGCGCCCAGTCCCTGCCTCGGCAACACCAAAAACACCCGCAGCTCCTTAGCTACGCTGCCATCAGCTGCCGTGCCCAAAACCTGGATCATGGATTTGCGCTCCTTAGCCAGCAGCACGTTATTTACCAGCTGTTTTGCCTTATTATGGATGTGTGCCTCAGCGCCGGCCAAAACCCAGCCGCCAAAAAACTTGGCGTCGCTGTCTGCCAGCTTATGTGCAAGCTCTAACATTTTTGCTAATTCCTTTCATGTAAGCAGCAGCTCACTCTGCCGCTTCATGTGCTTTATTATAATGCAATAACGCTGGTTAGTCAACCTATTTTCTTTGATCAGTTTACGTGAGCAGCAGCGCCCACACAAGCACGCCGTTCACAACTAATCCCAAGATGTTGTAATATAAAAATGTCCGCATATATCTACCTGCCTGCGCAGGACGCTCAGCCACAAAAAGCTTGTAGGAGATGACACTGGCCATGGAGGCGATCATCGTCCCCAGTCCACCGATGTTCACGCCCAAAAGCAGGGCATCTGCCTCCTGCGTCAGTCCTGCGAGCAGCATGGCTGCAGGCACGTTGCTGATAAGCTGACTGGCGGCAAGGGCAGCAATGTACGTCCCGGCCGGCGTCCCCATCAGCGACTGCTGCAAAAAGGCCACTACGCTGCTGTGGGCAATGTTACCGATAAAAATAAAAAAAGCGGCAAAGGTTGCCAAAAGACCATAATCCACGCACAGCAGCCTGCGTCTGTCGCAAGCAAAAACAACTGCCGCCGACAAAAACAGGGCCGCCAGCTTATTTACCCAGTGCAGCACCGCAGCAATATCCACCGCCAAAAGCAGCAGCAGCACAAATAATATACCTGCACGCGGTCGCTGCAGACTTTCCAGGCTAAGCGACAGCGCACTGTCACGTCCCCGCAGCCACAGCAGCACGATAAATGCCAATGAAATGGCAGCCGCAGGCGCCATAACTGCAAAAAAATGCTCTGCCGTATAGCCATAATGAGCGTACAAAAAAAGGTTTTGCGGATTACCTGCCGGCGTCAGCATGCTGCCAAGATTGGCTGCCAGCGTCTGTAAAACGACCGTGCGCTCCATATCCATCTGCAGCGTTTTGCCGATAACCAAAGCCAGCGGCACAAAGGTTAAGAGCGCGACGTCATTGGTCACAAACATCGAGCTGATATAGGTGACGGCCAAAAGCACCAGCTCCAGCTGTCTTTTGCTATGGCACCTGTTCACCAGCTCCACCGCCAGCCAATCCAAAAAGCGTATCTGCTTCAGCTCCGCCACCACCAGCATCAAGGACAGCAGCACGCACAGCACATCAAAATCTATATAGGCAAGCTGTGGCCTGCTATAGGCACTGCTAACGGCCGCCAAAAGCACGGCCACGCACAGCACAGGCTCAGCACGCCACCATCTGCGCAATTTATCCATCATCCAATCATCACTCCCAGTCTGCCTGCGCCGCACACAACGCCAGTGCCGACACCTTTGCTGCCCCTGCCGCCAGCAGCACCTGGGCCGCCTCGGTAAGCGTGCTGCCCGTGGTAAAGATATCATCGCACAAAAGCACGTGCCTTCCCTTAACCTTGGCGTGCGGTCTGAGTGCGAAGCAGCCTGCCAGCTCCTGTCTGCGCTCGTCAGGCTTCAGCTCAAACATCGGCGCTGTATGACGCACACGCTCAAGCAGCACCTCCACGCCTACGCTGCGCTGCGCCAGGATGGGCGCAAACAGCTCCTCAGGCACGTCAAAGCCACGCTGCATGCGTCTTTGCTCTGACGTCGGCACGCAGGCTATCACGTCAAACTGCTGCAGCCAGCGCAGCTTCGCAGCAGGCAGCGCCAGATCGGCCTCCTCACGCAATAGCGGCAGCAGGCTGGCATCTGCCTCAAACTTTATGCGGTGCAGGGCGTCCTTAAACACGCCGTCATACTTATACAAAAGCAAAATGCTGTGCAGCACGTCCCCCGGCAGCGGCGCTGCCTGCCCTGCCAAAAACTCCTCCCGCGGCACGCACGGCAGCCGGCGCTGCAGCAGGTACTCCCTGCGGCAGGCCTCGCACACGTAACCTGTTTCAATAGCGGCGGCACACACCGCGCAGCGTCTTGGAAAGATAAGCTCCTTGGCCACACGGCCGTAATAGGCAAAATCACGCAACAGGCTGTGCATCAGAACACCTCGCTGCTTTCCTGCAAGCGCTCCGCCAAAAGGCTGTAGCGGCGCTTGGTCTTATCGTTTTCCACCGCGGTGCGCACGGCGTTTTTGCTGCCCACCACCAGCACACGCTCCTTGGCCCTGGTGACGGCCGTATACAAAAGGTTGCGCTGCAGCATGATGTAATGGCTTGGCACCATCAGCAAAATAACGCAGGGATATTCGCTGCCCTGCGACTTGTGCACGCTCATCGCGTAGGCCAGCTGCAGCTCTTCCACCTCGCCCTGGGCGTAGGTGACGTAATCGCCCTCTGCACGCTCGGGGAAGGCAACCACGACGTTTTTACCCTCTATGCGGATAATACGGCCGATATCGCCGTTAAAGACATCCTTTTCGTAATTATTGCGTATCTGCATCACCTTGTCGCCCACTCGCAGCACATTACCGGGAATATTGGCCTCAGCCTTAGACGCCGCCGGCGGATTAATATACTGCTGCAGCAGCTTGTTCAGGTTCTGCACACCGCAGGGATTTTTGTGCATAGGCGACAGCACCTGTACGCTGCGCCAGTCGCCGGCTGCCGTAAGCTGCGCATAGGTGCGCGCCACAAAATCAGCGGCAGCCTGCTCATCGGCAAATTCCTGCAGAGCAAACTCGCTGCCATTGCCTGCAGTAAATTCCGGCATCTGTCCGCGGTTGATCTTATGCGCGTTGCGCACGATCGGGCTCACCTCGGCCTGACGGAAGACGTTTTCCAAACGCACCACAGGCATTTTCCCCGAACGTATCATGTCCTTGAGTACAGAGCCTGCACCGACGGACGGCAGCTGGTCCACATCACCGACGAAGATCAGACGGCAGCCGCCCGGTACAGCCTTCAAAAGATGATAGGTTAATTGGATATCGAGCATCGAAGCCTCGTCGATAATAATCGCTTCGGCATCCAGTGGATCACTGTCATCCTTGGCAAAGCACAAGCCCTCACCCGTAGGCTGGCATTCCAAAAGGCGGTGCACCGTCGCCGCCGGATGCCCTGCCGATTCTGCCAGGCGTCTCGCCGCACGTCCTGTGGGAGCTGCCAGCAAAATGCGGCAGCCTGCCTGCTCCAGCACGTTCAATATACCCTTGACGACCGTGGTCTTGCCTGTACCGGGGCCGCCCGTGAGCACGAAAACGCCATGCTCCAGGGACGCGTAAATGGCCTGTCTTTGTGCCTCAGCCAACGTAATGCCTGCGTCACGCTCCCATTTAGCAATAACCTCGTCCGCATTCACGCGCGTAACCGCCTTGGCCTGGTCACGCAATGCCAAAAGGCGGCGCGCAGTCTGTACCTCCGCCCTGTATAAATATTCAGGGTATACCAGGCGCATACCGCCCATTTCCTCCGTGCGCAGCCTGTCGCGCTCCAAAAGGCCGGTGAATGTCTCCTGCACCAGCGATGTATCCACCACCAGCGCCCGCGCCGTCTCACGCACCAAAAGCTCCTCGGGTACGCAGGTATGACCCACGCCGGCCGCCTGTGTCAGCGCGTAGGCAAGGCCTGCCTCCAGCCGTGCGGCCGCATCACGCTCCATACCCATACTCATAGCAATTCTGTCCGCAGTTTTAAAGCCGATGCCCACGATATCATTTGCCAGGCTGTAGGGATTTTCCTTAATGCGTGCAATCGCTGTCGACCCATAAGCAGCCTGCAGACGCGCGGCATAACCGCTGCTGACACCATGCGATTCCAAAAACATCATCAGCTCACGCAGTCCCGAAAGCTCCCGGTAGCTTTCGGCGATGGCTGCCGCCTTTTTGGCGCTGATACCCCTGACCTTGGCCAAACGCTCTGGATAGGTAGAAAGCACCTCCAGCGTATCCGCGCCGAACATATCCACTATGCGTGCTGCCGTCACCGGGCCGATACCTTTTACTGCACCCGATGCCAAAAAGCGTTCTATACCCGTCACCGATGTCGGCTGGAGCACCTGTAGCGACTGTATATCAAACTGCCTGCCAAACTTCGTGTGCTCTATCCAGCCTCCCTCCATGGACACATTTTCGCCCAAGTATGGGGAGCCGCCATGATATACCGCCGTAAAGCGTCCCTGCGCCTTGTTTGTCATGCGCAGGACGCAGAACATACCGTCATCACTTTGAAATACTATATCCTCGACCACTGCTTCCAGCTTTTCCATTTTTTCACCGCCATACAAAACAAATGTTTTTAACTATAGTTATTATTATAGCATACTTTTCGCAAATAGGATAGCAATTTGACTTTACAAGCATTGTAATTTTAGCTATAATGGGATGTGATATGTACTATACATACTTATCTGACAACTGCTGTCAGCAGCAGTGTTTTATTTTTCATACGAGGAGTCTGACAAATGCAACCAAAAACATTTACAGGTAAACTAATTGCTATAGATATGTACAACTGCGGCGCAGGCGAAACCAGCGATGTGCAAAAGGCGCAGGGTCTGCTTGAGGCCGGCTGCGGTGAATTCCATTTGGAAAGCCAACAGGTTATTGTCTGCCAGGAGCAGGGCCAGGACGAATACTCCATCTCCGCTGTCTGCAAGCAGGGCCATGTAACGCTGCATATCTATCCCAAGCTTGGCTTCATCGCTGCCGATATCTTCAGCTGCCACGATGGCGCCGACCCTGCCGGTATGGCACGTTACCTGCGCAGCGCATTTGTCTGCGACAAGGCCAAAATCACCCTGCTCGACCGTGGTGACTTCGGTAATAAATATGACATGAAGCCTAACCATCGTTCGCATATCAAATTTATCCGCCGCACGCAGAACATGACGCAGAACGTTGGCGACAAGCTGAAAAAAATGATGCTCAAGCCCCGTGGCATCTGACGGGACCAGCTACTTGCAAGCTTCAGGGGTTGTATGCGCAGCCCCTGTTTTTTCATAATCTTTAAGGAGATAATTAACATGAAATATTTAATGTGGGATGTCGACGGCACGCTCATCCTTTCGGGCGGTGCAGGCAAGGATGCCATGATCAAGGTTATCAAGGATTATTACTTCCTGGACGCCTTTGATTTTACCCAATCACTGGCAGGGCGCACCGATTCCGACATCGTCAAGGGCGTCGTCACCCGTCTGCGTGGACGTTGTAATAGTGCTGAGGCCGCAGGTATCCTCATCCGCTATCACATGGAGCTGCCAAAGCAGCTGCCGCTACACACAGGCAAGGTTTTGAAGAACGTGGAAAAAACGCTGCAATACTTTTCGCAGCCGCACAGCAACTACACCAACTGCCTGCTTACAGGCAACACCAGCACCGGTGCCCGCCTCAAGCTGCAGCATTTTGGTCTGGCCAGCTATTTTGATTACGCTCACAGCGTCTTTGGCGAGATCAGTGAAAGCCGCGAGATGCTGGCTCAGGTTGCCCTGCAGCGCCTGTATCTGCAAAATGAGACCATCTCCCCCAAGGATTTGATCTTTATCGGCGATACCCCCAACGACGCACGCTGCGCCAACGCCATCGGTGCTCCCTGCGTCATTGTCATGGCAGGCTCCGGCTATAAGCGTGAGGATTTTGCCGCTGAGCAGCCCTGGAAAATCATTGACGAGCTGCCTGCTGACCCCGCTGATTTTGCCAAGCTGCTTGAAGAAATTTACAGCTGATGCTGCAGGAGAATGATTATGCGCACTAAAATTTTTACAACCTTGCTTTTGGCTATGGCCACTGCCTCCCTGCCGCTTGCAGGCGAAGCCTACAGCAACAGTGATTTAAACGCTGTGCTGGCAGGTGCCAGCTGCCCCGGCGGCGATTTATCCGGTGCCGATTTATCAGGCATGGACCTAAGCGGCCGTGATTTTACCAACACCGATTTTACCGAAGCACGCTTAGACGGCACCAGGCTCGATAAGGCCAAGCTGAGCGATGCCTGCTTTCAGAGCGCTATTTTGGCCCGCGCCAGCCTGCGCAACGCCAGCCTGCGCCACGCCAACTTTGCCTACGCCACTGCCACCGCGGCCGATTTCACCAACGCCGACCTGGTTGGCGCCTACCTTTACCGCACCCAGCTGCATGGAGCACACCTGCTCAACGCCAACCTGCAGCAGGCCAAGGCCCAGGAAGCAGGCATGGACGGCGTTCAGGCCGATTACGCCGATTTCAGCTTTGCCAACATGCCCTACAGCTGGCTGCGCCATGCCAGTCTCAAGAACGCTGTTTTTTATGGGACCAACGCCTACTGCGTTCACCTGGAAAAGAGCGACCTGACGGAAGCAGATCTGCGCAGCGGCAAGCTCGGTCACGCTAACCTATCCGGCAGCAAACTGGCCAACGCCAAGCTTGACAGGGCCATGCTCGAATACGCCGACCTGCGGGGAGCAGAACTGACCTATACGCAGTTTGGTACTGCCTTTTTAGATAACGCAAAAATGGATAAATAAGCCGGCGCTGCTCATGCTGCCGGCTACAGGTGCAAAAAAGCCCCGGCTACGCCGGAGCTTTTTTTGCTGCAACTTTTTTGGAAAAAGCTATGTATTAATCGTCAGTCCTGAGGATAGAACCCAGAAGGAGCATAACTGAGATTAATCATGATATTTTTAACCTGAGTATAGTGGTTCAAAATCATCTTGTGGGTTTCGCGGCCGATGCCGGATTTCTTGTAGCCGCCGAACGGAGAATGTTCGGGGATTTGGTTGTAGGTGTTGACCCACATACGACCGGTTTCGATGCTGCGTGCTACGCGGATAGCCTTGCTGATGTCCTTGGTCCAGACAGCGCCGCCTAAGCCGTACTCGCTGTCATTAGCCATAGCGATAACCTCGTCCTCACTGTGGAATTTGATGACAACGGCCACAGGTCCGAAAATTTCCTCCTGTGCTACACGCATATCGTTAGTCACATTGATAATCAGGGTGGGCTTCATGAAGGCGCCGTTTGCCAGCTCTCCCTCAGTAAAGCGTTCGCCGCCACAGGCAATGGTTGCGCCCTCTTCCTTAGCAATTTCAATATAGCTCAAAATCTTCTTAACCTGGGTCTCGTTGATCTGCGAGCCCATCTGGGTATCATCGTTCCAGGGCAGGCCAACCTTAACCTTGTTGAAGGCCTTAACCAGAGCAGGAACGAATTTATCATAAATAGTATCCTGGACGAAGATACGGCTGCCTGCGCAGCAAACCTGACCCTGGTTGAACAAAATGCCCAGCTGTGCGCCATCGATTGCCTGGTCAAAGTCGCAGTCATCAAAATAGATGTTAGCGCTCTTACCGCCAAGCTCCAAGGTGGACGGGATAATGCGTTCAGCAGCTGCCAGGCCTACGCTCTTGCCAACCTCGGTGGAGCCGGTGAAGGCCAATTTAGCAAAGCCGTCGTGCTCCAGCATATATTGACCGGACTTGCTGCCGGCGCCGGTGATTACGTTGAAGACACCTGCAGGCAGAACGCCGTCAATCAGACGGGCAAATTCCAGGATAGAAAGGCTTGCTTCCTTAGATGGCTTAAGCACGGTGCAGTCGCCTGCTGCCAATACCGGAGCCAGCTTCCAGGCTGCCATGAGGAACGGGAAGTTCCAGGGGATGATCTGGCCAACTACGCCGATAGGCTCACGCAGGATGATAGACAAAAACTGCTCGTTCAGTACGGAAGCCTGTCCCTCCTCTGCCAGGATGCAGCCTGCAAAATAGCGGAAGTGATCTGCTGCCATCGGAATATCCACGTTCATGGTTTCACGGATGGGTTTGCCGTTATCCATGCTCTCTACCATCGCCAGATGCTCTTTGTTGGCGTCGATAATATCGGCGATTTTATTCAAGAGAGCGGCACGCTGGGCCGGAGTGGTTTTCTTCCAGGTTTTGAAAGCCTCCCAGGCACATTTTACTGCGTAATCCACATCCTCACGGGTTGCCTGTGCGCAGACAGCCAGCAGGCTGCCGTCAGCCGGGCTGTCGGCCTTATAGGTGTCGCCGTTGGATGCGGGGCGCCACTCGCCATTAATATACAAATCGTATTGTGCTTGTAAAGTTGCTTTTTCCATAATATAAATTGCCTCCTCATTTGGTCCATCCCCCCTGCACTCCTTTGTGTGGGGGTTGTTTTTGTGATGTGTCTATTGTATAATCAAAATGGTTCTATTAAAAGAATCAAAAAACGAAAATATTTTAGAACCAAGGAGATTTTGTGTAAAGCAATGCTGACATACGATTTACAACAACGCGGCCAGACGCCGCTTTATGATTATTTATACCAATGCATCCGCCAGGACATCATCAGCGGCATCCTGCACGCAGGTGAGCGCCTGCCATCCAAGCGCACACTGGCGCAGCATTTGAGCGTGGGCACCATCACCGTGGCCAACGCCTACGCCCAGCTGGCGGTAGAAGGCTACATCACCTCGCGCGAAAAGCAGGGCTATTTTGTAGAGGACGTAAGCAGCTACCGCGTCCGCCGCAAGGCCAGTGCCGCTCCCCTGCCTGAGGCAGCCGAAAAGGAATACTTTGCCGATTTCAAGGCCAACCGAATCAGCCTGCAAAACTTTCCCCTCGCCACTTGGACCCGCCTGATGCGCGAAACGCTGTCCGTACACAACGAGGAGCTGCTCAAGACAGTTCCCTATAACGGCGTGTACGAGCTGCGTAAGGCCATTGCCGCCTATCTGGCGCACAACAGGGCTATGCAGGTGGACCCTTCGCAGATCATCATCGGTGCAGGCACCGAATACCTTTACGGACGTCTGCTGCAGATGTTCGGCCACGCCTGCACCTTTGCCATTGAGGAGCCGGGCTACAAAAAATTTGCCTCCATCTCTGCCAGCTTCGGCACCCCCTGGAAGTACATCCCCATTGACGAAAACGGACTGATGATTGATAAGCTGGAGGAAAGCGGCGCCGACGTGGTGCATTTATCTCCTGCCAACCATTTCCCCACGGGCATCGTCATGCCTGTAACGCGCCGCCTGGAGCTGTTTGAATGGGCCAACCGCATCCGCAAGCGCTACATCATCGAGGACGATTACGACAGCGAGTTCCGCTATACTGGCCGCTTCATTTTACCGCTATATGCGCAGGACACGCAAAACCGCGTCATCTATATGAACACCTTTTCCAAAAGCCTGGTGCCGTCACTGCGCATAAGCTATATGGTGCTGCCGCCACGCCTGCTGGAGCGCTACGAGGAAACCATGAGCTTTTACAGCTGTACGGTATCGAGCTTTGAGCAGTACACCCTGGCGCGCTTTATCTCTGAGGGTTATTTTGAACGCCACATCAACAAAATGAAAAACTACTACCGCGAGCAGCGCAGCCAGATTTTGGCAGCACTGGCCGCCTCCCCCATCGCCGCCATCTCCACCATCACCGAGCGCAACGCAGGCACGCACTTTTTGCTGGACGTACGCACCGCGCTCACTGAGGCAGAGGTGCGTGAAAGGGCGCTGGGGGCCGATCTCAGCCTGTCCTTTTATTCTGATTACAACTATCACAAAAACAGTGGCAGAACCTGTACACTAGTTATCAATTATGCCGGCATCAGCACGGATAAAATTCCCGCTGTAGTAGAAAGGCTCTGCAGTCTTTTCCCCGAATGTAACCAAAACAGCTAAAAAAATACAGACCAGTTTGGAAACTGGTCTGTAAAATGAGTGCTATGCCCGCTGCCATAGCAGCATATTATTCTCAAAGCTGCAGTTCAGATGGCCTGCATCCTTTAACCACGAAAGATAGGAACGAACCGTACTGCCCACAAGCACATACTGTTCAAAGTTCATTTCCAATCCGTATTCAGCAAAAAGCTTTTGCAGAATAGCTTCAAAATTGAGCGGCTCCTTGCAGATGTCAAGAATCCTCTCCGCAATTTCCTGCACCTTATCAATATTGTACTGTGCAAGACTAGCTATTTCTTCAGTAGCAGCGGCGTGGGCCGGGACAAACATACGGGCCTGCATGGCTTTCACTGTTTCCAGCGTTTGCAAATATGAAGCAACATCGTATATAAACCCAATCTGATATTTATCAAGCGTTTCGCGGCTAGACAGACAATCTGCCAGATAGACTACATCGTCCGGACTTCGAAAGCCAACCATGTCAAAGAAATGCCCGGGCAGGGGAATAATCTGGAAGCCTTCAGGCAAAGCCTCCTGCGTCAGCTCCTGTGCTTCACTTGACTGCGCCAGAAGAAATTTATGGCGCAGCTCCTTGCAAGGAAAGCCACCGTATAAAAAGGATGGTTCCAGGATGGGATGACGGGTAAAGTCACATTCAATTCCCGGTGCATATATTTTACACCCAGTTTGCTTCTGCAAATACTTATTGCCGCCAATATGGTCAGCATTAGAATGAGTATTATAAATAGCCACAAGCCGCCACCCGTTAGAATCAAGAATTTGGCGGACTTTTCTTCCGGCATCCTTGTCATTGCCGCTATCAATTAAACAAACATCCGACTCGTTCAATTTTATGAGTCCGATTTTTGCCGGACTCTGTATGTAATAATCCCGCTCGGAAATCTGTATTAGTTCGTACATTACTATCATCCTCCACTTACAATATCCACGCCAGATACGCTGCGTAGCACACAAGCATCACTACTCCCGCCCAGCGCTCCAGGCGCTGCGAACACGCAACGCATAGCCACAGCAGCAGCGCCGCACCGATGGCCACAGCGGTATCAAAGTCAAACGCCGCCGCGTAGGGTATGTCCACAATCAGTGCCGACAGTCCTACGACGAACAAAATGTTAAAGATGTTGCTGCCCACAATGTTGCCGATGGCGATATCCGCGTTGCCACGCCGTGCAGCCGCCACCGATGTGAACAGCTCGGGCAGCGACGTCCCCAGTGCCACGATCGTGAGGCCGATAAAACGCTCGCTGAGCCCTGCAAAGGTGGCAATAGCCGTAGCAGCGCCCACGGTAACGTTACTGCCCGCGATAATCAGCGCCAGGCCGCCGGCAGCACCCACAAGGCAGCGCGAAAGCGGCAGGCCGGGTCCGGTTTCACTGCTATCCACATTGCTTTTCATCGCCATGGTATACAAATACATCATATACACGGCAAAGGCCAAAAGCAGCACGGCGCCGTCAGCAAAGCTGATGCTGCCGTCGCGCCCCTGGTAAAAGAGCAGCGCCGTCACCGCCAGCATAAAGGGCATTTCTATGCGCACGGTGGATTTGGCCACAGCCAGCGGCACGATCACCGCCGCCAGTCCCAAAATAACCAAAATGTTGAGGATGTTACTACCCACGATGTTACCGATGGTGATGTCGGCATTGCCCTTGAGCGCGGCCGCAATGCTCACAGCCGCCTCAGGCGCGCTGGTACCCATCGCCACAATCGTCAGGCCGATAACCAACTGCGGAATGCCAAAGCGCATTGCTATGCCTGCCGCACCCTCCACAAACCAGTCCGCACCCTTGGCCAGCATCACAAAGCCTGCCGCCAAAAGTAAAAATTGCAATAAAATATCCATAAGCTTCCTCCTTACAGCCTGCAGCAGGCACCGCAAACAAAAAAGCGAGAGCTTTGCTGCAATCAAAAATTACAACAAAGTCTCGCTACTTACTCACAAAGCCGGACTGCCAAGGCAGTCGTACTGACGACAGAGTGAACACAAAACGTGCCAGCTACTCCCTTTATATGCGTCAAGTATAGCCAAAATAAGCGTTTTTGTCAAGCAAAACCTCAGCCTTTTTTCAGCAGCCTGCCAAAAACAGGCGACAAGAGCGACAGCGCTGCCACTACCAAAAAGAAAAGGCACAGTGGACGCTCAAAGAAGATACTAAAGCTGCCGTCGCTCATGATCAGCGAGCCGACAAAGTTTTGCTCGGCCATGCTGCCCAAAATGATGCCAATGATGATGGCGGACATGGAAAAGCCCAATTTATTGAGGAAGTACCCGATAAAACCGCTCACCACCATCAGATAAACGTCGTTGATAGAATTGTTATAGGAATAGGTGCCGACGAAGGTCATCATCACGATAATAGGCAGCAGAATGTGGATAGGCACGTTCACGACCTTCATAAACAGCCTGATAAGCGAAAATCCCATAACGCCCATGATGACGTTGGCCAATAAAAGACCGATAAAGATAGCGTATACATCGGGTGCCTTTTCTACAAACAGCAAGGGCCCGGGCTGCAGACCCTGCACCATCAGCGCGCCCATCATGATAGCAGTGGCGCCGTCGCCGGGAATGCCCAACGTGAGCACAGGGATGAAGGCACCGCCGGAGACAGCGTTGTTGCCTGCCTCGGAGGCCACAATGCCCTCGGGCTCGCCGTTACCAAAGTTCTTGCCATGCCTGGACCAGCGCTTGGCCTGGTCATACGACACAAACGAGGCAATATCGCCGCCCGTACCCGGTACACAGCCGATGAAGGTGCCGATGCAGGAGGAACGCAGCAGCGTCATAAAAACGCGCTTCATATCGTCCAGACTCGGCAGCAGGCGGTCCAGCTGCATGTGCTGCTCCTTGCGCTCGTTGTGGTAATATTCTTCTATACTGCCCAAAACCTGCGCGAAGGCAAACACGCCGATCAGCACGGGGATAAAGGAAACGCCGCCCATAAGGTAGGTTGTATCCAGCGTAAAGCGGATCGTGCCGCTCATATCGTCAATGCCCACGGTCGCCAGAAACAGACCGATGAGGCCTCCCATAATACCCTTGATAACACTGCCGCTGGACACGCTGGTGATGATGCTGAGGCCGAAAATAGCCAAAGCAAAATATTCCGGCTTGCTAAACTGCAGCGCCACCTTCGCCAGCTGCGGTGCCAGCAAAATAAGGCAGATGGTGCTGAAAATGCCGCCGAAGGTGCTGGCCATAGTGGAAAGGCCCAGCGCGCGTCCCGGCTGGCCCATTTTGGTCGCCATGGGATAGCCGTCAAGCGTTGTGGCCACCGACGCAGGTGTACCGGGCGTTTTGAGCAAAATTGCCGAAATACTGCCGCCGTAAATAGCGCCGCAGTAAATGCCCAAAAGCATCAATATACCGCCAATGCCATGAAAGGTAAACGCCAGCGGAAACAGCAGCGCCAAACCCATATTAACGCTCAGGCCGGGCATACAGCCGAAGGCAATACCCACCAGCACGCCAAAGAGCAGGCCCAAAAGGTTGAGGGGTACAAAAATCATGTTCAATGCGCTCATTATATCAACCATTGCTTCGTCCCCCTACTCCAAAAATATCGACTGCGGCATTTTAGTGTGCAGCAGCACGCCAAACACCACGTAAATAAACACCAGCGTCAGCACCGTGGTGATAGCGATAACCTTGTTGTTGTGGTAATCCATCAGGCGCATAATTGCCACAATCAGCAGTGCCGATGCCACATAAAAACCCAGCAGATTTATGAGCACGCAAAAGGCCACCACAAGACCCATCATCAGGTAAACACGCTTGTTGCCGTTACCCGTAAGCATAACCTGCTCCGCCGCCAAGGCCGCCTTGTTGAAAAACGTATACACCAGCAGAAAAACCGCCACAGCGCACAGCACAGCCCCCAGCGAAAACGGCCAAAAGCCCGGCCCCGGACCGTTTTCGGTAAACTCCAGTGGGAACGCCGCCGCAGCATGCATAATCAAGCCGCCAATAGCAACACCCACAACACCAACTATATAATTGCATACTGCCATATTATTCATCAGCATCAATCCTTGTAATAGTAATAGTAAAAATTAATATATCGTCAGCTCAGAATATACGTAAATATCTTTCACCATAATTGAGCTAACAACATACTTTCGTCCACACTCCGCAAAATGTAGATAAAGTGTATCTCTTTTCCCCTACCCTCACAGGACGGGCTAGAATGGTGTCAGATGCGTAGGGAAAGCGACGACGGCGTACTACAAGTACGTCGAGGAGCTTCCCCATAGCAGATGACCCGTTATAGACCGTCCCTAGCGGGAACCAACTCTCCTAGCCGCCTCCATAATCGCCAGCCTCCCATGCTCAAAGGTCAGCCCTCCCTGGAAGAACACATTAAACGGCTCACGGCAGGGACCATCCGCGCTCAGCTCGATGGATGCTCCCTGTACAAACGTGCCTGCCGCCATAATGATGTCATCCTGATAACCGGGAAGCGGGCTCGGCACAGGCTCAACGTGCGCATCTACAGGCGAATTGCTTTGGATAGCTACGCAAAAATCACACAGTCGCTGCCTGCTTTCGAGCGTAATCGCCTGGATGATGTCGCTGCGGCGCTCCTGTGGCAGCGGCTTTACAGCATAGCCCAGTCCCTTAAAGACTGCCGCAGCAAAAATCGCCGTCTTGACAGCCTGCACCACGATATGCGGTGCCAAAAACAGACCTTGGTAAAATTCACGCGCCGTATCTCCCAGCGTCGCGCCCATCTCGCCGCCAAGGCCCGGGGCAGTAAGGCGGTAGGATGCGTTTTCGACAAGGTCCGCACGGCCGACGATGTAGCCGCCTGTAGGAGCAAGGCCGCCGCCCAGGTTTTTAATCAGCGAGCCGGCCATCAAATCAGCACCCACCTCGGTAGGCTCCTGCTTTTCGATAAATTCGCCGTAGCAGTTATCCACAAAGCAGATAACATTGGGATTGGCCGCCTTGGCAGCCTGGCAGATGCGGCCGATTTCGGCAACATCGATAGTTTTGCGCACGCTGCTGTAGCCGCAGGAGCGTTGGATATGGATCATGGTTGTTTTGCTTGTTACAGCCTGCTTGAGCGCTGCAAGATCCACATGGTCACCCTTCATGGGCAGCTCCTTGTAGCTCACACCCAAATCCACCAGCGAGCCAGGTGTTTTTACAGGATAGCCGATGATGGTCTGCATAGTGTCGTAGGGCGCGCCTGTTACGGCAACCAGCTCATCACCTGCGCGCAGATTGCCCAAAAGCGCCACTGCCAGGGCGTGCGTACCACTTACAAACTGCGAACGCACCAGTGCCGACTCCGTATGAAACAGCTCTGCGTAAATCGCATCCAGCTTGTCACGGCCCACGTCGCTATAGCCATAGCCAGTGGTAGGCTTTAAGTAATAATCCGAAACCATATTGTTGCGAAAGGCGCTGATTACCTTTTGCGTGTTAAAGAGCGCCGCCTCCTCCAGCACAGGGGTGTGCTTGGCCACCTCTGCCAGAGCCTGCTGCTCTAATGCATCAAAATCTATAGACAAATTTTTCACCTTAATTTCTAATATATTTTTCAAACTGCTGCAGCTTCTCTGCCTCCAGGCGCACCTTTAGCAGCGTGCCCTCGGCCAGATACTCCTGCTCCAGCACCGTGCCTGTCCCGTGCAGCTGCGAAACTGCAGCAGAATCGCTATACGGCACCAAAAAGCTTGCCTCCACCGTCTTCAGCTTCAGGTTTTCAGCAATCAGCGCCAGCAAAGCGTCCAGGTTGAGTCCGCCCTTGGCCGAAATGCAGATGCTGTTTTCCTCGTGCGCCAGGCGGTCTGCCAGCGCCGAATCAGACGGCAGCTTATCAATTTTGTTGTAAACCGTGATGATAGTTTTATCCTTGGCCCCCAGCTCGTCCAGAACCTGGTAGACTGCGCTCGTTTGCTCCTTGTACAGCTCGTGGCTCACGTCAATGACGTGCAGCAGCACGTCGGCCTCCACCACCTCTTCGAGCGTGGATTGAAAGGCCGCCACCAGCTGATGCGGCAGGCGTTGGATAAAGCCTACTGTATCCGTCAAAATGGCCTGCTGCTTGTTGGGCAGATCCAGCTGACGCGTGGTGGGGTCCAGCGTCGCAAACAGCTGGTCCCGGGCATAAATATCTGAATTAGTCAGCGTATTGAGCAGGGTAGATTTACCGGCGTTGGTGTAGCCCACCAGGCTGACAGTGGGCACGCCGGCCTTGGCCCTGCCTGCCCGGTGCAGGCTGCGCACGCCCTTGACCTTGCCGATGCACTCCTTGATATAGGCAATGCGGTCACGGATGCGGCGGCGGTCCACCTCCAGCTTGGTTTCACCGGGGCCGCGGGTGCCGATGCCGCCGCCTAGGCGCGACAGCGACAAGCCCTTGCCCATAATGCGCGGCAGCGTATATTGCAGCTGCGCCAGCTCCACCTGCAGCTTGCCCTCGTTGGTATGGGCGCGCTGCGCGAAAATATCCAAAATCAGCGCCGTGCGGTCCAGCACACGCACACCCATCGCCTGCTCTATGTTACGCTGCTGCGCCGGCGACAGCTCATCATCAAAAATGCACAGATCAATGTTTTCCTGCTGCACAAACAGTGCCAGCTCCTGCACCTTGCCACGGCCGATAAAAAATGCGGGGTCAGGCTTGGGACGCTTTTGCAAAAAGCGCGCCACCACCTCCGCACCGGCAGTATCTGCCAGCTGCTTCAGCTCCTCCAGCGAATCTGCAGCGCTCCAACCGTTGGCGTTTGCCCCACCGCCATATTCCATGCCGACGATAATAGCACGCTCCGTGCCCTGCGCCAAACTAGCCGCGGCACTTTGCTTATCTAAAATGCGCTCCACCGTCGCCGCCAGGTTAGGAAAGTAAATCCCCTCCGCCTCGGCAGGTGTCAGCGGGCCATAGCATTCCACCTGATACTGCTCGTTTTCATCAACGCCTGTAATCATGCCAAAGGAAAGTTGCGACTGGCTGATGTCAGGCGAGGTCACGCCAATAGCTACCATGGCGTCAAAGCGGCTGTTTTTCAGGGCTGATATGTCCACACCGCTCAAATTGGGATTACCGTTGGGATGGGTATGCACGCAGCGCACACCGCTCAGGCGGCTGGCAGCGCGTCTGCCCTCCACAGGCGGCAGCTCCACGCTTTGGTCATTGCCCACGGCCACCGCCAGCACCTGCCCGTTGCGCGCGATATACACGCTCACCTCACGGTTAATGTAGTCGGTGACATCGGCCATACGCAAAAGCAGCTCGCTTGTCAAAAGCTGCCCGCCCTCCAGACGGATAGCATAAAACGTTTTTAGTTCCTCTATTACAGAATTACGGATGCCCTTAAGGTTGCCGTAAATTTCGTTAGCCATAATTTCACCTCCATATGGGGGTTAGACCGCACTATTACCTTCTTGCCTTGGCAGGCTCGATATTTACCCTGTAGCCCTTGATAAAATTCTTGTGCATAGCGCCAATAACCTTTTCAGCAACATCCTCAGGCACCTCTACAAAGGTAAACTTGTCATAAATATTGATCAGGCCGATGTCGCGCGCAGGAATATCTGCCTCGATCGCAATCGTGCTTACGATATCCTTAACCATAATCTTCTGACTGCGGCCGATGTTCATAAACAGGCGCACCATGCCCGGACGGCCGCCGGTGTTTTGCAAATCCTTGGCCAAAACATCCTCCTGCGGTGCCTCCAGCGCCTTGTTGCCCTCCTGCATCAGCTTGAGTGCAGCAGCCGCAACCTCTTCAGCACTGTAATCATCAAGCAGGCTTTCGGCAATCGGCATATAGTCATGGTATGCGTTCAGCTCCAGCACCGTCTGCATCTTGCTGATAATCTGGTCACGCTGGCGTTCGATAACGTTGGCAGCGGTCGGCAGCTGACGGCGTTGGATCTTGGTCTTTACCGTGCGCTCGATCAGCTTCAGCTGACGGAACTCGCGCGGGGTGATAAAGGTCATGGCTACACCGGTGTTACCTGCGCGTCCGGTACGGCCAATGCGGTGCACGTAGCTTTCGGGGTCCTGCGGAATATCAAAGTTAATAACGTGGGTAATGTTGTCAACGTCAATACCGCGGGCAGCAACGTCGGTGGCGATCAGCACGTCCACCGATCCCTCGCGGAACTTCTTCATCACGCGGTCACGCTGGTTCTGGCTGAGATCGCCATGCAGGCCCTCGGCCATGTAGCCACGGCTGGACAACGCGATGGAAAGGTCATCCACGCCCTTTTTGGTGCGGCAGAAGATAATCAGCTTACCATCAACCTCGGCATCCAACAGGCGGCACAGGCCCTCAATCTTGTCCTTGGTTTCAAAATAATATTGCTCAATCAAGGGCACAGTCAGCTCTTCCTTAGAAATGGTGACATTCTTAGGTGCCTTCATATACTTTTTGGTCAGGCTCAAAATGGGACGCGGCATGGTTGCCGAAAACAGCAGCGTCTGACGCTCTGTCGGCAGGCTGCGCATAATCTCCTCAATATCATCAACAAAGCCCATATCCAGCATTTCGTCGGCCTCATCCAGAACCAAAAACTTGATATGGTCCAAACGGATAGTGCCGCGGTTGATATGGTCAATCAAACGGCCGGGCGTACCGATAACAATCTGCACATTGTTGCGCAGCGCGCGGATCTGGCGTTCAATCGGCTGGCCACCATAAACAGGCAGCGCACGTACGCGGCGGGTGCGGCCGATCTTGCCCACCTCCTCGGCAACCTGGATTGCCAGCTCACGTGTCGGCGTCATAATCAGCGCCTGGATATGCTTAAAATCGTCAATGGATTGTACCAGTGGAATACCAAAGGCAGCAGTCTTGCCAGTGCCGGTCTGTGCCTGGCCGATAACGTCGTTGCCTGCCAGCACCAGGGGAATGGTTGCCGCCTGTATCGGGGAAGGCTCCTCAAAGCCCATATCGGTGAGGGCGCTTACAATCTTTTTGTCCAGCTCAAGCTCGCCAAACATCTCTTTTTGTGTCGTCATTTATTTTCCTCCGTATTTCTTTGTGCTTCTAATAATTTATCAATAGCCATGGAAATAGCCGTTTGTGCTATTCTTAGCTTATTTTCGGTCCTAGTGGATGTAAAATGGTGCTCCTGGCAGTATACCACGTCACTTGTGGCGACTGCTATGTAAACAAGGCCGACAGGCTTGCCCTCGCTGGCGCCTGGCCCGGCATTACCCGTAACGCTGACGCCGATATCGCTTGCCAAAAGGCGGCGCACGCCCACCGCCATCTCACAGGCGGTTTCACGGCTCACGGCGCTGTAACGCTCCAGCGTTTCGGCCTGCACATGCAAAAGCTTCTGCTTGGCCATATTGGTGTAGCTCACAACGCTACCCAAAAGGTATTCGCTGCTTCCCGGCACGTCGGTCATCAGGCTGCTGGCCAGGCCGCCGCTGCAGGATTCGGCAAAGGCGATAGTCTTTCCCCGCTCTAAAAGCAGCTGTCCCAGGCAGGACGCAAGCGTGGCATCATCCACACCATAAATATATTCACCAACGCAGACGCGCACGTCCCGCTCCATAGCGTCCAGCAAGCTGCCTGCTTCGATAGCATCGCCGGCCTTAGCCGTCAGGCGGATGATAACCTCGCCGCGGCGGGCATAGAGCGCGATTGTGGGATTGGTCTGCTGCACAATCAAGGTATCCAGCTTGGCCGCTGCCAGCGATTCTCCAATGCCCCGCAGATGCAAAACGCGCGACAAAATTATGCCTTGGGCGCTAAAGCGCTGCAAAAGACGTGGCCACAGCTGCTTTTCACACACATCCATCAGCTCGGCAGGCGGTCCGGGCAGCATCACAAAAAGCTTGTCCTTGTATTCCAGCCACAGTCCGGGCGCAGTACCCATGTCATTTTGCAGCACCTCTGCCCCGATAGGCACATAGGCCTGCTTTTCGTTGTTAGCAGTGGGGACGATGCCTTTTTTGGCAAAATAGCTGTCTATGCGTCCCCAGGTATCCAAATCCATGTAGCCTTCGGTGTGACACACCTCCATCACCATTTCCTTGGTAATGTCGCCGCGCGTCGGTCCCAGGCCGCCGCTGGTGATGATAATATCCGCACGCTCCATGGCCCTTTGCAGCACCTGGCGCATACGCTCAGGGTTATCCCCCACCGTAGTATGATACAAAACATCAAAGCCAATGCTGTTAAGTCTGCGCGAAAGATACTGTACGTTGGTATTCAAAATTTCGCCCAGCAAAAGCTCTGTGCCCGTGGTTACAATTTCTACCTTCATTCATCCATCACTCCTCGGCCTGCCGCGACCGGCAGGATAGCAAATTATATTTTAGCCCGGCTCAGGCAAAACATATGCCTTAAACCAGCTCTGCCACCATTTCGTAGGTAAAGCCCTGTACGATGCGCACACGCACCATCTGGCCCACCTCAAGCTCACCGGCGTTTTCAATAAAGATGCTACCATCAATATCGGGTGCCTCGTGGTAGGAACGGCCCACAGCAAGATTAGGGTTATCCTCATCAAAGCCTTCAACTATTACGTCCATCTCGGCGTCCTCACGCTCCAGGTGAATTTCTTCGGCAATGCCTGCCTGCAGCGCCATCAGCTCATGGTAGCGGTTTTCCTTAACCTCGGGGGCAATCTGGTCAGGCATAGCACCTGCAACCGTGCCCTCCTCCTGCGAATATTGGAACACGCCCGCATTTTCAAAGCGCTGCTTTTCGACAAAGTCCAGCAGCTCGGCAAAATCCTCATCCGTTTCACCGGGGAAGCCTACAATAAAGGTGGTGCGGATGGTAATGCCCGGGATGCGTGAGCGCAGCTTACCCAACAGCTCCTCCACCTGTGCGCGTGTATCATAACGGTTCATGCTCGCAAGCAGTCGGTCACTGGCGTGCTGCAGGGGAATATCTATATACTTGCACACCTTATCGCATTCAGCGATGGCGTCGATCAAATCATCAGTAAAGTTATTGGGATACAGGTACATCACCCTGATCCACTCAATTCCTTCCAACTCGTTAAGGTCACGCAACAGCTGCGGCAAAAGCAGCTTGCCTGTTAAGTCCTCGCCGTAGCGGGTGGTATCCTGCGCCACTACGATGATTTCCTTAGTACCGCTTTCCGCCAGGGCTCTTGCCTCGGCCATCACCTCGCCATAGGGACGGCTGGTGTAGGGACCGCGCAGCTGCGGAATGATGCAATACGAACAGCAGTTGTCGCAGCCCTCGGCAATTTTTAAATAGGCCATATAGCTAGGTGTCGTCAGCATACGCGGCAGAGCCTTGACATTTTTGCTTTGCAGCTTCTGCAAATGCTTTAAGCGTCTGCCTGCCATCACCTGGTCAATCACCCAGCCAATATCCGTAAAGCAATCCGTGCCCACGATAGCGTCAACCTCAGGCATGCTCTCAAACAAATCATCAGCATAGCGCTGACCCAAGCAGCCAGTCATAATCAAATACTTGCAGCTTCCCTGCGCCTTGTATTCGCCCATCTGCAAAATAGTACTGATGGATTCCTCCTTAGCGCTTTCGATAAAGCCGCAGGTGTTAACAATAATTAAATCAGCCTCAGCCGGGTTATTAGTTACTTCCAGTTCCTTTTCACGGATAATACCGAGCATAACCTCGGAATCCACCAAATTTTTGGGACAGCCCAGGCTGATCATACCAATCTTCATTCTGAGTTCTTCCTCCTCCAAGGGTAGGCACATCGCGGCAGTGCTAAGCTTCTCTGCCATAATGTGCGCATATATACGTAATATAAAGCCCCTTTATTAGCGAGGCTTATTTACTGAATCTGACATTTCCCAACCACTTACCCGTCAGCGCCTCCTGCCTTGCAGGCTCCAGATAGCTGCTATTTATCCAGATCTTATCAGCGTCAGCTGCTGCGCCGTCAATGCCGTGGGGGAATAAAAACAAATACCCTGTCGCGTCCTCTTGGGCTATGGTCTGTACCTGCGCGCTTGTCAGCAGCCATTCCATAACCGCCAGTCCCTCAACATCGTCCGCGCCCTCCTTAAACAGGCCGGCGCAGTACAAATTGACCGGTGTGCCCTCGCGGGGATAAACGACATAGGCAGGAAATTTACTTTCCAGATATTTAAAAACATAGCTCTGCCTGGTAATAGCCACATCCGCATCGCCAACGGCCGTAAGGCGCACAGGCGTAAACGGAAACTTGGCATACTGCCCGATAAAGCGGTTGATATTCCACAAATAATTAAGCGAGGTTGTTTCGCCATAATGATCAGCAAAGGCTGCTAAAAAGTTTTGCGTGCTGTTGCTGTCCGACAAATTTTCTATTGCTATGCGCAGCTGCCCGGTATTTTCCAAATCCTGCCAGCCGCACAAATTGGCTTGTCCGATGCTGCGGGCAAATTGCTGGTTAACCAAAAAAACTGTGGGGTCATAAAAAATACCATACCAGTTAAGCTCCGCATCACGAAACTTTTGCGGCAGCCTGTCACCGGCAGCAAAGGCCACAGGCTTCAGCCTGCCCTGACGCTTCAGACCACTCAGCGTACGCTGCTCAGCCAGCACCACATCCGGGCGCTCGTTACCCTTAAGCTCGTATATCGCCCGCAGCTGCAGCTTATCCTTGTGCTCTGCATTAAAAGCCGCTACAAGGTCCTCAGTAAATTTATTATCCAGCTCGGAATACAATGTCAGCTGCGTCGCTCCCTGCGGCAGGACTGCCTTGGGCTCCTCCCCGCAGCCTGCCCCAAGCAGGGCAGTTGTCAGCAGCATAAGCCAAAAGATAAAACGGATCATCATTCTGCCTCCGCTTCTACCTGCGGCGGTGCACCTGACGTGCCCTGCCGTCTGCGGCATCCCGCCTCTGTCTATCCTGCGCAGCACGCTTTGGCGGCTGCTGCCCGTCGCTCAGCAGGCATTTATGCCCACTACCCACCAAATCCATGCGTCCTGCCCTTTGCAGCGCCTCCAGCACCAGCTTGCGGTTGCGTGGCGAACGGTATTGCATAAGCGCGCGCTGCATAGCCTTGTCGTGCGGATTGCGTGCCACAAACACGCTTTCCATGGTTTCGGGGTCCACTCCCGAATAATACATAGCGGTTGCAGCACTTCCCGGCGTGGGGATAAAATCCTGCACCTGCTCAGGCTGATGCTTGATGTCACGCAAAAACTCCGCCAGCTCTATGGCGTTATTCAGCGTGCAGCCCGGGTGACTGGAAATAAAATACGGCACTAAAAACTGCGGCAGTCCCAGCTCCTTATTCTTTTGCGCAAACAGGCGCATAAATTTCAGATACACATCCTTACCGGGCTTCCCCATACGCGCCAAAACCTGCGGCGCGATATGCTCGGGTGCCACCTTCAAAAGGCCGCTGATGTGATAACGGCACAGCTCATCCAAAAACTCCTGCTTTTTGTCTGCCATCAGGTAATCATAACGGATGCCGCTGCGTATAAACACCTTCTTGACTCCCGGCAGGGCGCGCAGCTTGCGCAAAAGCGCCACATAATCGCTGTGGTCCGCATCAATGTTAGGACAGGGTTTGGGAAAAAGGCACTGCCTGTTTTTGCACACGCCCAGCTTCAGCTGCTTAGCGCACGATGGATGACGGAAGTTGGCCGTCGGACCGCCAACGTCATGGATATAGCCCTTAAACCCCGGCAGCTTCGTCAAAATTTTAGCCTCACGCAATATGGAGCTGTGACTGCGTGCCTGGATAATACGCCCCTGGTGCGCATGGATAGCGCAGAACGCACAACTGCCAAAGCAACCACGGCTGCTCACCAGGCTAAACTGCACCTCCTCCAGCGCCGCCACGCCGTCCTTAGCGTCATAGCTGGGGTGCCAGCTGCGCATATAGGGCAGGTCATAGATGGCGTCCATCTCCTCCATCGTCAAGGGATAGATATTGGGATTTTGCACTATATATTTGTGCTGTCCCTTCTGCACCACCGTCTTGCCGTAAAACGGATCCTGCTCCTTGCTTTGCAGGTTAAAAGCACGGGCGTACTCCCTGCGGTCGGCACTAATCTGCTGCCACCCGGGCAGCTCCACCAGCTCCTCGCCCTCAGGCAGCGCCTCACAGGCGTAGGCCGTACCACGAATATAGTGCATATCCTCCGTACTGGCACCGCCTGCAAGGTAATCCGCGATTTCCACCACCTGCTTTTCGCCCATGCCATAAACCAAAAGGTCGGCACCGCTGCTCTCCAAAATAGAGGGAAGCAGCTTGTTTTCCCAATAGTCATAGTGCACAAAGCGGCGCAGGCTGGCCTCAATGCCACCAATAATCACAGGCATATCCGGCCACAGGCGCTTTACCATCTGCGCGTACACGCAAGTCGCGTGATCGGGACGCTGACCAACCGCACCACCTGCGGTATATTTATCCACAGCACGCTCATGCTTGCCCACGGTGTAGCGGCACAGCATCGAATCCAAATTGCCGCCCGAAATCATCACACCCAGACGTGGCCTGCCCAGCTCGGCAAAATATTCAGCTTTATCCCAGCGCGGCTGGCACAGCAAAGCCACCTTGTAGCCCTGCGCCTCCAGCACTCGGCAAATCACCGCAGGCCCGAAGGACGGATGGTCTACATAGGCATCACCGCTGATAAACAAAAAGTCTATCTGCTCCCAGCCACGCTCTGCAATCTCCTCACGGGAAATTGGTAAAAATTGTTTCATGTAAAGCTCCTGCTTTAATTTTTCTTGTCTTTGGCAGCAGATGCTGCCTTAGCTTCTTCCTGCTGCTCCTGTGCGGGAGCAGTATCAGTCTTAGCTTCTGCCGCCGGCTGCTCTGCCTTAGCCTCAGGTGCAGCCTTCGGCTCCTCTGCCTGTGGTGCGGGGACTTCCGGCTGCGCAGGAGCGCTCTCGCTTACGCTCGGCTCTGCCTTTTCTGCAGCATCAGGTGCGGAAGCAGTCACTTCGGCAGCACTATTGGCACGGGTATAGGTCTTGACGGCAACGCCATGCTCTCCCTTAAGATCCACATCCTTGCCATTCACCTTCATCTTAATGACGCCGATATTGCCATACTTGACAATCAGCTTATCCTTAGCCTCAAAGGTCTTTTTATCCTTAGGCTGCAGCATCCCGGCAAAAATCTCCTTGCCGTCCGCGCTAACCTCCAGCCAGCAGGCTCCCTCTGCTTCCATTTCCAAGGTAACCTTATCCAGGGGAGCAGCGGCTGCAGGCGCAGGCGTGTTGCTATTTACCTGCTGCGTTGCCTTAGGCTCGTCCTTAGGCATACTTTTAGCGTAGTCAATGGCAGCGGGGATAGCAAAATAGCCTGCCGCCAAAACCGCTACTACCACCAGGCCTGCCAGGCATTGCTTAACCGGCAGCTGCGGCATTTCAAAACGGCCTGTACCGCTGCCAATATCGCGCTTTTCCTTCAGCTGGATATTAAGACGTACCTTTTCCACCTCGCGGATGCCCTGGCTGCGCACAGCCTCGGCCGCCATGCCTGCGCTGCTAGCCTTATAGGAATCTACAAGTTCAGGACCGTCCAAACCCAGAAAGTTACCGTAATTACGGATTATACCCTTAAGGAAAACCTCTCCCGGCGTTTTGTCATACTCATCGTTTTCGACAGCCTCCAGATAACGGCTGCGGATACTAGTACCCTTTTCAACATCTGCCAACGACAATCCCTTAGACTGTCTTGCTTCCTTTAAAATCATGCCGACAGTTTTTTCGTTGTCCATTGCGTTTATACCTCCGCTTATTCACGGCGCAGAAAGCGTTCCTCTGCTTCCTTACGCGATATTATGACCTCTCGTGGCTTGCTCCCGACAGACTGCCCCACAATCCCCAGCTCCTCCATAGTATCCACCAGGCGGGCCGCACGGGTGTAGCCGATACGGAAACGGCGCTGCAGCATAGAGCTCGACGCCTGTCCCATATCCAAAACCAGGTTCAGGGCATCCTCAAACAGCTCGTCCTCAGCAGGTGCGTTGCTGCCTGCTTCCTCTGCATTATTATTCTTGCTATCACATTCAAGCTCCTGCGCTGTAACCTCTTCACTATAATTAACAGGAACTGCCTGCTTAACAATGAAATCAACAATTTTATTCAATTCAGCATCGCTGACGAAGGCGCCCTGCACACGCACAGGCTTGTTATAGCCAATAGGATAAAAGAGCATATCGCCCTTACCCAACAGCTTTTCGGCACCGCCCATATCAATTATCGTACGCGAATCAGTCTGCGACGATACAGCAAAGGCAATGCGTGACGGGATATTGGCCTTGACGATGCCGGTAATAACATCAACCGACGGACGCTGGGTAGCCAAAATCAGATGAATACCTGCGGCACGCGCCTTCTGTGCCAAGCGCAAAATGGCGTCCTCCACATCCACCTTAGCAACCATCATCAAATCCGACAGCTCGTCTATAATAATAACGATGTAGGATATTTTTTCTGTTGCCTGTGCATTATAGCTTTTAATATCACGCACATGGCTGTCGGCAAAAGCCTTATAGCGGCGTTCCATTTCGGCAACTGCCCAATGCAGGGCGCTGGCCGCTTTTTTTGGCTCCGTCACCACCGGCGTCAAAAGATGCGGAATACCGTTATAGTTAGACAGCTCCACCACCTTGGGGTCAACCAAAATCAGCTTCACCTCGTCAGGAGTGGCACGGTATAGCAGTCCTGCAATGATCGTGTTTATGCACACAGATTTACCGCTGCCGGTCGAACCTGCAACAAGCAAATGCGGCATCTTCGCCAGGTCTGCCGAAATTATATTGCCGCTGATATCCTTGCCCAAACCGATGCACAGTCTTTCTCCGGCACCGCGCACACTGGCATCCTCCACTACTTCGCGGAAGCACACGGTATCATTTTTGGTGTTAGGCGCTTCAATACCAATGGCCGATTTGCCTGGTATAGGCGCCTCAATGCGCACACCGGGCGCTGCCAAACGCAGGGCGATATCATCAGCCAGATTCACCACCGAGCTTACCTTTACTCCCGGGGCCGGCTCCAGCTCAAAGCGTGTTACCGAAGGGCCGCGGGTAACGGCAATCACCTTAGCGCGTACCTTAAAATCTGCCAAAGTTTGCTCCAGCACAGCACATTGATCCATAATATCCTTTTGGTAGGATGTAGGGTCGCTGACACGCGGCATATCCAATATTTCAAGAGGTGGCAGCCTATAGGTGCTTTGCTGCGTACCTGTCGGCTCCTCCTGCCGCAGCTCCTCTACCGCAGCTGTTTGGATTTTATCGGCACTGTCAAAAACAGTAACGCGACCTTGCTGCTCCTGCTGCTCAAAGGCAGCTACAAGGGAAGGCTCTGCCCCCTTTTCTGTCACCTGCTGATCCTGCTCCGGTGCAGCAACAGCCTCTGCTTTTTCATAAGCATTGTTGATGACAGAAGCTGTCTGCTGTGCCATAGAAGCCTCAGCCTGCACTGGTTCATCGTCCAGAAAACGGCTGTCAGGCACATAGCCGCTATCGTTATCATAATCAATAATGGGGCGCAAAATAACCTCCGGCCGCCGCTGCTCCCAATCAGGCAGCTGCACCGGGTCACGCTCCAGCTTTTCTTTAACCAAGGGCTCGGAATAGGCGCTTTTATCATTAAAGCTCAATATACGCTTTAGCGGGCCCTGCTTTTGCAGTCCCTCGGTAAATGCCTCAAAATCCTTATTGCCATAGCTGTCCATAACGCTGCCGGCTGCTACTGTCTTGTTACGTCCACGCTCCTGCTCCCTTACAGGTGCTGCAGGCTGCGCCGTACGCTTAAAGATGCCTGCTGCAATATTGGCATTCTTGCGCCCTGCCTGCTTTTGCGGCGTAGGACGCACCAGCGTCAGCTCGTCCGCCGTCAGATAATCCTGCAGGCGTTCCCACAAGCTGCGCAACGGCAAAAGCATTGCCACAAAAAGCAACCAGCAGATAGCAAAAATCGCTGTTGTAACATAACCGCCCACCGTCCTGTGCAAAAGCAGTACAACAAAGCCGCCGATGACGCCACCGCCATCAGGCAAAAGCGATGGCTCCAGCTCTGAGCCAAAGGGCACAAAAACATGATGAGCTGTGCCTAAAAGGCACAGCGTCACCAAAGCAAATTCCCATGTTAATTTGTTAAAAACACGGAGCTGTCCTTCAACAAGCAGCTTCCAGGACGCAGCAAACAAGGCTACAGGCAGCAAAAACACACCCTTACCCAGCAAATAGCGTTCAAAGCTGCTTACGCTGCGCAAAAAGCCTTCCTCGGGCGCAAACAGCCACGCAGTAGCAAAAAGAAGCCCCAGCACCAGGCAGGTAGCAGCCCATGCCATCGGCCTCAATGTATTAAGTTGCTTGCTTTTTTGCTTTCTATCCTTGCGCAAGGTAAGACAACCCCATTCTTCTGCTAGTGACTAGTGATTAGTAGTTAGTGGTCAGTCAGCAACCAACCACTATTAACTATTAACTATTAACTATTAACTGTCAACTAGCAATTATATACTAATCACTAATTAAATTTCCATAATAATCGGCAGAATCATCGGACGGCGGCGGGTCTTTTCAAACAGGAAGCGTCCCAGGGAATCACGCACGTTGGATTTAATTACCGACCATTCCGAAACATTGTTATCCTCGCAGCGGTCCAGTGCAGCCTGCACCTTCTCACGCGCTTCATCCATCAAGTCCTCTGCCTCGCGTACATATACAAAGCCACGCGAAACAATATCAGGACCGGATACAACGCGGCAGGTTTCCTTATCAATCGTCACAACGACGATCATAATACCATCCTGCGACAGCTGGCGGCGGTCACGCAATACGATATTACCGACGTCACCAACGCCCAGGCCGTCAACGAGCACCTTACCCGAGGGCACCCTGCCATTAATATTGATGCTATTTTTCGTCAGCTCGATTACGCTGCCGTTTTCACCAATCACGATGTGGTCAGCAGGCATGCCCAGTGCCTTTGCCAGGTTGGCATGCTTTACCAGATGACGGAATTCACCATGCACAGGCATAAAGAAACGCGGACGCACCAGGTTGTGCATCATCTTTATTTCCTCCTGGCTGGCATGACCGGAAACGTGTACGCCGTTGCTCTTTTCATAAATAACATCCGCGCCCAGCTTATACAGATGGTCGATGGTACGCGAAACCAGCTTTTCGTTACCCGGAATTGGCGTTGCCGAAATAATTACCGTATCACCGGGCATGATATCCACCTTTTTGTGGTCGTTCATAGCCATACGTGTCAGCGCACTCATAGGTTCGCCCTGACTACCGGTGGTGATGATGACGATCTTCTCCGGAGTATAGTTGTGCGTTTCATCAATATCAATCAAAACGCCGTCCGGAGCCTTCAAATAGCCCATTTCCCTGGCAATATTGACAACGTTCACCATACTGCGGCCAATTACTGCCACCTTGCGGTCATATCTGATCGCGGTATCAATTACCTGCTGGATGCGGTGTACGTTAGACGAGAACGTTGCGACAATAATGCGGTGCTTAGCGTAACGGAATTCCTCATCAAAGGTTTCGCCTACCATCTTCTCGCTGGGAGTAAAGCCCGGGCGCTCGGCATTGGTGCTGTCTGCCAAAAGGCACAGCACACCACGGTCACCGTATTCAGCAAATTTATTAAACTCCATCACCTGTCCGTCAACAGGAGTATGGTCAATCTTAAAGTCGCCTGTATGGATAATCACACCGATAGGCGTAGTGATGGCGATAGCAACAGCATCAGGAATGCTGTGATTTACACGGATAAAGTCAAGCTTGAAGGCACCTGCGCTGATCTTATCGCCAGGCTTGACAGTGTGCAGGTTTTCGTTGCCGACGCCGTTTTCCTTGAGACGGCCTTGCAAAATACCCAGAGTAAGTGCGGTACCATAAACGGGACAATCAATCTGCTTCATCACATAGGGTAAGGCACCAATATGATCCTCATGACCATGCGTCAGGAAAATACCTCTGATTTTATCCTTGTTTTCGAGCAAATACGTAATATCCGGAATTACTAAATCTATACCGAGCATATCGTCTTCTGGGAACATCAGACCTGCATCGATCAGGATAATGTCATCCCCATAACGAAATACCGTCATGTTTTTACCAATTTCGCCCAAACCACCCAGCGGGATGATTTGAACCTTATGTTGAAATTTAGCCAAAAAAAATACACCTCCATTTTTATTTTACATGTTTCCGCACAATGTAGAACTAAAATATTGATACTGTGTCCGCACACATACTCTCGTTACTATTATACACTAAATACAGCACGTTGACAAATAGCGAGATATGTTTTTTGTAAAAAGTTTATGGAAGAAAAAGCAGCCCCTGCCATCACCACAAAGGGTAATAGCAGGGGCCGCTCTCAGCGCGCAGGTGCGCGACAATTATTTACATTCTGCAGCAGGGATGCTTTCCGAAAGCTTAATGTTGTTGCGGACATCCTCGCAGCATTTATGGAAGTTAGCCTTTTCCTCATCGGTCAGGGGCAGCTCCAATACGCGTTCAACGCCGTTTTTGCCCAGCAGAACAGGTACGCCTACAAAAACGTCCTTTTCGCCATATTCGCCGTCAAGTAGCATGGAAGCAGGCATAATGCGTTGCTCATCGTTGAAAATGCAGCGTACCATACGTGCAGCAGTGGAGCAGATGCCGTATTCGGTGCAGTGCTTGCCGCTGTAGGTTACCCAGCCGCCGCCGATAGCGCGTTTTTGCAGCGCCGGCTTGTCAAATGCAAAACGCTCTTCATGCTCTAAGGAGCTCAGGGGAACGCCGTTGAAGTTTACGCAGGACCAGGCAGCCATTTGGGAAGCACCATGCTCGCCAATCATGTAAGCGCTGATGGATTGCGGGGAAACGCCGGTCTGCTGCGACAGTGCGGAAACCAGGCGGGAGGTGTCCAAACCGGTACCGGTGCCGATTACATGTCCCTTCGGCAGACCGCTTTCACGGTACAGGATGTTGGTGATAACATCGCAGGGGTTGGTGATGTTAACAATAAAGCCGTTAAAGCCGCTGGCCATAACCTTATGTACATAGCCCTTAACCTGTGCGGCAGTAAAGTTAAGCTCATCCATACGCTCGCCGCTGGCAACGAGGTCGATATCGCCGATGCAGTTAACGATAGCATCGCAGTCACCCAGATCAGCATAGGTGCCGCCGTTGATTTTTACATCATGCGGACAGTACATAACTGCGTCGCGCAGGTCCTGCACCTCTGCAGCCAGCTTGCTTTCCTTGGGGTCTACCAGCACCAGCTCGGCAGCGATTCCCTGGATAGCCAGGCTGTAAGCAACATGGGCGCCAACATGGCCAAGGCCGATTACGCCAACTTTTCTAGTTTTCATAGTTAAATTCCTCCAGTTTTATCTTTATTTATCTAAAATTGGGAGTGTAGCCGAAGCATGTCCCATAATAGTAATAGTGTAGTCCTTTTTACCCTGCTGTGCAAGCTTTTCCTGTGCCAAATCCCAAGCTTCCTGCAAACTTGCACAGGGAATGTGGCCGGTTCTGCGGACAAACTCAAAGTTCTCCGGACGGGTTACAAGGTAGGCAGTAACGTCATTCACAATGCTGCGGGCCTTAAAGGCAACAAAGGCAGGAATGGTGAAGCTGGCGCGGATATCCTTTTCAAACTGCTCCATGTCGTTGCGGCTGAAGCAGTCGGTAAAGATAGCAGGCTCCTTGATATCGGGGCAGTCCAGCGTAAAGATCATAATGCCGCCCTTTTTAACAGCGAAGGTGGCGTTCATATGGCATTTTGTGGCCTGGTACAGGTTCAAATCCTTGGGATAACCGCCGGCAGAGGCAATTACCACGTCAGCCAGCTGTTTAATGTGCACGCCGCCCATTGCCAGCAGGTCCTTGCAGCCCTGCTGCCATGCTTCAAACCAATGACCGGCAACAACCTCGCTGATTTCACCGTCAGGGGTGAAGACTGTGTTCACTAAAAAGTCGGGGTCCAGCAAAGCGCAGGCCTCGTACATATCCTCGTGAATGGGGTTGCCCTCTAGCAGGCTGGCATCGCAGGCCTTGTTGCAGCCACAGCCCTCTACCGGGGACATGGTCATGCAATGGTTTTTCATAATGCTGTCATAAGCAGCAACACCGGGCATAACAGCCTTGCGCCCGCCGCCAAAACCGGCAAAGGGATGCAGTGTTACAGCGCCCGTCAAAATAACGCGGTCAGCGCTAGCCACATACTTGCTGATGGCAACCTCGTTACCGCAGGAGGTTTTGCCAAGGGACACCATGTCCTCCTTCTTGCGGCTGTCGTGCTGGATAATGCGCAGGCGACGCACCATCTCCTCGCCACAGACGGTAATATTCTCCTCATGCGTATGACCGCGGTGCGTGCCTGTGGCAACCACAACGGTAATATCCTCGTCCTTTACGCCCACACCGTTCAGCTCTGCCACAATCACCGGCAGAAAATCGCTGGTGCCGCACAGACGGGTGATATCGCTGATGATGATGGTTACGGTTTCGCCTGCATGGACAATCTCGCGTAGCGGCTTGGTGCCGATAGGATTGCGGATTGCCTGGGTAGTAGCGGCAACTACGTCAGCACACACGGTGGACTGATTGCCATGAATATCATATATAACGTGCTCCTCTGGTAGCAGCACTTCCTCTTGTCGCTTGCCGATAGGCAAAAAATATTTTTTCATCACAATACCTCCAACAATTTAACTACATAATTATAACATAAAATTAGTTAGTGTAACAAGTGCAAGAAAAACAGTCTATATAAAAAGCACCGCCATCTCCCTCAATCGAGGTTAACGGCGGTACTTATCACTGCACAGCGTCAGCTGTTATTTTGCTTTTTTAAGAAACTTTTCATACATAGCATGGTCCTCTGCCATCATCTTGTCTGCGTCAGCACCAATGATAGCGGTAGGATCAATACCCTGCTTCATAAAGTAATCCTTAAACTCCTTGGATTCGCACACCTTTTTAGCAGCAGCGCGCAAGGTCTCCAGCTTTTCCTTAGGAGTGTCCTTGGGTGCAACTAATGCTGCCCAGGCGCGTACGGTCATGTTGTGACCCAACTCCTTGAAGGTCGGCACCTGCGGATAAATTTCGCTGCGGGTATCAGCCATCACAGCCAAAATCTTTAAGTTGCCGGCATCAACCTGGCTCTTGAATACAGACGGATCAGCCAAGGTTGCGTCAATGTGCTTGCCTGCCAGGGCAGCAGCAATGTCGGCAGATCCCTTCGGATAAGGAACGTGCTTAAATTGCACGCCGAACTCCTCCTCAAAGGAAAGTGCGGCAATATGCCAGATAGCGCCAATGCCGGAATTACCCATCTGCACCTTGCCGGGGTTAGCCTTAGCGAAGGCAACAAACTCATCAACACTGTTATAGGGAGCATCCTTCGGCACAATCAAGGCTGCCGGAGCGGCAATAGGCGCACAGATAGCGGCGTAATCCTTATAGGTATTTTTGCACTTGCCCTGATGCGGGAACATAGCCAGCTCTACAGTAACCATACCCAGTGTGTGTCCGTCGGGTTTAGCATTGGCCAGCTCCACCATACCGGTGACGCCGCCGCCGTCAGGCTTATTTACAGGCACAAACTTGCTGCCTGCTAATTCCTTTTCCATAAACTGGATCAGGCCTCTGGCAGAGGTATCAGTGCCACCGCCAGGAGCCTTGGGAATGATTACGGAAATATCCCCGTCAGCAGGATAGGCAGCCTTTTTGCTGTCACCGCAGCCGGCAAGCACTGCAGCCATGGTCAGCATTGCCATCAGCACTACTAAAATTTTCTTCATGTCACAACATCTCCTTATATTAAAAATTAAAAACTAAAGCAAATCCTCTGCTGCCAGCGTTACGCAGGCAATATTTTGGCGTTTATATGTATAGGTGATGATGACACCTTCACCCGCCGCTATAATTGCAGGATAAGAAAATTCTGCCTGCTCTGTTTCCAAATCCAGCAGCCTGCGCCATGTCTCCCCGTCATCAGCCGATTTAAACAGGCTGAGCGGTGAACGCTGTCCCCAGTTAGCCGCCACAGGATTACACACAAGATAGAGTGTGCCACCATCCGTACGCACCAGATCCAGACCGCTGTTATTGTTAGGCAGTTTCAATGCGTAGGCACTGCACCAGCTTTGGCCCCTGTCGTTCGAATCGCTGCGGTAGATAAAGCCCTCACTGCTGCGCAGCAGCATATGCACGCTGCCGTCGGCGCTCTGCCACAGGCTGGGCTGAATGACGCCACGCCCGTAAAACGACTGCTGGCTGACAGCAATACTGCTTTCGGCCGTTTTTTCTCCGTCAGCATATTGCAGTCCGCTAATCGCCACCTGTGCCGATTTGTGCCAGGTGTTGCCGTCATCGTCGCTGATATCGGCAAAGGCCTGCCAAAGTCCCCGTTCGGTAGAAGCTCCTGCCAAAATGCGCCCGTCATTCAGACGTATAGGCTTATTGCGCACAGGTCCGCGCCCGCCGCTCACGTCGCCACAAACCAGCTCGCAGGGCTCGCTCCAGGTGCTGCCACCATCGCAGGAACGCATAACATAGGTCTGCCAATCAGCAATCTTTTGCCCCTGCTTATAAAACAGCAGCACGCCGCCGTCAGCAGCAGCAAAAAGCACCGGATTCCAGTTGGCAGCGGCGCCGTCAGCCAATAGCTGCGGTGCGCTCCACACGCCGCCATTGCGTCTGCTGGCGTAAATGCCCACGTCGGCCTCACCCTCATGCGTACCACCAAACCAGCAGCACAGCAGGCTGCCGTCCGCCAAACGCAATACAGTGGATGCGTGGCAGAAGGCAGTTGGCAGCTTGTGCATAATCAACTCTTTTTGCATAGGTCACATCACATCCAAAAAGTCACATAATTCTATAATATAAATATTGTAACACATTCCACAAAAAGCGTAAACTACTTTTTTCACATTTCTGACAAACATGTATCAAGGCATGCAAAAAGCCGGCACCCTATGGCACCGGCCTGATACTTATTTTACATCCTCCAGGTATTCCTCCTGCAGCTCTTCATGCACCTTGGGTGATTCGTGCAGCAATTGGATACCCACGCGCACAATGCGCATCTTGTCAATTTCTTCTACTGTAAAAATAGCGGCAGACGTCTGCAGCTTCTGCCCTACCTTCGGCGGATAATCAATCTGGGCATAAACCCAACCGCCAATAGTATCGCAGTTTTCTGTGTCCAGCTCCAGCTCAAACACATCGTTGATCTCGTCCAAAAGCATCTTACCATCCACAGAATAGCTTTTGTCGCCCTTTTCTTCAATTTCCGGACGCTCCTCGTCAAATTCGTCCTGAATTTCACCGACGATTTCTTCCAAAATATCCTCGACAGTAACCATGCCCGCAGTACCGCCATATTCGTCAACCAAAACCGCCAGCTGACTGCGGCGCTTCTGCAGCATGCGCAAAAGCTTGCTTATAGGCAGCGTTTCAGGCACCAGCAGCACCTCGCGCGCCAGGCTGCGCAGGCTCGGTCGTTCGCCGGCACTTAGGCAGCGCAACAAATCCTTGATATGCAAAAAGCCAATAATATGATCCTTATCCTCGTCACAGATAGGATAACGCGTCATGCGCTCCTCCAGTGCCGTTTTGATATTATCCTCCCAGGAATCCTCCAGATACAGGCAGATCATATCCGTACGCGGTACCATGACGTCGCTGGCGCGCTTATCCGAAAAGTCAAAAACATTATCCAGATACGTCAGCTCGGTTTTATCGATATAACCATGCTTATGGCTTTCTTCCATCAAAATACGGATCTCGTCCTCGTTGTGTGCCTCGTCGGCCTCACTGGCAGCCTCTACGCCAAAGCAGTGCAGCGTCCAGTTGGCCACGTGGTTCAAAAACCATACAGCAGGATACATCAGCTTATCAAACATAATAAGCGGACCCGAAACAAACAGCACTATCTGCTCTGTTTTTTGGATAGAAAGCGACTTAGGCACCAATTCGCCCAGAACGATGTGCAGGGCTGTGATCACGCTAAACCCCAAAACAAAGGAAATAGTATGCTCAATATTTGCCGGCAAATGCACCAAATCAAATACAGGATGCAGAATTTTCGCCACAGTAGGCTCGCCAATCCAGCCAAGACCCAACGACGCAATCGTTATGCCCAGCTGCGTAACCGACAAAAAGGCATCCAAGTGCTCCGTCACCAGCTTGGCATTTTCAGCCTGCTTGTTGCCCTCCTTGAGCAGTGCGTCAAGCCGCGAGGGCCGCACCTTAACTATAGAAAACTCCGAAGCAACAAAAAAACCGTTCAAAGCTACCAAAAATAATATTGCTACAACATTGAACAAAACAATGAGATAATCCAAAAATATCTGCCCACCCCGCCTGCCGGCAAAGGCTGCAGCTTCACCTCCGTAAAAAAGATATTAACAGTATTGTACCCTATTTTTATATATTGGTTATACAATAGATATTACGTGTTTTATATTCCCAAGATAATAAACTTGTATTGTTTTAGTAATGTATCACCTCGTAAAACCTGTTGTTTGTGACACAATAGTGACTTACTTTGTGTCTTTTATTTTTATGAAACACACGGATACGTGGGGAAATATCAAGCCTCTATTACAGCTATATTCCTTTCCTCACATTCCTGCAAAATATGCCCATATACCCTATAGGTTATGGCAATGCTAGAATGTCCTAGCCGCTCTGTAATGACAGCTATAGGTACATTCTTGTGTATCATGTTAGAAGCGTTTGTGTGTCTTATCCAATGGAAAGGTAAGTGCCTTGTAATGTCAGCCCCTTTCTTTATTTGTCTCCATGTGTAATCAAAGGTAGAAACAGGGTAGAAGCGTCCACTGTTATAATTAGGGAAGATATAGGGAACGTCTTCTGTGTATAAGACTTTTAATTCTAGCAAAAGCTGTGTTGTCTTTTCCGATATTTTTATCGTGCGATACCCTGCTGATGTTTTGGGTATAGACACAATAGTCTTTTCATGAATACCTCTTGCTAGAGTTGCCTTAACTGTAATAGTGTTGTTGTCGGCGTCTAGACAATCCCACGTCAAGGCTAGAATCTCACCTGCTCTCATGCCTGTTTCATATGCAAGACAATACAAAGGATAAAACCTATACTTTAGTATCTTCTTCTCTTTCCAATCCCCCCAAAGGTTAGACAAATACGCTTTTAGGTGTTCATGCTCCTTTTGGGATAAGACAACAACAGTAGGCTGTCCCCTGCCTATATTCTTGCCCTTATGTAGAGAAGAAATAGGCGACTTTCTGATTAACTCTTGCTCTATACACCACTTGAAAAAACCATTAAGTGCATTTAGATAGTTGTGGTATGTATTGCCGGCATAATTGTTCTGTTTCCATTGTATCAGCATTTTGTCGATATGTGAAGTGGTTATTTTAGATAAAGGCACGTCAACTGCATTTCTTTTTAGGCTGTTTATGGCTTTCTTGAATATCTCTATACTTGACCCTGACAGCCCTCGTGCCTCTATGTGACCAATATATACCATAGCTTGATACTCTATTGTGTCTTTTTGTGTCTCTTGTTGTAATATACTATCCTCTTTGTCTCTCTGTAGTTGCTTTAGTTTAGCAACTGCTTGTGTCTTTGTGTCTGCAATCGCAGATAACCATCGCCGCTTGCCATCAACAGGGGCTAATTCTACCCTTATACGCACTTTGCCATTAGGTAGATATGTGATTGACCCCTCCCCTTTTGGGCGACGTGTAGACTTCATGGTTGAGTGTGCCTCCTTAAAGTGATTTTTGGTGAAAAATTGTGAATGGGTATATAATAAATAGAGATTGGCTTTCGCCCCCCCGTCCC